>DASSRJ010000033.1:0-24686 GCA_035701845.1 Pseudolabrys sp. | reverse complement strand
GGATGGAAAGCTCATGGCGAAGCGTAAAGTCATCATTACCTGCGCTGTTACCGGTTCAATTCATACTCCTTCAATGTCGCCGCACCTTCCGGTGACGGCCCAGGAAATCGCGGATGCCGCCATCGGGGCTGCCGAGGCCGGCGCAGCGATTGTGCATCTCCATGCGCGCAACCCGCAGGATGGCCGTCCGGATCAGACGCCGGAAGCGTTTGCCCCATTTCTCAAGGTAATCAAGCAGCGCTCCGATGTCGTGGTGAACATCACGACCGGCGGAGCGCCGACGATGACCGCGGAAGAGCGCGTTCGTCCCGCCGCGACGTTCAAGCCCGAAGTTGCCTCGCTCAACATGGGCACGATGAATTTCGGTCTCTATCCAATGATTCCCCGGTTCAAGGGCAAGTTCAAACACGACTGGGAGGAGCCCTATCTCGAGCGGTCGCGCGGCGGCATGTTCAAGAATACCTTCGCCGACATCGAGTACATTTTGACCACGTGCGCGGGAAACGGCACCCGGTTCGAGATCGAGTGCTATGACATCGGACATCTGTACACGCTGCGGCATTTCCTCGACCGCGGCCTGGTGAAGCCGCCGCTGTTCGTTCAGTCGGTGTTCGGAATTCTCGGCGGTATCGGGCCGCATCCTGAAGACGTCATGATGATGAAACGCACGGCGGACCGTCTTCTCGGCGACAACTATCATTGGTCTGTGCTCGGTGCGGGGCAAAATCAGATGCGCGTGGCGGCCATTGCGGCCGCCATCGGCGGCAATGTCCGGGTCGGCATGGAGGATTCGCTCTGGATCGGCCCGGGAAAACTGGCCGAGTCCAATGCCCAGCAGGTCGCCCAGGTTCGCAAGATTCTTGAGGGTCTGGGGCTTGAAATAGCGTCGTCGGACGAGGCGCGTGAAATTCTGTCGCTCAAGGGCGGCGACAAGGTGGCGTTTTGACCGTTTAGCGGCCTGTGGCGATGTTTGCGGTTGCCCGGACGCGCGCGAAACCCTCCTATAGCAAAAGGAGATTCGCGTGATGGGTTCGCTCGACAGCGTAAGCCTCGTCATTTTGCTGGGCAGCTTGCTGGTGCTTGCCGGCATCCTGTCGAGCCTGATTGCGATGCGCTTCGGGGCTCCGTTGCTGCTGGTCTTTCTCCTGGTCGGCATGCTGGCGGGCGAGAACGGGCCGGGCGGCATTAAGTTCGACGATGTCGGCGTCGCCTATACGGTCGGCTCGATCGCGCTGGCTCTCATCCTGTTCGATGGCGGCCTGCGCACGCGCTTTGCAACTTTCCGCAATGTTCTGGCGCCGGCGGTGACTCTCGCTACGGTCGGCGTGCTCATTACGGCAATTCTGACGGCGCCGGTCGCCAAATACGTCCTTGAGCTCAACTGGATCGAGGCACTGCTGATCGGTGCCGTCATTGCGTCGACTGACGCCGCCGCGGTGTTTTTCCTGATCAACGCGCGCGGCCTGAGGCTGCGTCCGCGCGTCCGCGCCGTGCTCGAAGTGGAGTCAGGTACGAACGATCCATTCGCCATTTTTCTTGCGTTGCTGCTGGTCGAGATTCTGCTGGTCGGTAACCAGAGCTGGTTGCATGCGCTGATAACCTTCCTGCGCGACGCCGTCCTCGGCTGCATCATGGGCTTTTTGGGCGGCCGAATTATCGCATTCGTGATCAATCGCCTGACGCTCGCGCAAGGCCTGCATGCGCCCTTCGTTGCGGTTAGCGCGCTCGTCATTTTTGCATTGGCAAACATCCTGCACTCGTCCGGCTTCCTCGCCGTTTATCTGGCGGGACTGGTCGTCGGCAACATGCAGACCCGCGCGCGTAATTCCGTGATTGTCTTTCTCGACGCCATCACGTGGCTGGCGCAGATCGTGATGTTCGTTCTGCTCGGCCTGCTGGCCTGGCCAAACCGTCTCGCCTACAGCTTCTTCAGCGCCATCGCGGTAGCCGTTGTCCTCATGCTGGTTGCGAGGCCTGCCGCCGTGTTCCTGTGCCTCGCGCCGTTCAAGTTTCAATGGCGTGAGATGACGTTCATTTCCTGGGTCGGTCTGCGCGGCGCGGTGGGAATCTTTCTTGCATCGATCCCGATGCTGGTGGGATTGCCGGGAGCCACGCTGTTTTTTGACGTCGCCTTTGTCGTGGTCCTGTTGTCGCTGCTGGTTCAGGGTTGGACGGTCGCACTCGCCGCCCGCAAGCTCGACATGTCGTTCGCGCGGGCCGATCCGTTGCCGCGGCGCGTGGAGCTTGATCTGCCGGGACAGCTGGCGCGCGAGATCGTCGGATATCCGGTGCCTCCCAACAGTCCCTACCTGCGCCGTGGTTTGATTCCGACCTGGGCGCGGCCGACTTTGGTCATCCGCAGCGGAGAAATTCTCACCCCTGCTGAGGCGCAGCCTGTGCGCGAGGGCGACTATGTTTATCTGCTCGCCCCGCCGGAAAAGGCGCAGGGGCTCGATCGCTTCTTCGTCAAGATGCCGCCGCCTTCCGCGCCCGATCCGCGGCTGCTCGGTGATTTTTTCGTGCCGGGCAATGCGACACTCGGCGCCCTGGCGGATATTTACGGACTGCAGGTCGCCGCCGATCACAATGAGGTGACGCTTGCCGATTATTTCAGCGAGCAGCTTCACCGCCGGTCAAAAACAGGCGATATCGTCGAGCTCGGGCCGATTGCGTTGCTCGCACACAAAGTTGAGGACGGCCACGTCACGACCGTCGGCCTGAGGCTTGCGGAGCCTGAAGAGCAGGCAGGACTGGCCGGCCGCTTCGAAGCGCTGCGGAGACAGATTCAGAAATATCTCGGCTAGAGCGCGCGCCGCGACAACGTCGGCAGATGCTGAACCAGCCAGGCGCCACCGAACAGAACGGCGGTCCAGAACAGGTCGCCGAGCACCGTCTTGTCGAGGAACGGCAGCGCCGCGACGTAGCACTGGACGAGCCCCTGCCACGTCAATGAATACATGCCGCTGAAGGCCCACACGGCGCCGTTTGACAGCAGGAAGAAGAGAATCGAGCACGGGATCATCGTGGCTACCACCGGAACGACACCGCGCCAGCGGCGTGTCGCCATGCCGGCGATGGCCGGGATGGCGATGGCGGCAAAGCCGACCGCCTGAACGCGCCAATCCTCGCCCGGCAGAGCCATGTCGCTCAAAATCATGCCCAGGACGGGCACAAGAAGTGCGAGCACCGGGATGCTCAGCACGCGCGCGGCGAACAGGCCGCTCGCTGCCACCGGCAGGAAGCCCGGTGCGTGCGGAAGCAGCCGTGCTGCCACATTCAGGGCAATCAAGAAGGCTACCAGCAGCAGGTCCGTCCGGAGATTTGCACGCTTGTCGATCGGCGGCATCGGCTCGATTCCTTTATCTGTCCGGGCAATTCTTAGCACGCCTGCGGCCGTCATTGCCATCGTCTGATTGGCAGGCCGCCGCACGGTGTTCGGCCCAATCTTTGATGATCAAGGCCATTGCATCGAGCCCATCAGTTAATGCAGCCGGGCCCGGCTGCAGGATCAGCGTCGATTTGATTTCACGCAACCAGCCGGTGGCGACGGCGGGAACTTCGGCAAAGCCCGGCCGGGCCGTGACTTTTCCCGGCACAAATTTCTTGCCGCACCAGGATCCAACGATGACGTCCGGTCGAGCGGCGATCACATCGTCAGGCGAGACGATCCGATCCTTGGCATTTTTGCGCGCGGCGAGTTGTGGAAAGACGTCGATGCCGCCCGCGGCGTCGATCAGCTCCGACACCCAGGCAATGCCGGAAATCATCGGCTCGTCCCATTCCTCGAAATAGATGCGGGGGCGTCGCGGCAGACGCAGCGAGCGCTCGTGGACCTCGTCAATGTGGTCAGCGAGGGAACTGGCCAAGGCCTCCGCTTTTGTTGTTGCGCCGACGAGCGCGCCGAGGGTGCGGATCATGTTGAATATGCCGGCCACGTCGCGCTGGTTGAACGCATGTACGGCGACATTCTTGCGGATCAGCTCGGCGACGATGTCGGCCTGCAAATCGGAAAACGTCAGAACCAGATCCGGCTTAAGGTCGAGAATCTTCGGTACATCGGCCGAGATAAACGCCGAGACGCGCGGCTTCTCGCGCCTCACCTGCGGCGGCCGCACGGCATAGCCCGATACACCAACAATGCGGCGATCTTCGCCCAGCAGATAAAGTGTCTCGACCGTTTCTTCGGTCAGGCAGACAATTCGTTCCGGCGGAAACATTCCTCAGGCAAGCACATCGGCCCGCACGCCGTCGAGTAGCCCGATGCCGCCCGTTTCAACGACTCTTCCGGCCTCGAGGCGTACGACGCGGCTCGCGATGCGTTTTATCTCGGCGGCATTGTGGCTGACATAGATCAGGGGCACGCGCGCCTCGTCGCGCAGACGCTCCAGGTAGGGGAGGATGTCATGCTTGCGAGCCGCGTCGAGGGAAGCCAGCGGCTCGTCAAGCAACAGCAGGCGCGGTTGCATAAGGAGTGCGCGGCCGACGGCGACACGCTGACGCTCGCCGCCCGACAACTTGCCCGGCCGGCGGTCAAGCAAATGGCCGATGTCGAGCAATTCAGTCACATGACTGAATTGCCTGGGGTCGCTGCGGTGGCCGCTGATCCAGCGGCCATAGTCCAGATTTCGCTTCACCGAGAAGTGCGGAAACAACCGGCCTTCCTGAAAAACATAACCGATATGCCGGCGCCAGACGGGCACATTGATGCCGGTGGCGCTGTCGAACAGGACATCGTCGCCAAGAGCGATACGGCCACGGTCGGGCATTACAAGACCGGCGATCATGTTGATGACGCTGGTCTTGCCGGCGCCGGAAGGGCCGAACAGCGCCGTCGCCAGCGTGTCGCCGGTGAACGAGACGTTCACTGAAAATTCGCCGAATTGCTTCTCCGCCCGGACTGCAAGCATGGTCAGCTCCCATGCAGCCTTGCGGCCGCACGCCGCGCGAACCACTCCGATGCAAGCAGCGCTGCAAACGAGATGATGATTGCCACGATGACAAGATTAAGTGCGGCAGCATCGCCGCCCGGCACCTGGGTGAGCGTGTAGATCGCCGCCGAAATCGTCTGCGTCTCGCCGGGAATATTGGAAACGAAGGTAATGGTTGCCCCGAACTCGCCGAGAGCGCGCGCGAAAGCAAGCATCATGCCCGCAATGATGCCGGGTAATGCCAATGGCAACGTGACGGTCGCGTAGGTCCAGACACGGTTAGCACCGAGTGTCTCCGCTGCGTGTTCGAGCCGCTGGTCGATGGCTTCGATCGACAGCCGTATGGCACGAACCATCAGCGGGAACGCCATCACACCGCAGGCCAGCGCGGCGCCGGTCCAGCGGAATGAAAAGACAATTCCGAAATGATCCGCAAGGAAAGCGCCAACCGGCGCCTTGCGACCGAAGGTGATGAGGAGCAGATAACCCGTGACCACCGGCGGGAGCACCAGTGGCAAATGAACGAAAGCGTCGAGCGCCGATTTGCCCCAGAATGACCCGCGCGCGAGCACTGTGGCGATTGCGATGCCGAACGGCATCGCAATCAGCGTCGACACGACCGCAACCCGCAGCGAGAGCTCGATTGCAGTCCAGTCCTGGGGCGACAATTCGAGCACGCGACGAATACCGCCTATGACACCGGCCTTATCAGGAAACTGAAGCCGTACTTCTCAAAAATCGCCTTGGCAGCCGGAGTCCGCAGGAAATGGAGATACTGCGAGACGCTCTGCTTGGCGGTGATGGCGGTAGCCGCGACGGGGTATATCACCGGAGGATAAGAGTCGTCAGGAAATGCACCTACGACTTTCACCTTTGGCTCGACCTTGGCATCGGTTTCGTAGACGATTCCTATCGGTGCCTCGTCGCGCGCGACGAACGCGAGCGTGGCCCGGACATTCTCCGCCTGCGCGAGCTTCGGCTCGGCTTTCGCCCAGGCGTCCAGCTTTTCAAGCGCGGCCCTGGCGTAGCGTCCGGCGGGCACAGCATTGACGTCGGCGACCTCGATGCGGCCCGAACCTGCGAGCTTCGCGATGTCGAAACCCGGGCCGATGGACGCATTGCCGATCCTGGAAGCCGCGGGTGCAATCAATACCAGCTTGTTTCCGAGCAGGTTGAAGCGGGTATCCGGCTTGATGAGCTTTCGTTCGCCGAGGTAGTCCATCCACTGGAGATCCGCCGAGATAAATATGTCGGCCGGTGCGCCCTGCTCGATCTGTTTGGCGAGCGCCGAGCTTGCGGCATAGCTCACGGTCACCTTGACGCCTGTCGCTTTCGCGAAGGCGGCATTTGTGTCATCGAGCGCATTCTTCAATGATGCCGCTGCGAAGACCGTGATCTGCTCCCGGGCAGCCGATGGTTGCGGCGCGCCCGCGAGAGCGGCCAGAAAACTGACAAAGGCGAAAAATCTCAGAAACATGGCGGTTCTCCTCGGCGCAAAAAACGCCGGGTACGACCTCAAAGGCCAGATTGAATTCGGAACCGCCGTTCCGGTTTAAGGCGGCGCACGCACGGTGCGCCACTGAGAACCCAGCCTAGCAAGTCCCGCCGAGGGCGGTAAAGTCCGCGTTGGGGTGCAGGGAAGCGAGTGCGGATGTGACATCGATCGAAGGCGAATTTGACTACATTATTGTGGGCGCAGGCTCGGCCGGTTGCGTGCTGGCCAACAGGCTGTCCGCCGATCCCGGCAATCGCGTGCTCCTGCTGGAGGCGGGCGGCAACGACAACTGGATCTGGTTTCACATTCCGGTGGGCTATCTGTTCGCCATCGGAAATGCGCGCGCCGACTGGCTGCTCAAGACCGAGGCACAGCCGGGGCTGAATGGGCGCAGCCTGAACTATCCGCGCGGCAAGGTGGTGGGTGGCTCTTCGGCCATTAACGGCATGATCTACATGCTCGGCCAGTCGGCCGACTACGACAACTGGCGCCAGCTCGGCCTGCCGGGATGGTCATGGGAAGACGTGCGGCCTTACTTCCGCAAGCATGTCGATCACTTCCTCAAAAGCGAACATCATGCGGCCGGCGGTGAATGGCGTGTCGAATATCCGCGGCTGAGTTGGGAAATCCTCGACGCTTTCCGGGAAGCAGCCAATCAATACGGCATTCCCTCCGTCGATGACTTCAACACCGGCGACAACGAAGGCATCTGTTATTTTCACGTCAATCAGAAGCGCGGCCGGCGCTGGTCGGCGGCGCGCGGATTCCTCAAGCCGGTTCTGCATCGGCAAAATCTCCAGCTTGAAACCGGCTGCCTTGTCGAAGGGCTGGAGCTGATGGGCAGGCGTGTCACCGGCGTGCGCTGGCGGCAGAATGGCGAGCAACGCAGTGCGCGCAGCCGTCGCGAAGTAGTTCTCGCGGCCGGGACCATCGGCTCCCCGCACATTTTGATGTTGTCGGGAATAGGTCCGGCACACCAGTTATCGGAATTTGGTATCCCGATCGCGCTCGACAGATCGGGAGTCGGGGCCAACCTGCACGATCATTTGCAGCAACGCATGATTTACAAAGTATCGGGCGTGAAAACGCTGAACGAGACCTACGCCTCGCTGTTCAATCGACTGGGAATGGGATTGAACTATGCATTGCGCCGGCGCGGGCCGATGACAATGGCACCGTCGCAACTTGGCGCCTTTACCAGGTCCGATTCGACCCAGGATCGCGCCAATATTCAGTATCACGTACAGCCATTGTCGCTCGACAAGTTCGGCGAGCCGCTGCACCCGTTTCCGGCCTTTACCGCGAGCGTGACCAATGTCCGCCCGACCAGCCGCGGTGAGCTCACGCTTAAGTCAGCCGATCCAGCGGCGCCACCGGCGATCAGTCCGAACTACCTGTCGACGCCGGAGGACCAGCATGTCGCCGCCGATGCGATCCGGGTCACGCGCAGGATCGTGCGGCAGCCCGCGCTGCAAAAATACGCGCCGGTCGAATATCTCCCCGGCGATTCGGTGCGGGATGACGACGAGGCCGGCCTGATAAAGGCGGCAGGCGACATCGGGACCACCATTTTCCATCCCGTAGGGACGGCCCGGATGGGCCGGGAGGACGATACGCGGGCGGTGGTCGATGCCCGGCTCCGGGTCATTGGCATGGAAAGACTGCGGGTTGTTGATGCCTCGGTTATGCCGTCGATCACATCCGGAAATACCAATTCACCGACAATGATGATTGCGGAAAAGGCCTCGGCGATGATTTTGGAGGATCAAAAACGTCTATAATCGGCCGCGGATCAATGGAGGGGTGTCATGAATCTCGTGGACAGAATCAAGGGGATCCTGCTGCAGCCCAAATCGGAATGGGCGAAAATTGACTCCGAGCCGGGCGACGCCGGCTATCTTCTTTCGAACTATGTCGCGATTCTGGCAGCCATTGCGCCAATTTGCACTTTTATCGGCACATCGATCATCGGCATCGGTGGCGCGCGGATCGGAATTGGCCTCGGGCTCTTTCGTGCCGTCGTGGTTTACGTATTGACGCTGATAGGCTTCTTCGTTGTCGGCTACATCATCGATTTTCTCGCCGGCACATTTGGTGCCCGCAAGAATCTCCAGAGCGCCATGAAAGTGTCGGCCTATGCGCCGACCGCAGCCTGGCTTGCCGGCGTCTTCAATATTCTTCCGGCGCTGAGCTTTCTGTCGATCCTCGGCCTGTACAGCCTGTACCTGCTGTACACCGGCATCGGCGCGTCGATGAAGCCGGCATCCAACAATGCCCTGATCTACACAATCGCCGTTATCATCTGCGCGATCATTGTCTGGGTCGTTATCCTTGCCATTCCAGCCATGCTGTTCGGAATGGGAATGATGATGTAGCGGAGCTCAGGGCAACGCCTTGAGATGCCGGATCGGGCGGCCGGGCGCGATCGCCTGCGCCGCCGCGACGACGGCATTCGTGTCGATGCCATAGTGGCGATAAAGATCGGCTAGTGAGCCGGTCTGGCCGAAATGCTCGACACCGAGCGGCCGCACGCGATGGCCGGCGACTGCGCCAAGCCAGGCCAATGTCGCCGGATGGCCGTCAAGAACGCTGACGATGCCGCAATTCGTCGGCACGTCGGCGAGCAGGCGCTCGATGTGCGAGCGCGCATGCACGAGCCCGCGTTCCCGCGCGCGCTGCGCGGCAGTCCAGCCGGCGTTGAGGCGATCTGCGGAGGTGACGGCCAGCAGCCCAACGTCGCGGCGATCCTCGGCCATCAGGCCGACAGCTTCGATCGCTTCCGGCGCAACCGCGCCGGTATAGGCGACGACGACCTGACAATTCGGGCCAGGTTTACGGTGCCAATAGGCGCCGTCGACCATCTGCTGCTGCAATTCGGGCGTCATCTGCCGCCTGATCTGCTCGATCGGCCGCGTCGATAACCGCAGATAGACTGAGCCGCCGGTTTCGTCGCGCAGCCAGTTCCGCTCCGATGGCGCCGCATCGCCGTCTTTCTGAATATAGGTGAAGGCCCATCGCACAATGGCGGCGAGCTCGTCGACATAAGCGGGCTCGAAGCTGGCGAGCCCGTCCTGCGCGAGCCCGATCAGCGGCTCGGCGATCGACTGGTGCGCGCCGCCTTCGCCTGCAAGCGTTATGCCCGACGGTGTCGCAACGACGATGAAGCGTGCATCCTGATAGCAGGCGTAATTGAGGGCATCGAGGCCGCGCGCGATGAAGGGATCGTAGAGGGTTCCGATCGGCAGCAGGCGTTCGCCGTTGATCGTGTGCGACAGCCCAAGCGCCGACAGCAGGATGAACAGGTTCATCTCGGCAATGCCGAGCTCGATATGCTGGCCTTTCGGCGAAAACTCCCAGTTGAACGTCGAAGGGATCTGTTCGCGCTTGAAGGTATCGGCCATCGCCTTTCGGGCGAACAGGCCGCGCCGGTTCACCCAAGGGCCGAGATTGGTCGACACCGTCACGTCGGGTGACGTCGTGACGATGCGGCGGCTAAATTCGCTGTCGCCACGCCCGATTTCATTGAGGATGGCGCCGAAGCCGGTTTGCGTCGACATGGCTGGCTGGATGGTCACCGCGAGGTTGTCCGGTACCTCGACGGGAGACGCCGTGAGACGCCGCGGGCTTCCGGCGGCGATCGGCACGTGATCGAGGAACGACTGCAGTTGTTCCGTTGCCGGTTGCAGGCCTTCGAACTTGTCCCATTCGTGACCTGGCCGCACACCCATGGTCTGGCGGAACGTCTCCATCTGCTGCGGCGTCATCAGCCCGGCGTGGTTGTCCTTGTGGCCTGCGAAGGGCAATCCGAAGCCTTTGACGGTGTAGCAGATGAAGCACGTCGGCTTTTCTGGATCGGCGCTGTGGAAGGCGTCGAGAACGGATGGAAGGTCGTGCCCGCCCAGATTGTTCATCAGGGCCGCGAGCTCGTCGTCGCTCCGCTTTGCGATCAGCCTGCTGACGTCGCCCTGGTCGCCGATCTCATCGTTGAGTCGCCTGCGCCAGGCCGCCCCGCCCGCGAACACCAGCGCCGAGTAGAGTTGGTTGGGGCAATTGTCGATCCAGCGGCGCAGGGTCTCGCCGCCGGGCTCCTCGAAGGCCGCCTGCTGAAGCGAGCCGTATTTGACGATGGCGACGTTCCAGCCGAAGTTCGTGAACAGCTGCTGGTAGCGCTCCCATAATCCCTCGCGCACCACGGCGTCGAGACTCTGGCGGTTGTAGTCGACGATCCACCAGCAATTGCGCAGGCCCTGCTTCCAGCCTTCGAGCAAGGCCTCGAAGATGTTGCCTTCGTCGAGCTCGGCATCGCCAACGAGCGCGATCATGCGTCCTTCCGGCCGTGCAAGGCCCCAGCCATGTGCGCGCACGTAGTCCTGAGTGAGCGAGGAAAACAAAGTCTGCGCGACGCCGAGACCGACCGAGCCGGTCGAGAAATCGACGTCGTCGACGTCCTTGGTGCGGGACGGGTAGCTCTGCGCACCCTTGTAGCCGCGGAACGCTTCCAGGCGCTCGCGCGATTGATTGCCGAGCAGGTACTGGATGGCGTGGAAGATCGGACTGGCGTGTGGCTTGACGGCGACGCGATCCTGCGGCCGCAAAACATCGAAATACAGCGCGGTCATGATGGTCGCGAGCGAAGCGCTCGAGGCCTGGTGGCCGCCGACCTTCAAGCCGTCCTCGTTCTCGCGCAGGTGGTTGGCGTTGTGAATCATCCAGCTCGCAAGCCAGAGGATCTTCCGCTCGAGCGCGGCAAGAATCCGCAGATCGTCACGCTTGTTCGGACCACTCGTGCTCTTGGACATAAGAGTCAGACTTTGCGAGAGCTATTTGCGGTTGTCGGTTGCGACGCTGGTTTTCTTGTCGGCTGCTTCAAGCACGCCTTTGCAGGCCGCGGGTAGATCAGCAAGCATCGTCTGCCGTCCCGGCGGGCCCGGCTTTCTCGGCGGGATGACTTTGTCGGAGAACCAGTAGTCCAGCTCCTTGGAACCACACCCGTCGCTTCCGGACACAGGCGGCTGCGCCTTGCATTGCGGAGAATCGGCCGGGCATCTCAGCCGCACGTGAATGTGGTCATGATGGCCATACCAGGGCCGCACCTTCGCCATCCAGGCGTGCGGCTGATTGGCCTCCACGCGGCACAGTTCCTTCTTGATGGCGGCATTGACGAGCACGCGTTCGACTTCGGGTTGCTGCGCCGCGGCCTTGATGAAGGCGATGTGCTGCGGTGTCCACGTCTGCGGGTTGAGATGCTTCCAGTCTGCGGCAACCAGATTGCTGGCGGGAATGGTGTCGCGTTCCTCCTTGCTCAGCACATGGTCCGGCATCGGCATGAACCAGATGTCGACGTCCAGGCCGGTCTGATGACTCGCATGGTCCGACACCGTGGGCCCGCCGCGCGGTTGTGCCATGTCGCCGACAAGGATTCCGTTCCAGCCGGTTGTCTTCGAAGCCCGGGCGGCAAATTTCTCGATGAAGCGGACAAGGCTCGGGTGCCCCCAATTGCGATTGCGTGACAGCCGCATCACCTGCCAGTTCGGCCCGTTGATCGGCAGTTCGACGCCGCCCGAGAGACAGCCGCGCGGGTAGTACCCGATTGCCATGGACTTACCTGCGGACGGCAGGGCCTTGGCCCCGAACAATATCTTCGCCGGCACCGTTTTCTCGCGGGCCTTTTCGGTCGCTGCCGGCTTCTCCGGTGGCAGTGGTGCGGTGGACGCCGGCGTCTGCGCGGCGGCAATCTGTCCCGCCGCGGCCAGAATTCCGACCGCAATGAACGACAGTCCCGACAGGACCACGATCCGGGTACGCATGCCTTCGATTTACCCGCTTCGGCGCTGTCTGTCAGGTCAATTCACTGTTGGCAATTCCCGGTTCCAGTCGATTAGAGAACCGCGCGCGGGAATGTGAAGAAAATAAAGGAGGTTACAGCGCTGCTGACCCAGATGGACGCCCATGTTTAGTGCGCAAGGCCAAGGACAACGAGGAGTGCACGGTCGAGCCGATCCGTCGTCGCTGAATCGAGCGATCCGAGCACGCGCCGTACGCGTTCGCGCGGAACCGCCAAAGTCTTGTCCGTCATGATTTGCGAGCGGAGGCGAAGTCCGCTGCCGCGGCTTGCTTCAACGGTCGGTCGGATTGGCACTCGCTCCGTCAATACGGATGTGATCGGACAGACGAGCACTGATGTTGTGGTATTACCGAGGTCGTTTGACTGCACGATTACCGCCGGGCGAGGCCGGCCAAGCTCGCCGTGCGTGATGATGACGACATCGCCGCGTTTCACCGCCACTCGGACCAATCGTAGATATGCTCGATCCAGGCGTCGATCTTTGCGTTTTCAGGGTGGCGGCCGAGCAGTCGGCCCTGACGGCGAAGGTCGGCCCGCACTTTGGGGTCACGCAGATCAGGCACCCAGTGCTGGACGGGACGCAGACCTTGCGCGCGCAGCCGCTTGCGCCGTGCTGCCATGCGCTGGCGCGGCGTCTTCGGCTTGCTCTTCTTGCGGCGGGCGGGCGGCATTGTGTTCAACAGACCAACGAACGTAACATGTTACGACGAGGATGCGCAATACGTCGAACGGCCTACGCGATCGTCCGCGGAAGCGGACAATTCAACAATCACTGCCATGTAGTTAGGGGGATCACCGGAGAGTTCGGCCGCGCTACACATCCACCTTCAGCGCGGCGATGAAGGCTTCCTGCGGGATGTCGACCTTACCGAACTGCCGCATGCGTTTTTTACCTTCTTTCTGCTTCTCAAGAAGCTTGCGCTTGCGGGTGGCGTCACCGCCATAGCACTTGGCGGTAACATCCTTGCGGAACGCTCGCACCGTTTCACGCGCGATGATCTTGCCGCCGATCGCGGCCTGGATCGGCACCTGGAACATGTGCGGCGGAATGAGCTCCTTGAGCTTTTCCGCCATGGCGCGGCCGCGGCTCTCGGCGCGCGTCCGGTGCACCAGCATCGCCAGCGCATCGACCGGATCGCCGTTGACCAGCATCTGCAGCTTCACGAGGTCCGCCGGCCTGTAGTCGGTGAGGTGATAGTCGAACGAGGCGTAGCCGCGCGAAACGGATTTGAGCCGGTCGTAGAAATCGAACACGACTTCGTTGAGCGGCAAATTGTATTTCACCATCGCGCGGTTGCCGACGTAAGTGAGCTCCTTCTGCTCGCCGCGCCGGTCCTGGCAGAGCTTGAGCACCGAGCCGAGATATTCGTCCGGCGTCAGGATCGTCGCCTCGATCCAGGGCTCCTGCATCTCTTCGATATGGTTTGGATCCGGCATGTCGACCGGATTGTGAATCTCGAGTTCTTTGCCGGTGGTCAGCTTGATCTTGTAGATGACTGACGGTGCGGTCGCGATCAGGTCCAGATTGAATTCGCGCGACAGCCGCTCCTGGATGATCTCCAGGTGCAGCAGGCCGAGGAAGCCGCAACGGAAACCGAAGCCGAGCGCGGCCGACGTCTCCATTTCGTAGGTGAAGCTTGCATCGTTCAGACGCAGCTTGCCCATCGCCGCGCGCAGGTCCTCGAACTGCGCAGCATCGACAGGAAACAGGCCGCAGAACACGACAGGCACCGCGGGGCGGAAGCCGGGCAGAGGTTTGTCGACCGGCTTGCGGTCGTCGGTGATGGTATCGCCGACACGCGTGTCCGCCACTTCCTTGATCGAGGCGGTGAGCATGCCGATCTCGCCGGGGCCGAGCTCGTCGACCGGCTGAAGCTTGGGCGTGTACACGCCGGTGCGGTCGACGTCATAGGCGGCGTTCGTGCCCATCATGCGGATTCGCTGGCCCTTCTTCAGGACGCCGTCGACGATGCGCACCAGCACGACCACGCCCAGGTAGACGTCGTACCAGCTGTCGACCAGCAGTGCCTTCAGCATCGCGTCGCGGTCGCCTTTCGGCGGCGGCAGGCGCGTGACGATCGCCTCCAGAACCTCAGGGACGTTCACTCCGGTCTTGGCGGAAATCTCGATCGCGTTTGATGCATCGAGCCCGATGACGTCCTCAATCTGCTGCTTGACCTTCGTCGGCTCGGCCGCCGGCAGGTCAACCTTGTTGAGCACCGGTACAATCTCGTGGCCGTTGTCGATCGCCTGATAGACGTTCGCCAGCGTCTGCGCCTCGACGCCCTGGCTCGCATCGACCACAAGGAGCGAGCCTTCGCAGGCGGCAAGCGACCGGTTGACCTCATAGGCAAAGTCGACATGGCCGGGCGTGTCGATCAGGTTCAAAATGTAGTCCTTGCCATCGCGCGCCTTGTATTTGAGGCGCACGGTCTGCGCCTTGATGGTAATGCCGCGCTCGCGCTCGATATCCATCGAATCGAGCACCTGCTCCTTCATCTCGCGCTCTTCCAGCCCGCCGGTCAGCTGAATCAGCCGGTCGGCAAGCGTGGACTTGCCGTGGTCGATGTGGGCAACGATCGAGAAGTTGCGAATATTCTGGATGGGAGAGGCCGTCATGGCGCGGCAGATAACACTGACGGTGCACTGCGGCAAGAAGTCAAAGCGCGCTCCAATGGCTGGTCTGGTGCGTTTCCGTAAAAGACCGTTACGGTGGTTGCAGCCTCAGATATGACCCAACAGCCGCATATCGTGATCATCGGAGCGGGCTTTGCAGGGTTGGCCTGCGCCAAGGCGTTGGGAAATGCGCCGGCGCGCGTTACCGTGATCGACCGTGCCAACTACCATCTGTTTGTTCCGCTGCTTTATCAGGTTGCAACCGCAGCTTTGTCGCCGGCCGACATTGCGCGCCCGATCCGCCGTATTTTGGGCCGCTATAAGAATATTGATGTGCTGCTCGGCAACGTGACCGGCATCGACACGGCGGCGCGTACGGTAAAGACCGACGCCGGTACCGTCGGCCCGTACGACAAGCTCGTGATTGCGGTCGGGTCGGTCTATTCCTATTTCGGTCATCCGCAATGGATGGCGTACGCCAAGGGTCCTCGCAGTCTCCAGGACGCGCGCGCGATCCGCACCCGGCTGCTGACCGCGTTTGAGCGCGCCGACAGCGCCACTGATGCAGCGGAGCGTAATCGGTTGATGACGGTGATCGTGGTTGGCGGCGGACCGACCGGGGTCGAAATGGCCGGCTCGGTCGCCGAACTTGCACGACACGCGCTCGCGCGCGACTTCCGGCACATCGATCCGCGCCGCGCCCGTATCTTGCTGGTCGAAGCTTCGCCGCGGCTGCTCGCGAGCTTCCCGCAATCGCTTGCCGACTACGCGGAAAAGGAACTCACCAGGCTCGGCGTTACCGTGATGTTGGGCCAGCCGGTCGAGAACCTCACGGCCCAAGGCGCGGTCGTCGGGGGCCGCATGATCGAGGCCGCTACGATGATCTGGGGCGCCGGCATCGAAGCCGCGCCAGGCGTAACGATGCTCGGCGTGCCGGTCGACCGCGCGGGCCGCGTTGCGGTCGGCCCCGATTTGTCGGTGCCGGGGATGCCAAACGTCTATGTGCTGGGTGACAGCGCGCTGGCCCGCGACGAGCGCGGGCAGCCATTTCCGGCCTTGGCGCAGGTTGCCGCGCAGCAGGGCGATTATGTTGGCCATGCGTTGGCCGCCCAGGCGCGCGGCAAGCCGCTTCCCAGGCCGTTCCGTTTCCGTAACCGCGGCAACACGGCGATCATCGGGCGCAATGCAGCCGTGTTCGACTTTGGCCGTTGGCATCTCAAGGGCCGGTTGGCCTGGTTTCTGTGGGCGTTCGTGCACGTCTATCTGCTCGTCGGTTTCGAGAACCGGCTGCAGGTCGTGGCGCACTGGTTATGGAGCTACATCACATATGAACGCGGCGCCCGGCTGATCATGCCGGACGCCGAAAACGCAGGGCGCGATTAGTTTTCCTCAGTACCGATAGTGATCGCTCTTGAACGGGCCGTCCTGCGGCACGCCGATATAGGAAGCCTGATCATCTCGCAGCTTTGTGAGTTTCACGCCGATCTTTTCCAGATGCAGGCGCGCAACCTTCTCGTCGAGCTTTTTCGGCAGGGTGTAGACCTTCTTTTCGTATTTGCCGGCGTTACCCCACAATTCGATCTGCGCCAGTGTCTGGTTGGTGAAGGACGATGACATCACGAAACTTGGATGACCCATCGCGTTGCCGAGGTTCACCAGCCGCCCTTCCGACAGCAGGATGATGCGCCTGCCTGACGGAAACTCGATCTCGTCCACCTGCGGCTTGATATTGGTCCACTTGAAGTTCTTCAGCCCGGCGACCTGGATCTCGTTGTCGAAGTGGCCGATGTTGCAGACAATGGCGCGATCCTTCATCGCGCGCATGTGCTCGACCGTGATGACATCCTTGTTGCCGGTGGCGGTCACGAAGATATCGGCGCGCGGCGCCGCGTCTTCCATGGTGACGACCTCGTAGCCTTCCATTGCCGCCTGCAGCGCGCAGATCGGGTCGATCTCGGATACCATCACGCGGCAGCCCGCCTGGCGCAGCGAAGCCGCCGAACCTTTGCCGACATCGCCGAAGCCTGCGACCATGGCGATCTTTCCGGCCATCATCACGTCGGTGCCGCGGCGGATGCCGTCGACCAGCGACTCGCGGCAGCCATAGAGGTTGTCGAACTTCGACTTGGTGACCGAGTCGTTCACGTTGATCGCGGGGAAGAGCAGGTTGCCCTTCTTTTGCATTTCGTAAAGGCGATGCACGCCGGTGGTGGTTTCCTCCGAGACGCCCTTGATCGATTTGGCAATCTCGCCGAACCAGCCCTTCGGCTTTTCCTTCAGCGTCTTCTTGATCAGCGCGAAGAGGATTTCCTCTTCCTCCGACGTTGCCTTGTCGAGGAACGCGATGTCGCCACCTTCGGCGCGCACGCCGAGATGCACAAACAGCGTTGCATCGCCGCCGTCATCCAGGATCATGTTGGGATAGCCGCCGCCATGCCACTCGAACAGCTTGCGGGTGTAGTCCCAGTAATCCTTCAGCGTCTCGCCCTTGACGGCAAAGACCGGCGTGCCGCCGGCCGCAACGGCTGCCGCGGCGTGATCCTGCGTCGAATAGATGTTGCATGAGACCCAGCGCACGTCGGCGCCGAGCGCTTTCAGGGTCTCGATCAGCACCGCGGTCTGGATCGTCATGTGCAGCGAGCCGGCGATGCGCGCGCCCTTGAGCGGCTGCTTGCCGCCGTACTCCTCGCGCGTTGCCATCAGGCCGGGCATTTCGGTCTCCGCAATGGAGATTTCCTTCCGGCCGAAATCGGCGAGGCCGATGTCTTTGACGATATATTCGGACGCTACCTTCGCGCTCATGACGGTTCCCGGCTGATAGGGATTGCTTGGCTGGGCGTGCCTATAACAGCCCGCAGCCGACGTCGCAATGAATATATAAAGAATTCTTTATGTAGCTTAGAGTGACCGGAAATGCCGGGGTTTCCGGCGCTTCCGGTCTGACCGCTAATGGTAGAGCTGCAGCTCGGGCCTCGGATCGGGCTCAAACCCGTCTTTATTGGGCATGACCACTTTGGGGAGCGATTTAGCGTCGATAATTTCGTTCTGCGGGATGATCTTTGCCTCCGACAGGATGTAGGCGACGACGCTGTAGACGTCGTCATCGCTCAATGATCCTGGCGTATTGAACGGCATGGCACGCTTGACGTAATCGAACAGCGTCGTGGCGTAGGGCCAATAGCTTTCGACCGTCTTCACGGGCGATTTGCTGGCCAGCGTGCCGCGCCCGCCAAGCAACTTGTCGCCGCCGATGCCTTTCGCGGGATTGCCCTCGAGCTTGTCGCCGTGACAGGCGGCGCAGACGCCCGCGTAGATCTCTGCACCCCTGGTGGCGTTTCCGCTGCCTGGCGGAAGACCACGGCCGTCCGGTGGAATCGAGAAGAACCTGGAGAGTTCGTCTGCTGTTGCCGCCGTGCCAAAGCCGTAATGAGCGACCTGCGCGGAAGCTGCCTGCGCGAAAGTAAGCGTGCCGACGAGCGCAGCCGCATAGATGATCTTATGCATGCACATTGGTGACGCTCCCATCGGCTGCAACGCCCCAGCTCTGGATGGCATTGAGGTGATAGATCGAGCCGAACGGCCCGTTCGACCCGCGGATCGCGATGAGCTGCTTTAATGTCGGTTGGATATAGCCGGTCTCATCGGTGCAGCGGCTTTGCAGGACGGCGGGCTGTCCGTTCCACATCCAGGGCAAACTGAAGCGCACCGTGCAGATCGGCTCCGGCACGGATTCGATGCGCGCCGGCACCCACGTCGTGCCCCCGTCGGTCGAGACGTCCACGGATTGCACGCGCCCGCGTCCCGACCAGGCAAGTCCGCTGATGTTGTAGAAGCCGGGGCCCGGCAGCTTCATCTCGCCGGAGGGGAAGGTAATGACCGACTTCGCTTCCATGTCGAAACTGAACTGACGCGCTTTGCCGTTTGCGAGCAGGTCGGTGTATTTCGACGTTTCCTCGCGCGTCATGAATGGCTTGTCGCTCACTTCGAGACGGCGCAGCCACTTGATGTGCGTGTTGCCCTCGTAGCCGGGCAACAGCAGGCGCACCGGATAGCCCTGCTCGGGACGGATCGCCTCGCCGTTCTGGCCGTACGCCAGGATGGCGTCCTTGAGCATCTTTTCCATCGGGATGCTGCGCGTCATGACGGCGGCGTCGGCTCCCTCGGCCAAGACCCAGGCGCCGCCGTCCTTGAGGCCGACTTCGCGGGCGACGGTCGAGAATTGAACGCCGGTCCATTCCGATGTGCTGAGCAGGCCGTGCGTGCCCTGCACCGTCTTCAGCGTCGGCTTGTTCCACTCGGTCAGGCCGTTGCCCGAACACTCGATGAAATATTTGCGCGTGACCGACGGAAACCGCTTCAGGTCCGCCATCGTATATTTGCGTGGCCCATCGACCATGCCGTGCACGTACAGCATGTGCCTGGAAGGATCGATCGTGGGGATGCCGCCATGATGGCGCTCGAAGTGAAGGCCCGACGGCGTGAGATTGCCCAAGGTCTTGTCGAGAGGCGTGAAGCTCCACGACGTGTTTTCGTTTGCGGTAGGGAAGCGCACGCGCACTTCGGTCTCGAATTGCGAACGCGTGCCATATCCGCCGTCGGCCGCGACCGCGCGACCCTGCTCTTTGGTCGGGTCCGCGGGCACATCGAAATGCTTGGCGCCAGCCGGCGTCTGTTGTGCGGCGGCGGAACCGGCGATCAGCGCGGCTGCAGCGGCGCCCGCGCTTGAGCCGGCTGCAAAAAGAAAGTTGCGGCGATTGGTCGGCGTACGGGACGGAAACATACCGTCCCTGCATTCGCACTCTTCTTCTTCGGCGGCCCGTTGCGAAAGATAACGGGCCTCGGCAGCGATCATGTCGTCGATCGTGCGCTGCATCCGGTCGTCGATTGTGGAAGTGGGGATCGTGCTCAAGGACTCCTCCTTGGGTTACGGGCAGCTGTCGATCGTGCCCGTGCCTTAACTTTAGGCACGCGCCCCCTCGCTGGGAAAGTTATTTTCTTTGAGAGCGAATTCGCCGCTGCCTGGAACTATCCGGCGCGAAAACGAGAAATTTTTTCTTTGACCAATGCGGTCAGTCCTCTTCGTCGAAGCCGTCCGAGACCAGCTTGCACAGCGTCTCGACCGCCTTCGCCGCGTCCTTGCCGATCGCCTTGATCGTGATGGAAATCCCCGGGCCGGCGGCCAGCATCATCAATCCCATGATCGATGTTCCGCCGACCGTTTCGTGGCCGCGGGTGACCGTGATGGCGGCGTCAAATTGTTCGGCGGTCTGCACGAATTTCGCGGAGGCGCGGGCGTGCAATCCCTTTTTGTTGATGATCTCCACGTCGCGCGAGACAGGGGTCTCGTCCACTGCCGCGCGGGGCGTCATTTTCCGTTGAGGACGCGGCTGGCGATCGTACAGTACTTGCGGCCTGCTTCCTGAGCGGCAGCGACGGCATCTTGCAAAGGACTGATCTCGCGGATTTTTGCGAGCTTGATCAACATCGGTAGATTGATACCGGCCAGGACCTCGACCTTCGGCTGGCTCATCACCGAGATGGCGAGATTGGACGGCGTGCCGCCGAACATGTCGGTCAAGATCGCGACGCCTTCGCCGCTGTCCACGCGCTTCACCGCCTCAAGAATATTCTTGCGGCATTGCTCCACGTCGTCGTCGGGCCCAATCGTGATCGCCTCGATCTGACGCTGGGGCCCAACCACATGCTCCAGCGCTGAGCGGAACTCGATGGCGAGCCGCCCGTGGGTCACAAGTACAAGGCCGATCATCCCTGGCTCCTCGCGGGCGCTACGCTGCACCGCACGATCGGGCGCGCATTCACGCCCATCTGAACGCCCATTGCAAGGGCTCGGCAGGCTATATAGGCGGTCTGCTGCACTGCGGAAAGATGGGGCCAAAGTGGGCTCGGATCTGGGGTTTTGGACGGGGAGCCATCCTAGGCCCTTTATGGTTAATTTTCTCAGTCTGGTCGGGGTGCCGGGGGTAGCCCAGATTTCCGCGGCAGGTCAACGGCCTGCAGGAGATGTACCCAACGCAGCCAACACCATCGGGAGGGCGGCCATTCCGGCTGCGACGGCTAGTCGCGTAACCTTAACCCCTGCGATCGAAGCGGTTGTCGCCACAGTCGCCGGAAGCCGCGCGGCATCCGCCGCAGCAAGATCGACAACCCAGCCAACGACGGCAACAGATTCGAACGGCAGTTTCCTGATGCCGAGGCCGTGAATTTCAATCAGGCCGCTCAGCGTCTGCGCCGGCCGCACCAGCAATCGGCCCGACTGGCCAATCACCTGAAGCCGATCGTCTCCCACCAGACGGGTGAACGGCAGCAGCCCCTGCGACGCGGCATTGACGAGGTTCCATGCCAGCAAAGATTTGCCTGAGCCGGACGGGCCCCGAATGAGAACGGCCTTTGGTCCGGCGAGAACGGCCGAGGCATGAATGGTGGAATCGGCCGCCATCAGGTCGCGGGAAGGCGCACAACGAAGCGGGCGCCGAGCACCCGCGACGGCTGGCCGCCCATGCGATTTTCGACGCGGATGGTGCCGCCATGCGCCTCGACGATCTGCTTGGAGATCGACAGGCCAAGCCCTGAATTCTGACCGAAGCCCTGTTCCGGCCGGTCGGTATAGAAACGCTCGAAAATCTTATTGAGGGCTTCCGGCCTGATCCCCGGCCCCTCGTCATCGACCAGAATTTCCACCTCACCGCGGACCCGGCGGCAGGTGATGCGCACCGTGCCGCCCGCCGGCGAGAACGAGCGCGCATTGTCAACCAGGTTGCTGACGACCTGGCCGATCCTGGAGTCGTGACCAGCTATCTTGAACTCGGTCGACGGGCCGCCCTCGAACGTCAGCGTGACGCCGACATCGTCGGTACGAACTTCATTCGCAGCCTTGACCAGCGCGTCGAGCAATTTCGCGAGATCGATCGGGGCGGCCTCCTGACGCTGCAATTCCGCATCGAGCCGGCTGGCGTCGGAAATATCCGAGATCAGTCGATCGAGCCGCTTCACGTCATGCTCGATCACGGCGAGCAGGCGCTGGCGGCTTTGTTCAGTTTTTGCGACCGGGAGCGTTTCCACGGCCGAGCGCAAAGAGGTCAGCGGGTTGCGCAGTTCGTGGGCGACGTCGGCGGCGAAACTCTCGATGGCCTCGATGCGCATGTAGAGCGCGTTCGTCATGTCGCGCAACGCGCCGGACAATTCGCCGATTTCATCGCGCCGGCGGGTGAAATCCGGAATCTCGACGCGCGTGCGGATGCGCCGCCGGACCCGCTCCGCTCCGTCAGCGAGACGACGAACCGGACCGGCGATTGTGCCCGCCAGCAGCATCGACAGCACGACCATGACGCCGGCCGCGACAAAAAACACCTTCACGATCGCGAGACGCTCCGCTTCCACCATGTCGTCGATGTCGGCACCTTGCGTCGAGAGCATCAGCGCGCCGCGGACCGCGCGGAAGCGTTGCACTGGGACGGCAACGGAGACAATCACCTCGCCGCGTTCGTTCACGCGCACCATGCTCGCGTGAGCGCCATTGAGCGCCTGCGCGACTTCCTGATAGCCCTTGCCGTTTTCCGGGCCGAGCTCGTTGTAAAGCGGTAGGTCGCCGCGGCCGAACCAGCGCCGCAGGGCAATAAACGCGCGTTCCATGAGTCCGGGCCGCTCCGCATTCGGCGGCGGAAGATCAAAGCGCAGCACATCGCCGCGACCATAAAGATTCCGGCTGTCGAGGATCAGAACGCCGTCGCGATCGTAGATGCGCGCGCGCGTTTTGGTCGGCGACACGAGGCGTCGCAACACCGGCGCCACCCGTTCAGGATTGATGGGAAACTCGATGCCGGAGAGCGCCTCGTCGGAAGGGCCGTAGCTTTCGCCGGCCTGCAATTCGAGCAGGCGCTCCGGATCGATCGTGATCGAGTCGGTCTCTACCGTTGCGGACGCGGCGATCGCACCGGCAATGATCTCGCTTTGTGTGAGCAGGCTCTGCACGCGCGCGTCAATCAGCCCGGCGCGGAATTGCGAGAGATAGAGCACGCCGGTGACGAGTGCGACCAGGCCGGCAAGGTTGAGGAAGACGATGCGGCGCGTGAGGCTGGAGAAGCTTTGCGAAACGAAAAATTGCCACGCCGAGCGCGCCATGCGACGCACAGCGGAAGCTTGCTTCGGCTCGGGGCGCATGGTCTCCGCGCCGGAGGTCTCTGCCTCGGCGTCGCGCTCGACTGTTTCTGTGGTTCGATCAAGCACGTCGTTCAATCCAGCCGGGTTGATCGTGATCCAATCCGATCCGGGGATTTTACCGCAAGCCGGGACGCTCCGTCAGGCCGCTCAAGCGGCTGAAACATTAAGGATTTGTCATTCCTTGAAGCGATAGCCGACACCGTAGAGCGTCTCGATCATCTCGAAGTCGTCGTCGACGACCTTGAACTTCTTGCGCAGTCGTTTGATGTGACTGTCGATCGTGCGGTCGTCAACATAGACCTGGTCGTCATAGGCTGCGTCCATCAGCGCGTTGCGGCTTTTGACGACTCCAGGGCGCGTGGCCAATGCCTGCAGGATGAGGAACTCTGTAACAGTCAGGGTGACCGGTTCGCCTTTCCAGGTGCAGGTGTGCCGCTCGGGGTCCATGCGCAGCAGCCCGCGCTCCAGGACCTTGGCGGAGTCAATTTCCTTGGGCGGGGTGCCATCCTTCGGCGTGGACCGCCGCAGCACCGCCTTCACGCGTTCCACCAGCAGACGCTGTGAGAATGGTTTGCGGATGAAATCGTCCGCACCCATCTTGAGCCCGAACAATTCGTCGATCTCCTCGTCCTTCGAGGTGAGGAAGATCACGGGAATATCCGTTTTCTGACGCAGACGGCGCAGCGTTTCCATGCCGTCCATGCGCGGCATCTTGATGTCCAGGATCGCAAGATCGGGCGGCGATGTCTTGAAGCCGTCGAGCGCCGAGGCACCGTCGGTGTAAGTCATGATGCGGTAGCCTTCCGCCTCGAGCGCCATCGAAACGGATGTCAGAATATTGCGGTCGTCGTCGACGAGAGCGATTGTCGGCATGAGCCCCTCTAGAGCGTGACGTCCCGCGCGTTTTGAACCCTATAAACGGGGTCCGAAATGTGGCCCCTTTGCAACAACTATGTGATTCGGTAGCGATTTCAAGCCCAAGGGCTGAAAACCTGCCTTCCGGCCTACAACCGTTGATGCTTCAGTGGTCTTGAACAGTGGTCTTGGACAGTGGTCATGGACAGTGGTCTTGGACAATGACATCCGACAAGACATTCGACGCTCGGCTGGCGGCCAAGAAGCTGCTGCGCGAAGCGCGCTCCGGAGCGCTCGCGACGCTGATGCAGGACACCGGCGATCCCTATTGTTCCCTTGTGAATGTTGCAACGACGGTCGGCGCGGCACCGGTGTTGCTGCTCTCGAAACTGGCGTTGCACACCAAGAATCTGCTTTCTGATGCCCGCGTCTCGCTGATGCTCGACGAACGTAAGGAAGGCGATCCCCTCGAAGGTGCGCGGGTCATGCTCATGGGGCGCTGCGTCAAAGACGAGGATGCGGCGGCGCGCGTCGCCTATTTGCGACGCCATCCGGATGCGGAAATGTACGCAAATTTCTCCGACTTTTCATTCTATCGCATGGAGATCGGACGCGCGCATCTGGTTGCCGGCTTCGGCCGCATTGTCGACCTGAAGCCGCAGGACGTCCTGACCGAGGTTGCCGATGCGCAGGCTGTCGTTGAAGCCGAAGCCGATGCGATCGCGCATATGAACACCGATCACTCCGATGCCTGCCGTCTGTATGCGAC
>DASSRJ010000032.1:0-4160 GCA_035701845.1 Pseudolabrys sp. | reverse complement strand
CGTGATTCAGCAAAACATCAGCTGTGGGTGCTCTTGCGCGCATGGCGGCCGCAATCGACTGTAACGCTTCCGCACATTTGCCATTCGCGAACCTGATCAGGCCGAGATAGTGCAGCGCATCGGCCTGGTCCGGGTCTGCGGCGAGGATGGCTGAATAATGTTGTTCCGCTTCGAAAAGCCGCCCCTGCTGGTGCAGTTCGAGGGCCTGCGCCAGTGCGTGAACCACGTTGAACGGTGCAACAGTCCGTTGATGCGATATCGACATCGGGGCAACAGGCTTGAAGCGGTAAGCCAGTCCGCCTGATTCGTACAGGCCGGCCTGAATGCCTGCTTTTGCCCTAAAGCGCGATGGGATTAGATTGAATCGCCATCGCGCTTTAGACCTTTGATTGAGCATGATCATGCTCTAACAGCCATCCATGGCTGCACCGCTATGCGCGCTTTCGCGGGTAAATCGGACAAGTATGGCTATTGGTTCGAGCCAGGTCCGCTTCAGGTCCGCTTCAAGTCCGCTTCAGGTCCAGCTGCGGACTCATGAGACGCAACAAAACTGGTCTTTATTCGAGCAGCTCATCGGCGCGAACGAGAAGTTGCAGCGGCACTTGAACCCCGAGTGCCTTGGCGGTCTTGAGATTTACAAGCAGATTGATCTTGGTTGGCAACTCAACCGGGAGATCAGCCGGCTTCGTGCCTTTGAGAATCTGGTTGACGTAGAACGGCGCCCGCCGGTTCATCTGGAGATAGTCCGGGCCGTATGCAATCAACGCCCCATCTCTCGCCGCTGCAGGAAAACCAAATATCGTCGCCAAACCATTACGGGACGCGCTGTCTATGATACGAGCGCGTTCCCGATAAGTGAAAGGGCTCGGTTGAACGATGATTATCTTGGCGCCGTCCAGCTTCATTGCCGTGACGGCCTGGTCGATCTCGCTGCTTTCGGCTATTCCCCGTGCCCGCACCTTTACGTGGACGGACTGGGCGGCCTGCTCGGTGGATCGAAACCGGTTTTTCCCGTCCGGCCACGCGGTGTGCCAGAGATAATCAATTGTATCTTGTTTGTTCAGCCCTGTGTCCAGCTCCACCAGCTTGGCACTCAACTCGGAAAAGATGTCACTGAAACCGGTGGCATTGCCGCCCGGGTGTGCAAGGTTTTTGACCAACCCCATGGCGACGGGATTGCCTACGCTGATGAACACAATGGGGATTGTGGATGTATGACGCCTCGAAGCTACCGATGCGGTTGAGCCGGTTGGCACCAACAATTCAGCCCCGCGGCCGATCAGTTCTACCACTGCTTTATCGGTGTCGGCATCGCTGCCTGAAGTCCAGACAATATCGAGCACCATGTCGCGACCTTCAACCAGTCCCGCCAGACGCAAACCTGATCGGAACGCGTCGACGAGCGACTGGTCATAGGCGTTGGACGGTGACCCGAACGGCAGCAGACCAATTCTGGTCGGCTCTTTGGCGTGCAGCGGGCGCGAGCAGACCGGCCACGCTAAGGCCGCTCCACCGAGCGCAATGAAGTCGCGCCGCCTCACCAGGCTCCTCCCTCAGGCCAAGGAACTGCACACTAACACATCATCACGTCGCCGGGCAGATGGAATGTTGCGCATTCCGGAATGGGATGCTCGATTTCCCCTCTGGTTGCCAGGAGTGGACGTCGCCGGCTTTATTCGGCCCGCTCCTTCCGCTCCATCGCGATCAGGAAATCAGCGTAAAAAAAATTAGGCGGTTAGTAGCCCGATGGCGCCGATGAGCATCAGACTGATTGCCCATAAGTAATCGAGATTGAACCAGCTCCTGGAAAGGAATTTCAAACCCAGCCAGCCATGGACAAGGAGCGCAATCGCGCCGCCGGCAGCCACCATCGAAAACGTGTGCGCAAGCGAGACCAGAACCGCGGTCACCGAGTTCTGCGCCATCAGGATGGATGACGCCTGATGGGCTGGATCAAGCTCTTCGGTAGAGCAGAGACCAAGGTAGATCGGCAGCAGCATCAGGCCCGCGCCGTGGGCGGTCGCAATTGCGAAGGACCAGAGCACGAGCTGCGTGGGCCGGATCCGGGCGAGCGCACGCGGGTGTCGCCGGTTCACCAGACGGAAGAGCCCGAAGGCGATTACGGCGGCGCTCGCGCCAATCCGGATTTCGCGCTGCCAGTCGAGCAATGCGGTCATCAGCGCAAAAGGCAGAAGGATGACCAACATGGACATCAGGTGTCCGGCCGCGAGCGGCACCAGGGCCGCGGCGACATCCCGCCGGCCACGGCCCATCAGGCCGGCCGAAACGGCCAATGGCCATCCCATTCCTGGATTGACGCCGTGATACAGGCCGCTGGCGACCACGGCCATCCAGAGAGCGGCCGTGGTCCATTGCATGTTCATGCACCGTCAGACGGACGGGTAGCAGAAAGAGTCAGTCGAGCAGTCGCCGCCCTCAAGCCGGATCTGGTGCGATCTGTATCCGTCAGGAAACTGCACCCAGAAATTCTTGTCCAGGCTGATGCCGCCGCCGGCACCGATGTCAGCCTTTACCATCGCGCCCGATACGCCGTCCGGATAGAACTGATCGTCCCAGGTCGAATAGAGCGAATTGGTCCAGTAGACCCGCTTGCCATCGCGGCTGATCTCGACCATCTGCGGCCCGCCGCCGAATGCCTGGCCGTTTGGGTGCGCGGTTCGTCGCGCGATGCCGCCAATGTGCACCGATCCGGCCAGTTTGGGCGCGTGCGGGTCGCTGACATCGTATTGACGCATCTCGCCGGTCCCCCAACAGGACACATAGAGGAACCGGTCGTCGAGCGAGAGGTCGATGTCCGTGATCAGCGGCGGCACGGCGCCGAACCCCTGTAGCAGCGGCGGAAGCTGTTTCTTGTCCGCCGGCTCGGGTGGAATGACCGCGGTTTTTTTGCAGTGGAATTTTCCGCCTTCGCGCCACCACGTCCAGATCGAACCCTCGAGATTAGTCGTGTCCACCACGACCCCGACAAAACCGTATTCCTTGATCGGATCGTGCGCCGGCCGGACCTCGAGAGCCATCTGGTGGTTGGCGCCCAAATCGATCGTCTGCACGTTGCGTCGCGCGCGCAGATCCCAGAAGTGAATCCTGTGGCCATATTTATTGCCGAGCAGATCCTCCGGAACGATGCCTTTCTCGAATTGCGGTGGTATTGCCCATTCGCTCGATACCATGTAGTCGCGCGGCAGATTCCACCAAAAATCGTAATGCTTGTTCTGCGGGCCGCGATCCATCTCCCAACGGCCGAGCACCTCGAACGTCTCACAATCCATCACGAAAATTCCCGGCGGGCCGTCTGTCCCGTCTGGCCCGCCACCGCCGAGCGTGGAGACATAGATTCCTTCCGGCCCGCAGTGGATCGTGTGGGGACGGGAATACCCTGTCTTGCGGAACACCTCCTCCGGCTCGATGATCTTGTGGATCTTCGCTTTTGTGGGGTCCGGCCTGGTGTCGATCACGTAAATGCGTGACGACCGCAGGCCCGGGATGATCAAGTACCGGCGTTCAAGGAATGCGTGGCCGGACAGCGGCGACAGCGCCGACGAACAGGCGTTCCAGCCGAAGTGGTGAAATTCATCACCTTTGTTCGGCATTATGACGGTATGGACAATCTTGCCGTAGTTCGGCGACTTGGGATCGACGTCAACGACTCCCAGGCCGTCCGGCCGGGAGAAGTCCGGGCTTAACATAAGGCAATAAGCATATTTCTCGGGAGGCGCTTCCATCGCGAGCTTTGCGGTGGCGTGGAAGGTCGGGTCGGGGCGAATGGTCATGTTTGCTCTCCAACATTATTCGATGCTTCCAATTATTGGTCGGCAGAGGAAGCGCTCGCGGTCGATTGCCGCGGCGCCTTTAACGCGTCTGGAAATGATTAATGAAAAAAGTCTGACGTATCCCGCTATACATGGCAACTGCCGCCCGGTCGCAGACCGCCCATCGTCCTTGGAAGGACGGGCTTATAATGTCGGTTTTGCCCCTGGACGTAGACATGTGCGTGGTAACTACTAGGGGCCGTACGAACTCGTACACCGTCGCTGGATCGATCCGGTCATTGACCGATCCCGGACGTCGCCGGCGTACAATGCATCAATAAGCGGCTCCGAGCGCGGGCATGTTTTGCGCCAATTGCCCCTGCTCGACCG
>DASSRJ010000031.1:0-3491 GCA_035701845.1 Pseudolabrys sp. | reverse complement strand
GGCGACGCCATGGAAGAGGCGATCGACAATCTATGCAAGGCGGCCGGTGAGTTGGGCATTCTTGGCGTTCCGGTATTCATGTTCCAGGAAGGTGGCGACCCAATCGCGGAAAACGCCTATCGCGAGATCGCGCGCTTGTCGCGTGGGGCGTACTGCCGGTTCGATGCAGGTTCGGCCCATCAGCTTGGCGATCTGCTGCGTGCGGTTGCCGCGTATGCCGCAGGGGGCATTCGAGCGCTCAAGGAATTGTCGTCCAGACGTTCAGCCGGCGCGCAAAAATTGCTGTCGCAACTGAAGTAGTCATGCCCGCTCTCATTTTCGGCGTTCTGGTGTTGGTGCTCGCGCTGTGGGCACTGAATGTGATCGCGAAGGTCGATCCGAGAATTGCTGCGCGTGTGACAAAGATCGGAGGCGGCCTGCTGTCCCTCGGACTTGCAGTCTTCCTGGGCCTGCGGGGGGAGGTCGGCGTTGCCATTCCGTTAGGCGCCTTTGGGCTTGGTCTGCTCGGCTGGGTGCCGTTTGGCCCGGCAGGTTTTGGAGCGCGGACGCAGAAGACAGGCGGACAGACGTCGCGCGTGCGTTCTGCCTACTTTGAGATGGAACTCGACCATGACAGCGGCTCAATGCGCGGTCGTGTTATTGCCGGCCGTCACCAGGGCGCCGCGCTCGAACGGCTCGACGTCGAGACTTTGATCTCGATGTTTGGCGAGATTGACGAGGAGAGCCGCGCCTTACTTGCAGCTTATCTTGACCGCCGGGATCCCGGTTGGAGTGAGCACGCGCAGGCGGATGCGGCGGCGGGGCGGCGCGCGACGGCCAGCGGAAAAATGTCCGAGCAGGAGGCCTATCAGATCCTTGGCCTGGAGCCCGGCGCGACCGCCGACGACATCAGCCGCGCGCACCGCACGCTCATGAAGAAACTGCATCCCGACCAGGGGGGCTCGACGTATCTCGCGGCCCGTATCAACGAGGCCAAGGAAATCCTTCTTCGCCGTCATCGCTGAGGTACTCCACAAACGCGACCATCGGCGGCTCCTGGTTCGGCACGTCCCTGTTATTCATTTTTTAAAGTTCAGTATTTCAGCAGCATGCATGGAATATCGCTGCGCTTGAGATGTTTGCAGGCGGCCTCCGCCTGATTCTTTTCCAGCCCTGCGAACCGTGCGCGAAACAACACCTTCTCGCCCTTCTCGACACGTTCGGTAAACGGGTCAGCCTTGCCGAGAAGGTCTTTGGCCTTTGTTTGTGCGAGCTCCAGTCGCTGCCAGGCGTCTTTCTCATCCGGCAATGCGCCGATCTGTATGATCCATCCGGAACGCGGCTTGGCGGTTGGCTCCGGTGCCGGAGCAGGTGCGCTTGGAACGGCGGAAGCCATCTTGGTCGGTGCCGCAGGAGGAGACGGATCGGATTTTGCGACCGGCGGTTCAGGGGCAGGCGCTGCGGGTGCGGACGGTGCAGGGGATTGCTCGCTCTTCACCGTGACAACGGTGGTGATCGTCGTCTGCGGGGATTCGGGCGGTGTTGGCGTGAGCTGCCGGTTTTCAGATGGCAAGGGCGTCAAGGCGGCCGTCCGTATGCTCCCGGGATGAACGGCGACCGTCTTTACGGCATTCGGTTTGATCGGATCCGTCGAACCGGGAAGCGGTGCATCAGATGACGCCGGCGTCGCCGATGCAACACGCACAGGTGCGGAACCGGTACGGTCATCATTTCTATCTTTGACTTTCTTGTCCTTGTCGATGTGATCCTTGCGGGCCAATGCGGTCTCCCATCCCTCGACGACGGGAGGCGCGGTCCGCTTGACCGCGGCGATGTTGATGTTGTTGTCGATGAGGCTTCTTACCCGCGCGTCGCGCGCGGGAGCGCTGCGTCCTCCGAAGACGACCGCAACAAGATGATGGTTCCCGCGACGCACCGACGTGACGATATTGAAACCGGAATCGTGGATGTAGCCGGTTTTTATACCGTCAACGCCGTCAACCGTCCCGAGGAGGTGATTGTGGTTGCGGATTGCGTGGCCGCGATATTCGAAAGTACGGGTCGCGAAATAGTGGTAGTAGTTCGGGAAGCGGTCCTGAATCGCTCGGCCCAGGATGGCCTGGTCGCGCGCAGTCGTGATCTGTTGGTCATCCGGGAGCCCGGAAGCATTGCGATAAATCGTCTGGTCCATCCCGAGCGCACGCGCCTTAGCCGTCATCATCCTGGCGAAGGCAGGTTCGTCACCGCCAATCGCCTCGGCAACGACGACAGCCACGTCATTGGCGGACTTGGTGACAATGGCGCGGATGGCAGTTTCGACCCCGATCGAGCTGCCGGGCTTGAGGCCAAGCTTGGACGGCGCCTGGACGGCGGCATGAGCCGATACCGGCATCTCGGTCGTGAGTTTGATCTTGCCTTTCTCCAGACGCTCAAACAGCAGGTAGAGCGTCATGATCTTTGTCAGCGACGCAGGGTGGCGCGGCGCATCGGCGTTGGTCGCCTGCATGATGGCGCCCGAATTGGCATCCACGACAATCGACGAATAGGCGGGCTGGTAGCTGTCAGCTGAGCGGGCGCGCTGAGAGCGCCTGGCATACGCATCGGTACTGAGGGCGGTGATTGCAAGGACAGTCGCCAGAGCGAGGGCGCTACGGCGGAGACCGCGTTGAAATAGGCCTCCCCCAAGCAACATCAGTTCTCCCCAAACCCGTTTCCTGGCCGTCCTCTAGGCAGCCATCGTGGCCGATTTATAACCTCACCGCGGCGCGGCAATTTAAGACGGTAGGAGAACGTAGTTTACAAATTACTAAGGCAATCCACTGAATTTTCAGATATTTTTGCAGTGCAATAATAAGGCTTGACTTTATTGTGCAGTGCAGTATATGAAATTTCAGTCCTGGCAGGGCCAGGTTCGAAATTTCGTACATTGGCGCCGCGTAGCGGGCCGGAAGGGATGACATGGTCAAGAATTTCGAGGACCTCCAGCAGGTCAGCAAAGACAATGTGGACGTGACCCTGAAAGCCATGGGTGTGCTTTCTAAAGGCACCCAGGCGATTGCAGTCGAGGTTGCGGACTATTCGAAGAAGGCTTTCGAGGACGGTACCGCCGCCCTTGAGAAACTTTTCGGCGTGAAGTCGTTCGACAAGGCGATCGAGGTTCAGACCGAATACGCCAAGACCGCCTATGAGGGGTTTGTGGCCAAGGCTTCGAGGATCGGTGAACTGTATGCCGATCTCGCCAAGGAGACTTACAAGCCGTTCGAGTCCCTGTTCGCAAAGACGAAATAAGTTGCGTTGAGTTCCGCGTCGGTTGCGTCGCGTAGAGTTCAGTTGGAGAATGGAAAGCCCGGCTCAACGAGCCGGGCTTTTGTTTGGTGCGCCCGGCATGGGCATCGACTTGGAGGTGGAAGTCCTCTCGTGAGCTGGTCACAGCGAGCGAAGTGAACCGCAGAGCGTCGGGCCGCGAGGCGGGCGTGAAGGAAGCGGGGAGCGAAGCTGCGGGCCGACGAACA
>DASSRJ010000030.1:0-6943 GCA_035701845.1 Pseudolabrys sp. | reverse complement strand
GATTGGCGGCGGCGCCAGTCGCCTTGCTGTCGGCGAGCTCGACGATGGCGAGGCCTTCGGCCAGCTTGAGCGCCTGTTCGAGCGAGTCCGCGAGCCGCGTCGCGATATCGGGCTTCACCGCCAGGCGGTCGACCACCACGTCGATGTCGTGGGTGAATTTCTTGTCGAGCGGCCTGACCTCGCCGATCTCGGAGAAGGCGCCGTCGACCTTGACGCGCTGGTAGCCCTTCTTGAGGAATTCGGCGAGGTCCTTGCGGTACTCGCCCTTGCGGCCGCGGATGATCGGTGCCAGCAGGTAGAGGCGGGTACCTTCCTTCATCGCCAGCACGCGATCGACCATCTGCGACACGGTCTGGCTTTCGATCGGCAGGCCGGTTGCCGGCGAATAGGGTATGCCGACGCGCGCCCAGAGCAGGCGCATGTAATCGTAGATCTCGGTGACGGTGCCGACCGTCGAACGCGGATTCTTCGAGGTGGTCTTCTGCTCGATGGAAATGGCTGGCGACAGCCCGTCGATCTGGTCGACATCGGGCTTCTGCATCATCTCGAGGAATTGCCGCGCATAGGCCGACAGCGACTCGACATAGCGGCGTTGGCCCTCGGCATAGATGGTGTCGAAGGCGAGCGAGGATTTGCCCGAGCCCGACAGGCCGGTGAAGACCACGAGGCTGTCGCGCGGAATGGCGACGTCGATGTTCTTCAGATTGTGCTCTCGCGCGCCGCGGATGGTGATCTGGCGGGCATCGCGGGCGAGCTTGCTGTTCGGTTCGGCCATTGGATTTGGATGCGGACCTGTGAATTCCGGCGTCGGGGCAGAGTCCCCCATCCGCACCCGCCAAACGGCGGGTGCGGTCCGGGTCTCTGCGCTAGAACATAGGAAGAACGCGCGGCTTCCGCCAGAGCGAAATCCGTCCGGTCAGACGATGAAATCGTCTTTTGCACAGGCGGGTTCATGGCGCCGCCGTGGAAGCAAAGACCCCGGGGAACGGCCCGGGGTCATGGTTGCTTCTGTTGAGATCCGCGTCGTCAGAACTTTTTTGCGACCCCGAAATAGGCGGTGTGGGTCACGATGTCGAACTCCTTCACGATGATCGGCGAGCCGCCGAATGCTGTGCGCCAGGTGCCGAAGTCGGCATAGCGGTATTCGCCGCGCAGGAGCCATTTGCCGGGAAGCATGGTTTCGACGCCGCCGCCAATGGCCCAGCCGGTGCGGGTGGTGTCATTGGTCTGTGTATACGGGAAGCCGCCGAGCGGGAAAATTCCCGGGCCGCAGGTATTAGACGAGCAGTTCACGGTCGCTTCGACGTGCTGCCACTGGACACCGCCGGTTGCGTAAATCAGCCAGGCGGGCGTTATGAGATAGCCGAGCCGGGCGCGCAGGCCGGCATCCCAGGTTTGCTTGACCTCGCTGTAGTTGCCGGTGTTGGTCGGCAGCGTGATGCCCTGCAGCGCCTCGACGCGCTTGCTGCCGTTGCCCCAGGCGAAGTCACCTTCGACGCCGACCAGCCAATTTGGATGGAATTGCCAGTCGTAGCCGAGATAGCCGCCGACGCGGAACGTTGAGCTGTCGTAATCCTGGACCGCGGTTGCCGGGAAGGGCGGAGGCAATGGGCCAAACGACAAAGTCGTGCCCGTGATGTCAGCCCAGCGCCCGCCGAGCGAGAGACCGACGTTGAATCCGGTCCACTGCGGCGGGGGTGGCGGCATCACCACAGGCGCCTTCGTCGGCAAGTCGGCCGCAAATGCTGGCGAGACCGCAAAGGCAATCGCCAACGCAGCGCCAGCCAGAATCTTTTTGTTCATTTCGAGCCCCCAAAACAGCGGTGCCGGTGTGAACCTGGCGCCGCAAAAATCAGACGATTGATTTGGGCTATCTAGCATGGCCGCAAACGCCAGGTGCAGCGGCCGACCATTCCTGCACCGCATTTTTAGCAGGCGTTACATATGCGCAACGGTTGGGCGCAACGGTTGCACGGCCGTGACATCTGTGTTAGAACAAAACAAGAACATTCCCCAAGTCACGATTTTGCGGGGACAAGTGCGGGCGCGGCGCGCGGCAGCCGCGAACCTCGGGTGATCCCGGGGTAGGGTGAAAATGGAAAGCGTATGGAGAGAGCGATGGCAGGCAGCGTCAACAAGGTCATTCTCGTCGGCAATCTGGGCGCCGACCCGGAGGTCCGCCGCACCCAGGACGGCCGACCGATCGTCAATCTGCGGGTCGCAACCTCGGAGACCTGGCGCGACAAGAACACCGGCGAGCGGCGCGAAAAAACCGAATGGCATCGCGTCGTGATCTTCAGCGAGGGTCTCGCCAAGATCGCCGAGCAGTACCTCAAGAAAGGCTCGAAGGTTTATCTCGAAGGCGCGCTGCAGACGCGCAAGTGGCAGGACAAAGACGGGCAGGACCGTTACTCCACCGAAGTCGTGCTGCAGGGCTTCAACTCGGCGCTGACGATGCTCGACCGCGCCGGCGGCGGAGCAGGAGCCGACAACGGCGACTTCGGCTCGGCGGGCCCGACCGCTGCGTCACGCGAGCGCCGCCCGGCGATGGCCGGCGCCGGCGGCAAGCGCGACGACATGAATGATGAGATTCCGTTCTGACGGAAAACGAACGTTGATGTAATCGTCATGCCCGGCTATCCGGGTCCGGCTGGAACTTGCTATCGGGCCGGCCTTCGGCCGGACCCGTTGGGCCAGGCCCGAGTGCAAGTTTGTGCCGGGCATTTACGTCTTTGACCGAAAGCAAAGCGTGGATGGCCGGGACAAAGCCCGGCCATGACGAAGACGTCACTTCTCATCCACCAGCATCGAGACCGCCAGCGAGCAGAAGCCGACGAAAGCGATCACTGCATTCACGGCGTGCGAGACCTCCCACTGCCAGCGCAGATCCTGCCAGTCGGCCGGGACCTCGGTCCAGTTATTGGTGACCTGGTTGGCCGGAAACGTGAAGGCGAAAAAAATCACGAGGTTCGCGACCAGGCAACCGAGGCAGATCATGACAAATACGAAAGCGCGCTGTCCGCGCATGGCCCAGGCGAGCGCAAGATTGGCGAAGAGTGCGCCGAACAGCACGATGCCGAACAGCGCCCAGCCGCGGTAGATGTTCTGCACGATGAAATAATTGCTTTCGGTCAGGGCGATCTTGTTCGGCAGCGTGAACAGATGTGCACCCAGCGGCACAAACGCCAGCGCAGTCAGCACGATCGTCAGAAATTTGAGGGTTCTCACCCGGTCACAGTTCCAGACTGGACGCGCCCCTCAACCCCAAATGTACCACAGTCCGGAAGGTTCCGCAGCCCTCCTGTTCCCGTCCGGCGCGGGAACAGGAACGAACGGCGAAGCAAATGCTGCATTATGCCTTGATGTCGATCTTGTTGGTCGATTCGACTGTGATCGAAATATCAAGGACGTTGGTGACGCCGGAATTGTCATCACCGCCGGCACCGCTCGCATTCGCGCCATTGCCGCCCGATGGATCCGATGTCCCCGCCGGCGCCGGGATGCCACCATGATGATGGTGGTGGTGATGGCCGCGATGTGCCTGCTGCTGTTGCTGCAATTGCGCCAGCGTGTTTTGCGCATCGGACAGGTCGTTCGATTGCAAGTCCTTGCCGATCTGCTGGAGGGCCTGCGCGGATGGTCCGTTGCCTTGCGCCATCGGCGACGACGCCAGCGTGTTGTAGGCGCTTTGCGCGGCAGTCATGTCGCCCGACTGCAGCGCATTCGTCAGCTGGGTGAAGGCCTGGCGATAGTTCTGGAAGCTGGAAACCTGGGACGCACTGAACGAAGAAATCGCGGAGATCGTCATGACTCTCGCTCCTGACGGGAAGTGCATCCCGTGAATGGGAGTCGCCCCGCGGCCGGTGTAGCGATTCGCGCTTAGCAGGCTGTAAATGCTGAAGTTATGGGATCTTTACGCCAGCGCAGCGCGCACGCCATCGACGACAAATTGCACTGCGAGCGCCGCCAGCAGGACGCCGAGCAGGCGCGACAGCACGATGTTACCCGTCACGCCGAGCAGCCGTTCGATGTGGGTGCAGAGCAGAAAGACTGCAGCGCAGAGCGCGGCCACGAACGCGATGACGGCAAGCAGAATGGTCAACCGCATTGGATCACCCTCGCTGCGCCCGGCGAGCAGCACGGTGGCGGTGATTGCGCCGGGACCGGCCATCAGCGGAATGGCGAGCGGGAAGGCGGCGACGTTGCGCACGTGCTCCTCGATCGCATCTTCCGCCTGGCGCGATTGCCGCTGGTTGCGCACACCGAACACCATTTCGGAGGCGATCGAGAACAGCAGCAGGCCGCCGGCAATGCGAAACGCAGGCAGCCCGATGGAGAGCGTGCGTAACAGCCAATCGCCGATCAGCGCGCTGCCGGCCAGAATGACGGCCGCAATGATCGCGGCGCGCAGCGCCACGCTGCGCCTTGCGTCTTTCGGCAGGCCGTGGGTGACCGCGAGATAGGACGGGACGAGGCCGATCGGGTCGACCACGACCAGCAAGGTCACCAGCGCGGAAATGAGAAATTCAACCGGCATAAGTGATCGTCAGGTTAGCACGAGGGATGCTCCGCCCCCTCCACAGGTCATTGCGGGCTTGTCCCGGCAATCAATGAGGCCATGCAGCACGAAAAACGTAAGGCTGCTATCCCTGCAGTTCATCATGGATACGCGGGTCAAGTTTACGACCGGGCCGGCCCTTGGCCGGACCCGGTTGCCCGCGCATAACGCCGAGTGGGCGCAAGGAAATTCGGTCTCGTTTTGGACCCAGCCGGCGCCCGAAAAAAGCCCGGTTTCGGAACTCGCCTGGTGCCGGTAACACATTGAGCTAGAAGGAGATATTAGCCGGTATAGGCACTCGTTTCGAGTGGCGTCGCCACCCTGAATCAGCTAGAAAAATCGCAACAAAAACTCCACGCAGGACGTCGCCTTGGCCGACACCGAACCTCCTAAATCGGGGGACGCAACCCCCTCCGATGTGCGCCCCGTTTCCATCACCGAGGAGATGAAGCGCAGCTACCTCGATTACGCGATGAGCGTGATCGTGTCCCGCGCGTTGCCCGATGCGCGCGACGGCCTCAAGCCGGTGCACCGGCGGATCCTCTATTCGATGAACGAAAACGGGCACACGCCCGACAAAAAATACGTCAAATCGGCGCGCGTGGTCGGCGACGTAATGGGCAAATATCACCCGCACGGCGACCAGGCGATCTACGACGCGCTGGTGCGCATGGCGCAGGACTTCTCCATGCGCCTGATGCTGATCGACGGGCAGGGCAATTTCGGCTCGGTCGACGGCGATCCGCCGGCGGCGATGCGCTACACCGAGTGCCGCCTGGCGCGGCCGGCGATGGCGCTGCTCGACGATATCGACAAGGACACCGTCGATTTCCAGGACAATTACGACGGCAGCGAGAAAGAGCCGGTGGTGCTGCCGGCACGCTTTCCGAACCTGCTGGTCAACGGCGCCGGCGGCATTGCCGTCGGCATGGCGACGAATATTCCGCCGCACAATCTCGGTGAGGTGATCGACGCGGCGGTCGCGCTCATCGACAACCCGGCGCTCACCATCGACGACCTGATCAAAATCGTCCCGGGCCCGGATTTTCCGACCGGCGGCATCATCCTCGGCCGCGACGGAATCCGCTCGGCCTACAAGGAAGGCCGCGGCTCGATCGTGATGCGCGGCAAGGTCGAGACCGAGACCATCCGCAAGGAGCGCGAAGCCTTCATCATCACGGAAATCCCGTACCAGGTGAACAAGGCGGCAATGGTCGAGCGGATCGCCGAGCTGGTACGCGAGAAGAAGATCGACGGCGTCGCCGATCTGCGCGACGAGAGTGACCGGCAGGGCTATCGCGTGGTGGTCGAGCTCAAGCGCGAGGCGGTGCCGGATGTCGTGCTCAATCAGCTCTACCGCTTCACGCCGCTGCAGTCCTCGTTCGGCTGCAACGTGGTGGCGCTCGACGGCGGCCGCCCGCTGGTGATGACGCTGAAGGACCTCCTTACGGCTTTCATCTCGTTTCGCGAAGAGGTCGTCTCCCGCCGCACCAAGCACCTGCTCGGCAAGGCGCGAGACCGCGCCCACGTGCTGGTCGGCCTTGCCATTGCGGTGGCCAATATCGACGAATTCATCAGGCTCATCCGCGCCGCTAAAAATCCGGAAGAGGCGCGTGAGGCCCTGATGAAGCGCGACTGGCCGGCCAGGGACGTTGCGGCGATGGTGACTTTGATCGACGATCCGCGCCACAAGGTCACGGCCAAGAACACGACCAAGCTGTCGGCGGAGCAGGCAAGGGCCATTCTCGATCTGCGCCTGCAGCGCCTGACCGCGCTCGGCCGCGAGGAAATCAAGCAGGAGCTCGACAAGCTCAAGACCGAGATCGCCGACTATCTCGAGATCCTGCGCTCGCGCGTGCGCATCCAGAAGATCATCAAGGACGAGCTCGCGGCGGTAAAGAAGGAATTCGCCACGCCGCGCCGCACGGTGATCGCGGAAGCGACCGGCCACGTCGACGAGGAAGACCTGATCACGCGCGAGGAGATGGTCGTCACCGTCTCGCACCAGGGGTACATCAAGCGCGTGCCGCTCTCGACCTATCGCGCGCAGCGCCGCGGCGGCAAAGGCCGCGGCGGCATGCAGGTGCGCGAGGAGGATTTCGTGTCGCGGCTGTTCGTCGCCTCGACGCACGCGCCCGTGCTGTATTTCTCGTCACGCGGCAAGGTCTACAAGGAGAAGGTCTGGCGGCTGCCGATCGCGGCGCCGCAGGCGCGCGGCAAGGCGCTGATCAACATCCTGCCGCTGCAGCAGACCGAGACCATCACCACCATCATGCCGCTGCCGGAAGATGAGGCGGATTGGGCCGCGCTCGACGTGGTGTTTGCAACCACCAGCGGCACCGTCCGCCGCAACAAGCTCAGCGATTTCGCCGACGTGCGGCCGTC
>DASSRJ010000029.1:0-51224 GCA_035701845.1 Pseudolabrys sp. | reverse complement strand
TCCTGCTCCCACTGCGTGGTCGCCTCGCTGCTGCGGTCGATGCCGTTCTCACGGGCATAGGTTTCGTAGCGCTGCAGCTCGGTTTGCTTGATCCTGGTGTAGTAGTCGACAAAGGTTCTGCCAAACTGGTCTCTGAACAAGGGTTCCTGGTCAAAAAGCGTCAATGCGTCCGCGAGTGTCGCCGGAAACATGGGGCGTTGCGACGTGTACGGATCGGTTTCGGGAGCGCCGCAATCGCTTCCATGATCGACGCCATCAAGGCCCGTAACGATCTGCGAGGCAATGTAAAGATAAGGATTTGCCGACGGCTCGCCCATGCGGTTCTCGATGCGCGTGGCCGGATCCTTTGGGCCGCCGAGGACTCGCAGCATCACCCCGCGATGATCAAGCCCCCATACGGCGCGATCCGGCGCGAGAGAGTTTACGCGAAAACGCCGGTATGCGTTGACGGTGGGGTTGGCCAGGATGGTGCTTGCAAGCGCGTGGTGCAGCAGGCCGCCCAGATAGTGAATGCCCAGAGGAGACAGCACCTCCTCGGATGACTTCGGCATGAAAAGATTAAGCCCGGATTTTGCGCTTGTCAGCGATTGGTGCAGATGCCAGCCGCTCGAATAAAAGCCTTTCAGCGCCGGCCGGCACATGAAGGTCGCGAGATAGCCAAGGCGCCGGCAGACCTGGCGCGTGGCGGTGCGGAAAAGAACGAGATTGTCGGCAGCTTCGAGGGCGGGACGGGGTGCGAAGGTGCATTCCACCTGTCCCGGGCCCCATTCATTCTCGAATGACCTGAGCGGAAGATTCAGTTTCTCCAACGCATCCACGACGGCCGAAAGCGGCGCCTGCATCCGGTCCAGATTGGTCTCCGAATGAAAGGAATATCCCGGTTCGACGGGGTAGACATTGGGCGCCCGACCCTTGAGGCCCGGCGCCCCGATGTTCTCGAGCGTCAAATGCTCCTCGGCAAGCCGCAGCAGATACCATTCGACCTCGAGGCCGATGCGGCTTTCCATGCCTCTTTTTGCCAGGCGTTCGATTTGCCTCCGCAGCAGATGCCGCGGGGAGAAATAGAAAGGCTTACCGGAGACAAAATATTCGTCGCACAAAATCCAGCCAACATCCGGCTCCCAGGGAATGATGCGAAAGGTTGCGGGATCGGGAACGATGATCAGATTTGGCGACCCGGTCATTTCGTCGAGGTCCATCCCGCCGCCGCGTGTGAAGGACGCGAACGTGCGCGCGCCGGACGCATCGAGTGTCGTGGTCGCGACGTTTATGTTGTAACCATTCTTCAACGCGTCCAGGAAAGCGGGGAGGGTGACTGTTTTTGCGCGGGAGGCGCCGTGCGGGTCGGCCCAGGCAATGCGAAACAGTTTCAATTTTTCCTTCTTGACGCGCGCCGCAAGCGCCCTGGCGAGACGATACTGATCGTCCGTCCAAAGACCATGCCTTTCGATAAATCCGCCCGCCTTGGCCATCACTACGCTCACACTGCTTGCTGGCTCATTCTATCTCCGGCGGTCTTCAATCTGGAACGTCATTGCGGAGCAGTTGGTCGAGCCTGCCTTCGCGCTCGAGCGTCCGCAGTTCATCGCTGCCGCCGACGTGGAGGTCGCCGACAAATATCTGCGGAACCGTCACCCGGCCGTTCGCCTTTTCAATCATCTCATCGCGGCGCTCCCAATTGCCACCGATGTCGATCTCGGTGAATGGCACGCCTTTTCGTTTCAGCAGGGATTTTGCGGCAGCGCAGTAGGGACAGTAGCGCGCCGTATAAATGATTACCTCTTTCATTGCACGATCGCCTGATAGACCAGCGTCCGCATCAGATAACGGTAATGCATGCGCTGGGCCGGCGCCTGCATAAGCAGGATGGCAATGAGCCCCTGCTGCGGATCGATCCAGAAATACGTTCCCGTGACGCCGCTCCATGAGAAGTCGCCGACTGATCCCGGCAGCGGATTGCGCCCGGCATGCGTTCTCACCGCGAAGCCAAGCCCGAAACCAATCCCCAGTTCCGGCGACGGTGCCAGCGCGCCGAAGAGAATGGGAGTCGACGGGCTGCGGCGTGTTTCGGGAGTCAGGTGATCCGACGTCATGAGTGCGACGGTCGCCGGCGAAACAATCCTGGTACCGCCGAGTTCGCCGCCATTGAGCAGCATTTGGCAGAAGCGCACATAGTCGTGCGCCGTCGACAGAAGGGCGCTGCCGCCCGAAACCCAGTTTGCCCGGATGGTCGGATCGCGCATCGGCGGGCGCTTGCCGGTTGCGGGGTCGGCTCGAGGTTGGGCGGCGCGTCCATAGGCAATCGGCCCGAAGCTCGTATCCTTGAGCCCGAGCGGCTTGCAGATGCGCTCGATGATGAAGCGATCGAGATCCACTCCGCTGGCCGCCTCTACCACGCGGCCAAGAATGTCCGTCGACATGCCGTATTGCCACGTGCTGCCGGGCTGGTAGGCGAGGGGAACCGTGGCGAGCCTGGCGACCATCTCGGCGTTGGTGTGCTTGTCATCGCCGACTTTGGCGGCCTCGTAGGCCTGCTTCAGCAGCGGTCCAGTCAGATGCGCATAGGTGAAGCCGGACGTATGGCGCAGCAGGTCCTGTAAGGTCATTTGCCGCCGGCATGGCTCGGTCGTGAGGGTCTTTGCCACCGCGTTGTCGGAATCGATCGCGACCTTCAACTCCGAAAATTCGGGTATGAAGCGCGCGACCGGGTCGGCAATCAGCAGCCTGCCTTCCTCGGCGAGCATCATCGCGGAGAGCGACGTCAGCGGCTTGGTCATTGAGGCCACACGGAAGATCGTATCGATCTCCATGGCGGTGCCGGCCTCGCGGTCACGATAACCGAGCGCTGTCTCGTATGCGATCTTGCCGCTCCGCGCGATCAATGCGACGGCGCCGGGCACAAATCCCTTGTCGATGTCGGATTTCAGCGTGTCCGTCAGTCGCTGCAGGCGTTCGGACGAGAGGCCGACATCTTCGGGTTTGTCCGCCCGCGGCAGGTCAAAGCTCATTTCATATTCCCTGTTTCCAGAACTGGCGTGACGCGAGCGCCGCGCCGTCCGCCATGGCCTTGAGCTTGGCGAATACAACATCGGGGTCCACTGCCGCCTGCCCGACCCAGGTGCCGAAGCCGCAGTCGCTGCCGGCGATCACATTCTCTCTGCCGACCAGGTTGGCGTAGCGGGCAATGCGCTGCGCGATCAGCTCGGGATGCTCGATGAAATTCGATTTCGACTCGATCACGCCGGGGATGAGCACCTTGCCATCCGGCAGCTTTACGCGCTCGAACAATGTCCATTCGTGCGCGTGGCGTGGATTGGCGGCCTCGAGCGAGATCGCCACGGGTTTTGCCGCAAAGACGAGGTCGATGACGTCGGCGAGCGGTACATCGCGGTGATGCGGGCCTTCGTAGTTGCCCCAGCAAAGATGCATACGCAGCTGCTCCGGCGGGATGTTTGAGACCGCATGATTGAGGGCTTCGATGTGGAGTTGCGCGCGCTTGCGGAATTCGGACAGGCTCAAGTCCGCGTATTGGATGTGACGCCCCATGCCGAGGTCGGGGCAGTCGATCTGCAGAACGAACCCGGCTTTGGCCACGGTTTTGTATTCGTGACGCATCGCATCGGCGATCGCGTAGATATAGGTCTCGAAATCCTTATAGTGGTCGTTGCGGAAGAACAACGACACCACGCCGGGCGAGGCGGCGCTCATGAAGCCGCCCGCGGCCTTCACATCCTTGAGCGCTGCCTTGAGATTGTCCGCGTCGGTTTGCGGGGCCTGCCTGTCGCGAACACTGATCGGCGCGTTACAGGCCGGTGTCTTGCGGCGGGAACGGCCGGGATCGCCGAACACGCGTTTTTCCATGCGCGGGAAATCGGCAAGGTCCTGATAGATGAATGTGTTGCCCGTGCCGCCGAATCCGTTGAGCCGATCCTTGATGTAGGTGGCGTAGCTTGGCTTCGACAATTCGCCGTCATTGATCAGATCCACGCCGGCGTCGGCTTGCTTGCGCACGACTTCGGCGACCGCCGCGCGCACGCGCGCGGCGAGGGCCAGGGGGTCGAGAGGCACGCCCTCTTCCTTGGCGTACATCATGCGGATGAGATCATCCGGTCGCGGCAGGCTGCCTGTATGGGTGGTCAGAAAACGGTCGCGGCTACGCTGCACAGCTTGAACTCCCTGAACGAACTGTAAAACACGCCGTGGCCGCTAACCACGGGGGAGCGGTTCGCGTTGACAGTCTCGGGTGGGCTGCGTATGTACCCCGGCAAACAGCAGCCCGAGATTGACATGAAAGTCCGCAATTCCCTGAAATCCCTGCGCGGCCGGCACCGCAATAACCGCCTGGTGCGGCGTAAGGGACGAGTCTACATCATCAACAAGACCAACCGTCGCTTCAAAGCCCGGCAGGGCTGAAATCGGCGCATTGGCGCCTGTTCCTTCGCCCCATATTGGCCAAAAAACGCGGAGAGATTAAGCTCCGCCTATGCGCACACGATTCCTCACAGCGCTTCTGATTGCCGCAACAGCTGCGATTTCGGCCGATCCGGCCGGGGCGCAATCCGGCAACTGGGTAAAGCCACCCGACAAGCTGCCTCACGTCGGACGGGGTGACAAAACTCGTAACCTCGATTTCCTGTTCGGCGCGCTGAAGGTCGCGCCTGACGATGTCACCGCCAAGGCCATTGAGGAACGCATCTGGGCGTTGTGGACGGTGACACCGAGCGACACCGCCAATCTCCTGATGTCGCGCGTAAAGACTGCGATCGAGGCAAAGGATCTCGATCTGGCGATCAAGCTGCTGAACTCGATTGTAAAGGTGAGGCCCGACTACGTGGAGGCGTGGAACCGGCGCGCCACGATCTACTACATGAAGAAGGATTACGGCCGCGCCCTCAATGATATTCGCGAGGTTCTCAAGCGTGAGCCCCGGCATTTCGGCGCGCTGGCCGGCCTCGGGCTGATCATGCAGGACATTGGCGACAACAAGCAGGCGCTGGAGGTCTATCGTCGCGCGCTCAATTTGTACCCGCGGATGGAGCGCATTCCCGATCTCGTGAAAACCCTTCAGGAAAAGGTTGAGGGCAGGGACATCTGATACCGGCCGCGGCAGGCGACCTCAATCCGCTGCCGCATCGGCGCCGACATAGGCGATGCGCAGCATGTTGGTCGCACCGGGCGTGCCGAGCGGGACGCCGGCAACAACAATTACGCGCTGGCCGACTTTTGCAAATCCTTCTTTGACAGCAATCCTGCAGGCGCGATCGACCATATCGTCCTGGTCGTGGGCGTCTTCGGTGACGACGCAATGGACACCCCACGCAACGGCCAGGCGCCGTCCGGTGGCGATGTTCGGTGACAGTGCGACGATCGGAGGACGCGGGCGCTCACGCGCCACACGCAAACCGGTCGAGCCCGATGACGTCCAGCAGATGACAGCGGCAAGATCGAGCGTGTCGGCGATATGGCGCGCCGCGTCGGCAATGGCATCGGCGCCGGTCGCTTCCGGCTCGGCGCGTTGGGCGGCGATGATGTTGCGGTAGAGGCCGTCGCCTTCGACTTCTTCAGCAATCCGGTTCATCGTCGCGACGGCCTGAACGGGATATTGTCCAGCCGCCGATTCCGCCGACAGCATCACCGCATCGGCGCCCTCATATATTGCCGTGGCGACATCGGAAACTTCCGCGCGGGTCGGCACCGGCGCATTGATCATCGACTCCAGCATCTGCGTTGCGACGACCACAGGCTTGCCGGCACTGCGGCACGCGCGCGTCATTTGTTTCTGCACGGCCGGAACTTTTTCCAGAGGCATTTCAACACCGAGATCGCCGCGAGCAACCATCAGTGCATCGGCGAGATCCAGGATTTCGCTGAGACGATTGACTGCCTGCGGCTTCTCGATCTTGGCCATCACGGCCGCGCGGCCACGCGTGATCTTTTTTGCCTCGGCAATGTCCTCCGGCCGCTGAATGAACGACAGCGCCACCCAGTCGATGCCGGCTTGGAGCGCGGCTTCGAGGTCCGACCTGTCTTTATCAGCGAGAGCCGAAAACGGGATTGTCGTGTCCGGCAGGTTTACGCCCTTGCGGTCGGAAAGTTTCCCGCCGACAGCAACCCGGGTCGTGATGCGCTTTGAATCGGCTTCGGTAACAGTGAGCCTGACCTTGCCGTCGTCGATGAGCAGCGCATGACCCGGTTTGATGGTGGCAAAAATTTCCGGATGCGGCAGATAGGCGCGCTTGGCGTCTCCGGAGGCAGCGTCGGCATCGAGCACGAATGTATCGCCGGCTTTCACGGTCACCGAGCCGCCGGTAAAGGTGCCGAGACGAAGCTTCGGCCCCTGCAGGTCGATGAGCACTCCAATCGGCCGGCCGGTATTGCGCTCGACGGCGCGGATCATGCCAACCAGCTCCCGCATGCGTTCCTGGGTGGTATGGCTCATGTTGATGCGAAAAACGTCGGCGCCCGCTTTGAACAACTGCGCGATTATGTCGGAATTCGACGACGCGGGTCCGAGAGTGGCGACGATTTTCGCACGGCGCAGGCGCCTCATGGCTTGGCGCCTCCTGCCGGAGGCGGCGGCAACACCGTCGGTGGACGCGAATTTCCAAGTGGTGCACGCGGCGCCAGCGGTCGCTCGGGTGCCTGTTCGGCGGTATCCGTCAATTGCACCGTCCAGGATCTCTGCTCGCTGGTGTCGACCTCGAAGAAGCCGGTGCGGTCATAGCCACGCGCCAGACAGTTCTCCGTTCCGCGGATGGTGAATTCCTTCTCACGTGAGCACATGTAAGCCTTGCCGGACCATTCGCCGCCGCGATCGTAGTCGACCGCATAGATGTAATAGTAACGCGCAACCAGTGCGCCCCGTAGCAGCGTTTCGCAGGATCGCGACGAAATATTCCACCAGCCTTCCGTCGTCCACCCCTCATTGTCCTTGTATCCAATCGCGACACCCACGCGGCTGCCGGTGTTGTTACAAAGGCGGAAATCAGCTTTGGCCGGCGACGCCGGAGCCGCGAGCAACGCGGTGAGCACCGCCGGGAAAGCAACAACTTGTAAAAAGTGACGCCTGATGGCGATGAATGGCAAAGTGGTCACGCGTGTCGGCAGTTCCGAAGGATGCGCGCGGTTGTGGCGTGATCGGTCATGACCTGTCAACGACGATGGCACGGAAGTCATTAACGTTGGTGTAAGTTGGGCCGGGAGAAAGCAAATCTCCCAAGGCATTGAAAAATTCGGTCGAATTGTTATCAGCAAGGAAGGCGGCGGGATCGAGGCCTTTGGCCTCTGCGCGCGCCACTGATTCGCCATCAACCAGCGCGCCCGCCGGGTCTGTTGCCGCCCCCGAGCCGCCGTCGGTGCCGTCGGTATCGCCGGCGAGCGCCGCGACCGCCGGCAATCCCCCGAGGCCGATAGCGAGGGCCAGCGCGTATTCCTGATTGGGGCCACCGCGTCCTTTGCCGCGAATCGTCACCGTCAGTTCGCCGCCTGATATGATGACGGCGCGTTTGCCTTGCGCCCGTAAACCGCGGGCAAGATGTGCATGGGCGGCGGCGACATCGCGGGCTTCACCTTCAACCCGGTCGCCGAACGAAATGCATTCGTATCCGGCTGCGCGGACCGCAGCTTCGGCTGCACGCATGGCGTCCGCTGGCCGCGCGGCCAACCTGAACTGGCTGCCGGCAAATGCCGGGTCGCCGGGCTTTGGCGATTCATTTTTCTGGTCGCTCAGCGCATGCGTGATCGTCTCCGGGACCGCGATTTTATACTTCTCAATGATGGCCCGCGCGTCAGCCAGCGTCGTCGGATCGGGAACGGTTGGTCCCGAACCAATCGCCGACGGATCATCACCTGGTACGTCGGAGATCGCGATGGTCAAAAGCTTGGCCGGATGAGCATGCCACGCGAGGCGTCCGCCTTTGATGCGCGAGAGATGTTTGCGCACGGTGTTGATTTCACCGATGGCGGCGCCGGAGCGCAGGAGCGCGCGGGTCACCACTTGTTTGTCCTCAAACGATATTCCTTCGGCCGGGGCGATCCAGTTCGCCGAAGCACCGCCGGACATCAACACCAGGACGAGATCGTCCGTGCCCGCGTCGTCCGCCAAAGCAAGCGCGCGATCGGCAGCCTCGAGGCCCGCAGCATCGGGTATCGGATGTCCGGCCTCGATCATCCGAACCTTGCGAAGGGGACGCGCATAGCCGTGCCGTGCGACGGCGATGCCGGTCAGGCGCTCCGCCGCAGTTCGCATCTGGTCGAGGTAGTGCGCTTCGGCTGTTTCGGCCATCGATCCTGCAGCCTTGCCCGCGGCGAGCACTATCAGCCGGCCTAGAGGCAAGGCCGGCAGGAGAGGCGGAAGGCATGTGGCCGGATGTGCCGCCGATACCGCGGTGCGAAACAACCCTGCGAGAAAAGATCGCAGCCTATCGTTCGAACTTCCCATCTCTGCCCACTGCTGAAAAAACCTGCTTATATAGGCCGCTCGATCGTCCGGCCGCAGCGAGCCGGTGGGGCGAGCGTTGAAAAGGCAAGGAATCGATTCCGGTCAGTAGATCGAACGATCTCGGGTGCGAAGTCAAACCCAAGCACCTGTCCGGCGTCGGTTACCTTGGCGAAATGGTTTGGCATCCAACGATTTGGAGTGTGACCTGCTGAGCTAATGTACTGCAGACAAAGGATGCCGGCGCAAAGCCGGTAAGCATTCACAAGAGGAGGGCGACTGTGATGCGAAGGAATAAATTGGCCGCGATCGGAACCTTGGTCGCGGCCGCGATGCTGTTGGTTGCCGGCGCGCCGGCGCGGGCACAAGATTCGATCAAAATCGGGTGGGCGATTTCAAAGACCGGGCCCTTTGCAGCGGGCGCCGGTGTAACCACGCTGCCGAACTATCAGGTATGGGTGAAGGACGTGAACGATGCCGGCGGCATCAATGTCGGCGGCAAGAAGCTTAAAGTCGAAGTGATCGAATACGACGACCGCAGCAATTCGGAAGAAATGATCAAGGCGGTCGAGCGGCTCGCGACACAGGATAAGGTCGATTTCATCTTGCCACCCTGGAGCACGGGCATGAACCTTGCGGCCGCGCCGATCTTCAACAAGCTCGGCTACCCGCAGCTTGCTGTCACGGCCAATACCAACCAGGCGCTGGAACTGACGAAGCGCTGGCCCAACCTCACGTTTTGGCTCGGTCTGCCGTCGGAGATCGTCGACGGCATTGTCGAAACCTTTGCCAAGCTCGAGAAGGACGGCAAGATCAACAAGAAGATCGCGATGATCGCGGTCGGCGACCAGTTCGGCATCGAGCTGTCCACAGCGACGCGCGCGGGACTGAAGAAAGCCGGCTTCGATCTGGTCTACGACAAATCCTATCCGTTTGGCACGCAGGACATGCAGCCGGTGCTCAAGGATGCGCAGGCGGCGAACCCCGACGTTCTCCTTGCCTTCAGTTACCCGCCCGACACGTTTGCGATCACCGACACATCGAAGGTGCTCGGCTTCAACCCGAAGGTCTTCTTCGTTGGCGTCGGCACTGCGTTCCCGATGTACAAGGGCAAATTCGCCGCGGGTGCGGAGGGCATCATGGGCATCGGCGGCTCCGATGCATCGCTTCCGGGCATCAAGTGGTACATCCAGCACCACAAGGAGATCATCGGACGGGAGCCGGATCGCTGGGCGAGCCCGATCACCTACGCCAGTCTGCAGGTGCTGCAACAGGCAATCGAGCGTGTGGGCAAGCTCGATCGCGCGGCTATCATCAAGGAGATCAATTCGGGCAGCTTTGACACCATCATTGGCAAGGTGAAATTGGAAAACGGGCTCAACAAGAATATCTGGGCCGTCGGCCAATGGCAGGGCGCGGACTTCTTTGGTGTAGCGCCAATCTCGAAGCAGGGCGCCAAGCCGGTCATCGCCAAGCCGGTGTGGTAATGGACGGACCGGTCATTCCGGGTCGCGCGTGTTAGCGCGCGAACCCGGAATCCAGATAATGAATCTGCGCTTGTAATTAGATTCCGGATCGCCGTCCAAACCGGCTCTCGCCGATTTGGATGGCGTCCGGAATGACTACAAAAGCACTTCGCATGACTCTTGCGCTCGACATCGTTCTCTCCGGGTTGGTACTCGGAGGGATGTACGCACTGATCGCATTGGGGCTCACGCTCCAGTACGGCATCGCGCGTATCATGAACCTGTCGTATGGCGAGTGCCTCGTTGCCGCGGCGTTTGCCGCGCTCTATCTCTACACCGGCATGGCGGTGAACCCGATCATCGGGCTGCTGGCCGTCGTGCCGGCTTCGTTCGCGGCCAACTGGCTGCTTTACCAGGTCGTGCTGACGCCGCTGGTCCGGCGCGCAAGAAATCAGGGCATGCTGGAAGTCGACAGTATCCTTGGCACGTTCGGGATTCTGTTCGTGATACAGGGCCTGATGCTGCTCACGTTCGGCGGCACGCTGCAGAGTTATTCGTACCTGTCGGTACCGGTCCACATCCTTGGCACCACGCTCGCCCTTAACCGCATACTGGCGCTGCTGTCTGCCGTGGTCATTGGCGGCGTTCTCTATCTTTTCCTGACACGGACGCGCTACGGAACCGCGCTCCGCGCGATCGCGGTTAATCCGGACGCGGCCCGCCTCTCCGGCATCGACATTCACGCGACCTCGGCGCTCGCCTTTGCGGCGGGCGGCGCCATTGTCGGCGCGGGCGGCGTCCTGATCAGCATGTTCCTGACGTTCAGCGCGGCTATGGGCGTCGTCTTCACGATGAAGGCTCTGATCGTCGTCATCATGGGAGGTGTTGGCAATATGCTCGGCGCGTTGATCGCGGGCTTGTTGCTCGGAATTTCCGAGACGGCGGTGGCGAGGCTGGTCGACCCCGGCCTCACCATCGCAGTCACCTATGCGCTGTTCCTGAGCATCCTTCTGTGGCGGCCGACCGGCCTGTTCGGGAGAACAGCGCGTTGAGTGCGCAAAAAGTCATGCTTGCCGCGGTTATAGCAGTCGTCTTCGCGGCGCTGGCGGCGTTTCCGCTGGTCGCGAGCGGCTATCACCTCGCGCTCGGTATCAGCCTTCTATATTTCACGGTACTGGCGACGGCCTGGGCGCTGTTCTCGGGCCCCACGCATTACATCTCGCTCGCAACCGCGGCCTTCTTCGGCATTGGTGCCTATACCACTGCCGTCCTCACCGATTTTCTTCCGTGGCCATTGGTACTCTTTGCGGCAGCTGTCGTAGGTGTCGTGGTGGCGCTGATCGTCGGCCTGTCGACGCTGCGGCTTTCCGGAATCTATTTCGTGATCTTCAGCTTCGGCCTGGCCGAGCTCATCCGCCAGCTGGTCGCCTGGTACGAGATCAATATCCACGGCTCGGTCGGGCGATACATCTTCGCCGAAACCACGTCGGAAGGCATTTACTGGCGCCTGCTGGCGCTCGTCGTCATGGTGCTGGGCACCGGCTGGCTGATCCGCCACTCCCGGCTCGGCCTTGCCGTCCGCGTCATCGGCCAGGACGAGGCCGTCGCCCGCCACTGCGGCATCGACACGACCCGCGCCAAGCTTGCCCTTTTCGCCATCAGCGCCGCCTTCATGACCGTCACCGGGGCGGTGATGGCGCCGCGCTGGACCTATATTGACCCGGCGATCGCGTTCAATCCGATGCTCTCGTTCGAGGTGGTGATCATGGCCCTGTTCGGCGGCGCGGGCACTCTGTTCGGGCCGCTGCTCGGCGCCGTGCCGCTGGTGCTGCTGTTCGAAGTGCTGATCGCGACGTTTCCCAATTATTTCAGCATCGTGCTGGGCGGCGTCTTCGTGCTGATCGTCTACGGCCTGCCGAACGGCGTGATCGGGCTGTGGCAGGCGAAGCGAACCGCCCACCATGTCGCGATGTCGCCGCTCGCTGAAATGGTCACGAAATTCGTATGGCCGCGCGCGGCCGAGCACGACGCGATCCACGACGCGCCGGTCCTGCAACTCGTGAATATGCGCAAAGCCTTTGGCGGCCTGGTCGCGGTCGATGACGTGAGTTTCGCTCTTCGCCGCGGCGAAATCCTTGGCCTGATCGGCCCTAATGGTTCCGGCAAGACCACTGCTCTCAACCTGATTTCCGGCGCCCAGCGTGCCGACGGCGGCACTATCACCTTGGCGAGCCGCCTGATTGCACTGTTGCCGGCGCACCGCATCGCGCAGCGCGGCATCGCGCGAACCTTTCAGCTGGTGCGCGTGCTTCCCGATTCAAGCTGCCTGGAAAACGTCGCCGCCGGTATTGCCTTCCACGCCAAGCCGGTCTGGGGTCCTGCTGCCGAGGATCGCGCCCGCACCCTGCTGTCGCGCGTCGGCCTCGGCGACAAGACGGATATGCCGGCGGCGCAACTCACTTACATTGATCAGAAGCGCCTCGAGCTTGCCCGGGCACTTGGTCTTGCGCCGGTCGTTCTGCTGCTCGACGAGTGGCTTGCCGGCCTCAACCCGTCCGAATTGCAGGTCGGCATTGCGCTGGTGAAAATGCTGCGCGAGGAAGGACTGACGATCGTCATCGTCGAGCACGTGATGGATGCCATTCGCTCGCTTTGCGACCGCTGCGTCGTGATGAATGCGGGGCGCCTGATCGCGGAAGGACCGCCCGCCGCCGTGCTCGCCGACCGGGAGGTCATCCGGGCCTATCTTGGAGAGCCCGATGCTTGAGGTCCGCGACATCTCGGCCTCCTACGGCAAGCATTGCGCGCTTGATGGTGTAACGCTTGAGGTCGGCCACGCCGAAATCGTCGTCATTCTCGGCGCCAACGGCGCCGGCAAGACCACCTTGCTGAAGGTGATCGCCGGGCTGGTTCCCGCAGGCCCGGGTGCGCGCATTACCATGAACGGCCGCGACCTTGCAGGCGTTCCCGCGCACAGAATCGTCGAAGCGGGCCTCGCGCTCGTTCCCGAGGGCCGCGGGATTTTTGGCGACATGACCGTGCGCGAGAACCTTCTGCTGGGCGCCTTTCCGGCCCGCGCCCGGCGCAGCGAAGCTGCCACGCTCGACATGGTCCTTGATCTCTTCCCGCGGTTGCGGGAGCGGCTGGCGCAGGTCGTGCGCACCATGAGCGGCGGCGAGCAGCAGATGGTGGCGGTCGGGCGTGCATTGATGACGTCCCCTGAAATCGTTCTGCTGGATGAGCCGTCCCTCGGCCTTGCACCCATCATGTGCACCGAGCTGTTCACCGCCCTTGCGCGCATCCGCTCGACCGGTGTCGGCGTCTTGCTGGTCGAGCAGAATGCCCGGCTGAGCCTCAAGGTGGCGGATCGCGGCTACCTGATCGAGTCCGGTCGTATCGTCGGGTCCGGCAGCGCGGCAGCGCTCAAGGACGATCCGGCCGTTCAGCGCGCCTACCTTGGCGCGGGCGAGGTTCATACCGGACACATCGATCCCACTTGAGAAGCGCGTGGCCGGTCCACTAAGGTTTACCGAGAAAGAATTCCGGAAAAACAAGCCAAAAAAGCAATCGTCCACCTGCCGGAGACTGCCGGTCATGATTGATGAAATTGTTCAAGTCGATGTCCGCGACGGCACGTCGATCGCTGCACGTATTTATCGTCCCGACGGCTCAGGGCCGTTTCCGGCCCTGCTGGGGGCCGCCCCGTACCGCTTCGACAACAATCGCCTTCCGGCAAGCGCACAGTTCCTCTGGCGCGAAACCGGGCCGATCGAGTGGTACGTCGAGCAGGGCTACGCCTATGTGCACATGGATGTGCGCGGCAGCGGCCGCTCCGGCGGAGATTTTGAATTTCTGGGCCGCCGCGAGCAGGAAGATCTGTATGACGTCATCGAATGGATCGGGCGGCAGTCCTGGTGCAGCGGCAAGGTCGGGGGAATCGGACAGTCATATTTTTGCATGCTGCAATGGTTCATGGCGGCACTCGCGCCTCCTTCGCTGGCCTGCGTCGCGGCCCACGACGGGCTCGCGGATGCTTACCGCGCCGGTGTCTATCACGGCGGCATTCCGTGTGATTTCTTCCCCGGCTACTGGTGGTACCAGAACCGTTTTATCAATCGGTTCCCTGCCAGCGGCCCATCGTGCGATCAGAAAACCGATCTGGCGCAACTGGCGGCGGCGCACCCGACCTATGACGATTTCTGGCGCGAGCGAAGCGCCTGGGAGAAGCTCGATCGCATCAAGGTTCCCTTGTACTCGAGCGGCGTCTGGGCGAAGATGCAGCTGCATACACGCGGCAACATCGACGGCTACCAGCGCGCCATCGGTCCGAAAAAACTTCGCATGTCGGGCGTTCCGAATGCCTGGGCTGCCGCGGCGGAATTCTCCAGCGTGGAATTTCACAAGAAGGTCCTGCTGCCGTTCTACGACCATTACCTCAGGGGCAGGGAGACCGACTATCTCGCGCGTCCGAACGTGGAATATGCGGTGCGCGGCGCAAATCTTGTGCGCAAGGCAGACACCTGGCCTCCGCCGGGCACGCGCCATATGCGCTGGTATCTCAACGCCTCGCCATCCGGCAGCGTGAGTTCGTTGAACGATGGCGGCCTTTCACAAACCGCTGCCGCAGGCGCGCCTTCAACCACCTACGCTTATCCAAATCCCGGTTGGGTCAGCGGCGTCGTCGGCTTCGGCCCGGCCGGCCCTCCCGGCGGCTTTGATCCGGCGCGCCGTGTCCTCACTTTCACGACGGTGCCGCTCGAAAATGACCTTGAAATTGCCGGGCCGGTCAAACTGGTTCTTTATGCGTCATCGACGGCGCGCGACACGGATTTTTTCGTCAAACTGTCGGATCAGTTACCGCAAGCACCGGAAGATCGCGCCAAGGGTCTCAATCCTTTCAGCGAAATAATAACGCGCGGATGGTTGCGGGCATCGCATCGTGCGCTCGACCCGGTGCGCAGCAGTGACATGGTGCCATATCACACTCACGCTGATCCGCAGCCGCTGACGCCGGGCGAGGTCTACAAATTCGAGATCAGTCTCGAGCCGACGGCCTATCTCATCAAGCAGGGCAACCGTTTGCGGCTGGAGATCGTCAATGGCGATTCACCGGCAGCGGAGATCTTGTGGTCGCACTACTATCGGCCGGACAAGATCGGCCAGGACACGATCTGTCACGACGCCGCGCATCCGTCGGAATTGATCCTGCCGGTATCGCAATTTTCCTGACGCGAGCCGCTTTCCTCGGGCCCCACGCTCGCATAGCATCGCGGCAGGGGCAGCGGCGGTTTGTTAGCACAACAACAAGCGCGGGGAGGCAATCATGGCGGAAGTCGTCCAGGTGTCGCGTCTGCTTGATCAACGCGGATTGAGCTCGTTCCACTACAGTTTGATTTTCTGGTGTGTACTGCTGTCGTTGATCGACGGTTACGACATCGCCGCCATTGCTTTCGCCGCGCCGCATCTGGTGCGCGAATGGGGATTGAAGCCTGGCCAGCTCGGCCCGGTCTTCAGCGCGAGCCTGGTCGGAATTCTCTTCGGCTCCGCCTTGTTCGGATGGATCGGCGACCGCTACGGCCGCAAGATCGCGCTGATCTCCTCAAACCTGCTGTTCGGCGTTTTTACGTTCGCCGCAGCGTATTCGACCAATCTTGAGCAGCTATTCTGGCTGCGATTGCTCGCCGGCCTCGGTATCGGCGGTGTGATTCCGAATATCGTCGCGATCAATACCGAATCGGCACCACGAAAATACAAGGCAACAGTCGCGTTGATCGCCGTCGGTTTCGTGCCGATCGGCGGCGCCATCCCGGGCGTCGTTGCCGCCGCCCTGGTGCCGGCGCATGGCTGGCAGATCCTGTTCACGATCGGCGGTATCGTGCCGATCGTGCTTGCGGTGATCGGGCTGTTCACTCTGCCGGAATCGATCAAGTTCATGGCGCTGCACGAAAGTCAGCGCGCCAAGATGGAGAGGACCCTCGCGGCGCTCGATCCGAGCTTCAAGGTGCCGCCCAACGCAACATTCATCATCGAGGATGAGCAGCAATTCCCGGGCTTCAATCCGGTCTACCTTTTCCGTCAGGGGCTGTGGCTGATCACGCCGCTGCTGTGGTTGCTCTTTGCCCTCAACTTGATGGGCTACTTCTTCCTGCTGTCCTGGACCCCGACTTTGATGCAGATGCTGAAGCTGCCGCCGTCGGTGGGCGCGCTCGCGGGTGCCATGATTCAGATCGGCGGCACAGTCGGCTCGCTTGCACTGGCGCGCTGGTTCGAGCGCCGCCGGTTTTTTGCCATCGCGATTGTCTTCGTGATCGCGGTGCCGATAGTCGCTTCGATCGGTTTTGCCGGTACAACATCGACAACGGCGCTTGCGATCGCGACATTCTTTGCGGGGTTCTGTGTGCTCGGTATCCAGACCGGCATCAACGTCGCCGGTGCGCTGGTCTATCCGACCTCACTGCGCGCCAATGGCTCCGGCTGGGAGCTTGGCATTGGCCGCGTCGGCTCGATCATCGGGCCGCTCGTCGGCGCCCTGTTCGTCGGTCTGCCGGTTGAGAAGCTCTATATGTGGTCGTCGCTGCCATTTGCGCTCGGCGCGGTGGTCTGCTTCGCCATCTGGAGGCTCAACGAGGCGCGCTTGCAGGCGCATCCTGAGCTGAGGGCCGCGCAGGCGCCAGCCTAGCGTCAGAACGGTTCATAGCTGCGCAAGGCGGGAATAACCTTCTCGCCGAACAGGCGGATTGAGCGCATCAGGTCAGACTCGGGCAGGTCGGAGAAATTGAACTCGCCCATGAACACGTTGAACACGCCCAATTCCGCCGCCGCGTGGATTTTCTCGGCGACCGTCCTGGGCGAGCCGATGAAGACCAGCTCGTGTTTCATGAGGTAGTCGGCGTCGAAGAGGTTGGCCATGATCTCGGAGGCGCCCGGCTCGCCGCGGCCGATGAATTTCTTTGAATGCTCGCGGGCGCGTTGCTCGAACGTTTCGCCGGGCTTTGGCGGCGGCAGAAAGCCCTCATAGGCGCGCGCCGCGCGCGATAAAGCGAGGTCCAGCGCCTTCTGGTCGGATTCGTCGATATAGACGATGGTGCAATACGCAATCTTGGGCTGCTGGCGATGGCCGGCGGCAGCCCAGTCCGCAAGGAACCTGCGATAGCGCGGTGCGGCGTCGGCGCGCGGATAGACCAGGAAATATCCCGGATTGATTCCGTGGCGCGCGCAGAATTCGAGCGTCTGCGGGTCGCGGCTCATCATCCAGAGCGGCGGATGGGGTTTCTGTGCCGGCTGCACCGCGAGCAGCGCGCTTTCCGTTCTGTGTACGTCGCCGTGAAACGAGAAAGGCTGCGTTTGGCCATAGGCCGCGCGCAGGTAGTCGACGAATTCGAGCGTGGGCGACTTGCGCAGGTTGTAATCGAGGCCGAATGGCTTGAAGTAATCCGCGTTGATGCCCGGGACGAGGCCGAGTTCCATGCGGCCGCCGATAATCTGGTCGACGAGGGCGATTTCCTCTGCCAGCCGCAGAGGATGGTAGAGCGGCACGATGTAGCCCATCGAGCCGACGCGGATTTTGCGGGTCCGCGCCGCCGCGCCGGCAATGTAGACGCTGGGCGAGGAAATCCAGCTCTCGTCCGGTCGGAAATGGTGCTCGACGCAGAAGGCGTAGTCGTAATCGAGCTCGTCACAGAGTTGGAGTTCGCGCCATAGCTCCTCGTAGCGCTGGTGCGGGGTCATGCCTGGTTTGCCCCAGACATGCGAGAAATGGGCGAACTTCACTATGCATTCTCCAGGGCTTTCCGGCCCTTCAAACGGGCGCGGGTCGTGGCTATCTTTCGTACAGTGGAGGAGGCCGCCATGGACGACAAGACCCGCACCGAACTCGAAGCCGCGGTCTACCGGCGGCTTGTTGAGCACCTGCGATCGCGTACCGACGTGCAGAACATCGACCTGATGAATCTCGCCGGCTTCTGCCGCAACTGCCTGTCGAACTGGATGAAGGAGGCCGCCGATCAAAAAGGCCTTGCCTTAAGCAAGGACCAGAGCCGTGAGATCGTCTACGGCATGCCGTACGACGAGTGGCGCAAGAAATATCAGAAAGAGGCCTCTGCCGAACAAAAGGCGGGGTTCGAAAAGTCCAGCCCTCGCCATTCGTAGTCACCGTCCGCTTGTGAACAGCGTGGATGACGGCGTCCGCGCCTTGACCTGAGGTCATCCAACTCAGAAAGCTTCCCGACCGGCGGCAGATATCGCCTGCCGTGCGTAGTCAAGGAGACGTCGATGCCTGCCACAGCCGCGGCCGAAAAAGAAAAACCAGCCACCCGCTTCGCCAAGGATCAGTTGAAAGCTTTCATTGAGCGCCTCGAGCGCCTCGAGGAAGAGAAAAAGGCCACTTCCGACGACATCCGCGACGTTTACGCCGAAGCGAAAGGCACCGGCTTCGATACCAAGGCGCTGCGTACGATCGTACGCTTGCGCAAAATGGATACCAACGAACGGCGCGAGCAGCAGGAGGTTCTCGATACCTACCTGCACGCTTTGGGAATGGCGAACTAGAGCGAGGTTGATCGGTGCTCTGTCGCCGTCATGCCCGGCTTTATGCATAGGTGTGCGAAAGCACGCCGTTCTTCGAACGGCTATGGCATCCACGTCTTGGCCGCAAGCGAGACGTGGATGGCCGGAACCCGTCTACGCTCGCTGCACGAGCTTCGACGGGCTTGAGTCCGCCGAAGCGCGGAGCGCGAAGGCGGGCAAGTCCGGCCATGACGAATGCAACCTGAATTGCCTTAAATCAGCGCAGTGACGCGGTCTGCGATGAGAATACGGCCGCGGCCGATTGCGTGCCGAACGTCATCGTGGCCACGAAGACCACCGCCGGACCGCCAAAGTGCGTTGCCACCAGGCCATGCTGCGGATCGGTCGAGAAGGTCATGGCAACCGACATGGCCGGCTTGTGCAGCAGCTCTTGCAACGACCGCATATCGGCGGCGCCAAGCCGCGTTGCGGTCATGTAACTGCTGAAGCTCGGTGTGAGCATCGCCGCGCGCAGCCAGAGATCTTCGCCACGCCGGCTGTGACCTGCATCTGCGGCAGCAAACGGTTTCGCCACCACGGTTGTGTTGCCCTGGGCGGGCATAACGGTCGCCTCCTTCCGGGGCGGCGCCACCTGCGACGACACGTGCGATCCCATCGGACGGGCGTGGACCCGCGTTGGCGGTTCCGATTCTGACGCGTATGCAAGCGCAGTGCTGCCGGTCTCGGTCGGATCGACGCTCGCAGTCTTGTATGATTCTCCAGCCAGCGCCGCCGGCATATTTGCGACGGGCTGAACGGCTCCACGCCAATATCCGCGGTTGTCAAACAGGCTGCCTCCGAGCGACGCCGTCATGAATGTCTGCTTCGGAACCACCGGTGTTGCGGACGCAACAGCGACGTCCTTCGGTCGCGCCGTCGGCAGAGGCACGATGTGCTCCACGCTCACCGGCTTTGCCTTCGGCGCATTCACGCTGGCAACCGCGACGGGCGCGCGCGTCTGCTTCGTCGCCGGCTGTTCCTCATTGACCTCGTCGGCATCCTTGCCGCGCCCGAACAGCCGGGCAAATAGGCTGCGTTTTGGCTTTCCTGCAGTCGCCACTGCGTCCGCGCCGATGGCACCATGCTCGCGCGCGGCATCCAGTGACATTTCGGACGGCATGCTGCCGCGCCGCTCGACGTCGGCAAGCGCAAGCGCGTAGCCCTTAAGCGGATGGCCGTCGGACGGAATATGCACGGTGCGGCCGTCGGGAAAGACTTTGACCAACTGATCGTGCGTCATGCGCGGCCAGTGACGGACGGTTCCCGTATCGAGATGCACGAAGGGTGAGCCGGAGGTCGGATAAAATCCGACGCCGCCGCGCTGCAGGCGCAAGCCAACCGCACGGATTTTTTCGAGCGGCACGCCTGGAATGAAGAAATCCATTGCCAGGCCGCTGACATGATTGCTGTTCTGCGCTACGCCGCTCGATCGCCTCCGAAGCATCGAATTGGTTTCCGGCGACCGGTAGCCGCAGATCACGTCGATCGGCTGTGTGGCGCCGACCTCGCGATAGGTCTCCCACAACAGATCGAACAGATGCGGGTCCATGTGCGTGGACTTTTCCTTTCGCCAGTCGCGCATGAACCAGTCAAGCTTCTTGAGCGCGGCGTCGTCGTAGCGGCCGTTGCGCTTGAAGGTGATGGTGATGTCTTCGCCGGTGTGCACATGATGGAATGACAGGGTGCGCGTATCGCCTTCGGCACTGGCATTCTGCAACGCGTCGTTGGCGCCGAGCATAAATAGTCCCGCGAGGCCCAGGCGAGCCCCGGTGCGCATCAAAGTCACAGCGAGCGGGTGCCCGCGCGACGCGTCAATAGGCACAGCGTTGATCCGTGAAGAGATCCGTCCCACGTCGCCGTCACGTCCCCGTTGGGCCGCCGTGACGGCAGCCCCGTGAGTGTCCATCGGGATCGGTTAATGAGAAATTACCGGTCCCCCGTCCGGCCTCCAACTATCCGCGGAAATGGGCCGAAAACGGGGCAATCCTGAACCTGATCCCCGGTATTTGCTTGCCACCGCACGCGGGCCGGTTTCTCGAAAGGCCTGCAAACAAGGCATTTGCAGGCCTTCGGCTCACTCGGCTGGAATGTCCGCGTCCAGCCCCAGTCCCTCAAGCTTGCGATAGAGAGTCGAGCGCCCGATTTTCAGCCGCCGTGCCACCTCGGACATTTGTCCGCGGTAGTGCGTGATGGCGAAGCGGATAGCTTCCCTTTCGATGTCCTCGAGCGGCCTTACGTCGCCGCGGGGGTCGGTGAGCGAAAGCGAATGACCAGCCGCCTTGGTCGCCGGCGCGTGGCTGTTGCTGCTGTCGGCATCTGGCCAGGATGCGGCCAGGGACGCGGCCATGGACGCCGCTATGGCCGGGGATGGCTCGATCAGCGGCGGCGCGCAGTCAGGGTTGCATGAAACGAGGGCGGCAATTTGCGGAAACTCATTCGCGCCGATCTCGTCACCGTCGGCGAGAACCACGGCGCGGAAAATTGCATTCTCGAGTTGACGCACGTTGCCGGGCCAATGATAGGCGGCGAGGAGCGTCAGGCTGTCGGCACTGATGCTGCGGATCCGCTTGCCTTCTTCGGCGGCAATGCGGGTCAGGAAATGGCGCGTCAGCTCGGGGATGTCGTCGCGCCGCATGCGGAGAGGCGGCACAGAAATCGGAAATACGTGCAGGCGATAAAACAGATCCTCGCGAAACCGTCCCGCCTTGACGTCGGCGATCAGGTCGCGGTTGGTTGCCGAAAGGATCCGCACATCCACCTTGACGCTCTTGCGCCCCCCGACCGGCTCGACCTCGCCATCCTGCACTGCCCGCAACAATTTCACCTGCGCCGGTGGCGGCAACTCGCCGATTTCATCGAGGAACAGGGTGCCGCCGTCGGCCTCTACGAATTTCCCGCTGTGCTTTTCGGTGGCGCCCGTAAAGGCACCTTTCTCGTGGCCGAACAGGATCGACTCGACAAGCGTTTCGGGGAGGGCGCCGCAATTGACGGCAACGAAAGACTTCGTGCGGCGTGCGCTGCTGCCATGAATGGCGCGGGCGATCAGCTCTTTGCCGACGCCGGATTCGCCTTCCACCAGAACCGGAATCGCGGACGCGGCGGCTTTTTCCGCCGCCTTGAGCACGGGCTGCATTGCCAGCGAGCGTGTGATCACGTCGCTGATGCTGAATGTACCCTCATGCTTGCGCTTGAGGCGCTGCAGTTCGCCGGCCAGCGCGTTAGTAGCGAGTGCATTTCGCAACGAGACCTGCAGCCGCTCGGCACTTGCCGGCTTGACGACGAAATCGGTCGCGCCGGCCCGCATTGCGGAGACGACATTGTCTATGCCGCCATGCGCCGTCTGGACGATCACGGGAATGGTAACGTTAGCTTCCTTGAGGCGCGACAACACGCCAAGTCCGTCGAGATCCGGCATGACCAGATCGAGCACGACGGCGTCGATGCGTTCGGGCTGGGGACCAATCAGCAGTTTGCAGGCGGCGTCGCCGCCTTCGACGACGGTCGTCCGGTAGCCAAACCGCTGGATCATTGCTTCGAGCAGCCGCCGCTGAACAGGATCGTCGTCGACGATGAGCACCACTTCCGCCATCACACTCCTCACGCGCGACTGTGCCGAATTGGTGCAATGTCGCCGGTCTGCCTTAATGAGCTATTAAACCCGTCGAATGACGGGAGGTGGTAGTGGTCCAGACGGACGCTCAAGCTTGCGGATGTAAGACGGCGTCAGCCTTGCCGGGATGGGTTCCAGCACGTTGCGGCAACAGCAGTATGCAGCCGATGATGAATATCGCGATGATTGCTGAGGCGATTGGCCGACTCAAATTGAGCCCGCCATGGCTGACAGGCTTGTCGAGAAAATCGCCAACGGTAGCTCCAAGTGGACGTGTGAGAATAAATGCTGCCCAAAACAGCGCAACTCTTGAGATATTCGTCGAATAATAGGCCGCAGCTAGTGCGGCCAGCCCCGCGCCGAATAAAAGAGCACCGCCCTCGTAGCCGAGGCCTCCAGTATCCGCGGCCCAGTCCCCAAGAGCAGTACCGAGAGTTTGTGAGAACGTAATTGCTGCCCAATAGAAGGCTTCGACTTTCGGTGTGGCAACGGTATTGACCGAAATAGTCCCCTCCCACAAGTACCAGGCACCAAGCACAATCATTAGGCATGTGAACAACAGCAGCGAACCACCTGTGTACCCAATGCCTAATGAGCGATCGGCAAAATCGGCCATTGCCGTTCCAAATGTCGTGGATGCGATAATGGTGGCCCAGTAAACGAACGGGCGAAATTTCTTCGTGGAGATCTGCCAGACTACAAATACAGCCAACGCAATTAGAAAAGTTGCCGTCCCGACTAGATAGCCCCAATCCAGGGTCATTGTTACCGAGTCACCGCCAGTCTCTCCAAGAGTCGTAGCGGCAATTTTGATGATCCAAAATGTAAGCGTGACCTCCAGAACTTTGCTCACAGCAGAATTGACTGGATTGTTCATGTTCGAACTTTTCGTGATAGCCCGCAAAGGGCGCGTCGGAAGCGCATTCCGATGAGATTGACAATTGCTTTCGTCAAGAGTCGACGATAACTGTGTCATCAGATCGACGGGAACATTAAGGATTGGCAATCTGAAATTTTTCGAACGCGTTTGCCTTTGATGTAACCGCATTCGACCAAGGTCGGGCCGATACGGGCCTGTTTCTTCGCACGCGGCCTTGCTCGTTACAATCCAGTATTTGTCGCGTCGGTTGATCTCAGCGGCCCGTTAGGCCCGCCGCTACATTCCGGTTGATCGCTATCAACACACTCAACCGATCTGACCGAGGATCCGCTTCCACAAGGATTGTGTGTCTTATAACGAACAGGCCGAGGTTGGCGACGTTCTCTCGGATTTCTTTTGGTAGCGGATTCGCTGCATTGGTGACCGACGTTAAAAAGATCGTCCAAAGCCTACGATTATTGAGCAGAGCATCCCGAAGATCTTTTGCTTTCTCCTCCCAATGATCTTGAATGGCCTGCAATCGGGACGCGGCTTGGTACAAGAGATTTGCCTCTACCTCGCGGGGGTCGGCAACGACATTTGCCGTTTCTTTGTAGACCTCATTAGGGGGGCGCATAGACATGTCCAGGTTAGAGGCTGAAGTGGGCGTAAGCCTTTAGCTTTTGGCGATTTTGTCCGACCGAGTACGATATCCACGCTCGGTCACGCAGATGAGGCACGCGCGAAATGTCCATCGTCCGCGCGAGGCTGCGAATGTAGAATAACTCCTCTTTCGATTGGATATTGAAGTCAGAAAACTCAACCCGTCCTTCAAGGAACTGCGCATCCGAAATCTCATCATTGAATCGGCGCTTCCAGGGCGAATCTTGGGGGGTGACGTTAAGACCGGCTCCTTCTCCGAATGGAATTTTTGTACGGTCACGAATTGATCGTGGCAGATCGGTATGAAGGTTGTAGATGTCTCGTAACGGTGCCTTACCGCGCGGCAAACCTTCGAACTCACTTACGAGCGCACCTGAATCAAGCGCCAGTGCATAATTGACGACCGCGGGATCGAGAAAGGGCTCCCGCATTTCCAGTTGATAGCGCATCGAGCAACGATCCACCCGCTGCAGGCTTACCCGGTTCATCAGTAGCAGGCATTCGTCCCGGATTGCATGACCATCCGAGCCCTCATCGCCGAAGCTTAGCTCCAGGGGAGGATAGCCACAGAACAACTCATCGGCGCCTTCCCCACACAAGGCAACGCGGTAACCATCACGATGCATCTGTTCGGCGGCGATCAGCGAGCAGACGGCGCCGCGCACAAGGTTTGGTTCAAAAGATTCTGTAACCTCTATGACCTGTTCAAGAAGCAAAAAGACCTCTTCGCTGTCCGGATCGAACGGCACAACCCGCAGGTCCGCACCCGCTAGTTCCGCGTATTCAGCGGCGAACGGGTAGTCCGGCGCGCTCACGCCGCCGACAAAGTAGCAAGGGGCGTAAGGGCGATGGCGCCGCGCATAGTGCGCGACCAACGTACTGTCTATTCCACCGCTAAATAATATTGCGACCGGCAAGTCAGGTGGCAATCGCAGGCGTACTGCTTCCGATAGTAACTCGTCCAACTTGGCCGGATCATGTGGAACGGGTAGATCGCTGCGTGGATAGACGAGAGATTTGTAGCGGCCGCAGCCTGCGCGGGTCACCATATAGCCCGGTGGGACAAGGAGGACGTCGCCTTGAGGGACCGTCTCCAAGAGCGGCCGAATTTCCGAACAGAAAACAAAGCCACTACCGGACTGGATAACGTAAAGCGGCTTGACCCCGAACGGATCACGGGCGGCTAGAAATTCACCCGACGCAATATCGACCGCGACAAATGCATACATGCCGACAAAACGCTCCAGAGCGCGCAAGCCCCAAAACTGAAGCGCATTGACGAGAACCTCGGTGTCGGATTCGGTCTGAAACGCAACGCCGAGGCTCTGCAACTCGCGCCGCAGTTCGCAATGATTGTAGATTTCGCCGTTCAAGGCGATTGCCAGGCGTCGATCAAACGACAGCTGCGGCTGCACGGCTCGCTCGCAGTCGACAATTCGCAGTCGACGCGTCCCCATTGCCGTATCTTTGCGCAGTATGGTGACCGGGTCGGTCACGTCGCCGCGATGCCCAATGCCTTGGAGCAGCTTTTGGACCGTGAGTTCAGCGTCGGGCCAGCCAATGGCGATTGCGATTCCGCACATTAGGCGCACTGCCGGTCGATTCGAAGGTCACCCCACCTTCGTCAAGCCTTATCGTGGGCACATGAAATTTGAATTAATGCGACCAATGGCGTCCGCAGAATCCGAATTCGTGATTCAAATTTTTACACGCAGTTTATAGGCAGCACTCGTTTTCCTCGATGTTCGCCGCTGGCTGTTTCGCTGCGCAAATCCGGTGGCCGCTTGCTGTTCTGCTGATGTGGCGATTTGGAAAACGCGGGCATAAATTTCAGTCGATGTGGCCAGGGGCGTTCATCGCCTCGATTTGCTCGTCGCGAGCGAGTTGGTGAATGCCCTTGCGACCTCATTACTCTTGCCGAAGAACGATCGTCATCAGGAAAATGACCTCATTGGAGCGCCCTACAGGAGCGATGGTACCGGCCCGCTAACGCGCTATTTGTCGGTCAAATGACTCAGCAGGCTACAACAACCGCGGTTTTTCAGCGGGTTATCACCCACGGCCGGCACTGTGCGGCTTTGGGCGTGTCGAAAACCCAATATGCTGCAATTTGCGCTGCCATCGCCTCGCCATGACCTGTATCTAGATGAGCCCGACCTGCCTGCATTTTCCCAAAAAGATTGCGAGCCATGGCCAAAGCGTCAGCCCGGAAAGCATTGAATAAGCGCGGCAAACTCGGCGACCTGCCCGAGTGGAACCTCAAGGATCTTTACCCCGCGCCTGACAGCCCTGAGGTCGAGCGCGACCTCAATCTGGCGGACAGCGAGTGCGCGGCTTTCGAGCAGGATTTCAAAGGCCGGCTCACGGCGCTTGCCGCGGGTGAGGGGGCGGGGGCGGCACTGGCGAAAGCCGTGGCGCGCTTTGAAGCCATCGACGACCGGCTTGGCCGGCTGATGTCCTATGCATCCCTCATGTATGCCGGAAACGCCACCGATCCGGCGCGGGCAAAATTTTACGGCGACGTGCAGGAGCGCATCACTGCCGCGTCGCTGCATCTCCTGTTTTTTACGCTTGAACTCAATCGCATCGATGACGCGCAGCTCGAGGCGGCGATGCGCGATCCCGCGCTCGGTCACTATCGGCCCTGGATCGAGGATGTGCGCAAGGAAAAGCCGTATCAGCTCGAGGACCGGGTCGAGGAGCTGTTCCACGAGAAGTCGGTGACGGGCTATTCGGCCTGGAACCGCTTGTTCGACGAGACCATGGCCAGCCTGCGGTTCAAGGTTGCCGGCAAGACGCTCGCGATCGAGCCGACACTCAACCTGCTGCAGGACGTCGACGGCAAGAAACGCAAGGCGGCGGCCGAGGCGCTGGCAAAAACATTCAAGGACAATTTGCGGCCGTTCACGCTCATCACCAATACGCTTGCCAAGGACAAGGAAATCTCCGACCGCTGGCGCGGCTTCAAGGACATTGCTGACGCGCGTCACCTGTCGAACCGGGTCGAGCGCGAGGTGGTGGAGGCGCTGGTATCCGCCGTGCGCGCGGCTTACCCGAAGCTGTCGCACCGTTACTACGCGCTGAAGGCGAAGTGGTTCGGCAAGAAGCGGTTGCCGCATTGGGATCGCAACGCGCCGCTGCCGAAGGTGGCGCAACGGACGATCCCCTGGGGCGATGCGCGTGCGACCGTCCTCACCGCCTATGGCGCGTTCTCACCGAAGATGGCCGATGTCGCCGACCGATTTTTCACGAAAAGCTGGATCGATGCGCCGGTGCGCCCGGGCAAGCAGCCGGGCGCGTTCGCGCATCCGACGGTGCCATCGGCGCATCCTTACGTCCTGCTCAATTACATGGGCAAGCTGCGCGACGTGATGACACTGGCGCACGAGCTCGGTCATGGCGTTCACCAGGTGCTCGCCGCGCCGAACGGCGCGCTGATGGCGCAGACGCCTCTCACGCTGGCCGAGACCGCGTCGGTGTTCGGCGAAATGCTCACGTTCAGGAAGCTGCTTGCGGAGACCACCGACAGGAAGCAACGCAAAGCGATGCTCGCGGCCAAGGTCGAGGACATGATCAATACGGTCGTGCGCCAGATCGCCTTCTACAGTTTCGAGCGCAAGGTGCATGAAGAGCGCCGCAAGGGTGAGCTGACCTCTGAAAAGCTTTGTGAGCTCTGGATGTCCGTGCAAAGCGAAAGCCTGGGGCCGTCGATTGAGCTCAAGCCGGGCTATGAGACCTTCTGGGTCTATATCCCGCATTTCGTGCATTCACCGTTTTACGTCTATGCCTACGCCTTCGGCGACTGCCTGGTGAATTCGCTTTATGCGGTCTACGAAAAATCCGCGGGCGGCTTTGCCGAGCGCTATCTCGCAATGCTTGCGGCCGGCGGCACCAAGCATCACGCGGAGTTGCTCGCGCCGTTCGGCCTCGACGCGCGCGATCCGAAGTTCTGGGACGGCGGCCTGAGCGTGATCGCAAGGCTGATCGACGAGCTCGAACGCCTGGAGTAGGGCCTGTGTGGGCTTGGGCCTTATTTTTCAGGCAAAAACTGTATAGGTAATGCGGGTGAGCCCGCCAATGTCCCCGGACGATCGAGAGCGAAATCGATTTTCTGCACGCGCCCGCCGCTACGCCAAGGTCGGCACGCAGCTCGGCGGCACCGCCGCGCGATTTGCCGGCGCGCGCTTTTTCGGCGTGCCGCTCGATCGCGCCGCCAACGCGCTCGAGCTCGCGGCCGCGCTTGGCGGACTGAAAGGTCCGATCATGAAGGTGGCGCAGCTGCTCGCCACCATTCCCGACGCGCTGCCGCCGGAATATGCGAACGAGCTGATCAAGCTGCAGAGCCAGGCGCCGCCCATGGGCTGGGCGTTCGTCAAGCGGCGCATGAGCGCCGAACTCGGCGCCGACTGGCAGAAGAAATTCTCGGAGTTCGAGCACCATCCGGCGGCGGCAGCATCGCTCGGCCAGGTCCATCGCGCCCGTGCGCTCGATGGCAGCGAGCTTGCCTGCAAGCTGCAATATCCGGACATGCAGTCGGCAGTGGAGGCCGACCTCAGCCAGCTTCAGCTGCTGTTCGCGATCCGCAAGCGGTTCGATCCGGCCATCGACACGACAGAAATCGCCGTCGAAATCGGCGCGCGGTTGCGCGAAGAGCTCGACTATTTCCGCGAAGCCAGGCACGTCGCGCTGTATGGGAATATGCTTAAGGGCGAAAACGCGATCCGCGTGCCGAAAGTCTGGGCCGGGCTGTCGACCGGCCGCCTGCTGACGCTCGACTGGATGACGGGCCGCAAACTTCTGGAGCACAAGAACGACCCGCTCGAGACGCGCAACAGGCTGGCCACGGCCATGTTCACGGCCTGGTGGTTTCCCTTCAGCCGCTTCGGTGTCATCCACGGCGACCCGCATCTCGGCAACTACACGGTGTTCGACAATGCCAAGGGCAAGCCGGCCGGCATCAATCTCCTCGACTATGGCTGCATACGTATTTTCCCGCCGAGCTTTGTCGGCGGCGTGGTCGATCTCTACCGCGGCCTCTTGCGTAAAGACGATGCGCTGGTCGTGCACGCCTACGAGACCTGGGGCTTCAAGCGGCTCAATCGCGAGCTGATCGATGCGCTCAATATCTGGGCACGCTTCATCTACGGTCCGCTGCTCGATAATCGCGTGCGCACGATCGCCGACGGTGTGAAACCGTCCGAATATGGGCGTAAAGAGGCCTTTCGCGTGCATCAGGCGCTTAAGGCCCGGGGGCCCGTGACGGTGCCGCGCGAGTTCGTGTTCATGGATCGCGCCGCGATTGGACTGGGCGCCGTGTTCCTGCATCTGGCGGCGGAACTCAATTTCTACCGGCTGTTCAACGAGGCGATCGAGCGTTTCGAGGTCGAGGACGTGGCCAGGCGGCAAGCCGCCGCGCTCGCCAAGGTTGGGCTGTAGCGTAACGGGCACACCATCACCGCTCACCCCCGCGACCCAGCCTGCGCTCGCTACGCGAGCTTCGGCGGGTTCGTGTCCGCCGACCCGGCCTACGCTCACTGCGTGAGCTTCGGCGGGTTTGAGTCCGCCGAAGCGCGTCAGCGCGTAGGCGGAAGCGCGGAGCGCGAAGGCGGAAAGCGGGGGTCCGGGGCCATTCGCTCGGAGTCTGCAAGTTGCTGCCCTGGATTCCCGCTTGCGCGGGAATGAGCGGAAAGAAAATCCGCCCGTTGCCCTCAACGGGCAATTGCGCTAACCCCTCAGCACCTGCCATTTTTAGCGCGACTCGGAGAGCTTTCCCCATGGCCGACCACGGCACCGTTGAATACGCCACCGCCACTGGAAACGACTATGAGGCCCACGAGGCTTCTTACGAGCGTTTCGTGCACTTCACGCTGGTGGGTATCCTCTATGTCGTGACGATCCTGTTCGGGCTGGCGACCGGCGGCGTCATGGGCCACTGGTTTCTGGCGGCGTCGATCTTCGTCATTGGCCTGCTTGGCGCCATTCCCGGCCTGCTCGGCGGGGCGACGACGCCAAGCTACGTTTCGTTCGTCATCTGCTTCCTGATCTTCGCGTTCACCGGGCTCACGCCGCACTGACGGAATTCACGGCTGGGCGGGGAGGCGCGAATGCGAATTGCCGTACCGCGTGAAACCGACGCCGGCGAACCCCGCGTCGCGGTAACTCCGGAAACAATCAAAAAATTCAAGTCGCTTGGCGCCGAGGTCGCGGTTGCGCGCGGTGCCGGCGTGGCGTCCGGCATTCCCGACGCGGAATTCGAGGCGGCAGGCGCGCAGGTTGCGGACGGTGTCACCAAGGACGCCGACATTGTGCTCAAGGTACGCCGTCCGGCGCCGAACGAACTGTCCGACTACAAGAAAGGCGCGCTGGTTATCGCCATCATGGATCCGTATGGCAACGACGCCGCGCTCAAGCAGATGGCAAGCGCCGGGGTTTCCTCCTTCGCCATGGAACTGATGCCGCGCATCACGCGCGCGCAATCGATGGACGTGTTGTCGAGCCAGGCCAATCTCGCCGGCTATCGCGCGGTCATCGATGCGGCGGAGGAATATGGCCGTGCGCTGCCTATGATGATGACGGCAGCAGGCACCATTCCCGCGGCGAAGGTATTCATTATGGGCGTCGGCGTGGCGGGATTGCAGGCGATTGCGACCGCGCGGCGCCTGGGGGCGATTGTCACGGCAACCGATGTGCGCCCTGCGACCAAGGAACAGGTGGAAAGTCTCGGTGCGAAGTTTCTTGCGGTCGAGGACGAGGAATTCAGGAACGCGCAAACGGCCGGCGGCTACGCCAAGGAAATGTCGAAGGAGTATCAGGCCAAGCAGGCCGCGCTGGTGGCTGAGCACATCAAGAAGCAGGACATCGTCATCACCACGGCGCTGATCCCGGGACGGCCGGCGCCGCGTCTTATTTCAAAAGACATGGTGGCGTCGATGCGCCCAGGCTCGGTGATCGTGGATCTTGCCGTCGAGCGCGGCGGCAATGTCGAAGGCGTGCAGGCCGGTCGTATCGCGCAGACCGGCGGCGTGAAGATCGTCGGCTATCTCAACGTGCCGGGACGGCTTGCGGCTTCCGCATCGGCCCTCTACGCGAAGAACCTGCTCACCTTCGTCGAAACCCTCATCGACAAGAAAGAGAAGAAGCTCGCCGTCAATTGGGATGACGAGTTGGTGAAGGCGACGCTGCTGACGCGCGACGGTGCGGTCGTGCATCCTAATTTCCAGCCGAAAGCCGCGTGAGATGATGCGACCGCGCAACAACAATTCGTCATTCCGGGACGCGCCGAAGGCGCGAACCCGGAATCCAGACGCGAATGCAAGATTAGGTTCTGGATTCCGGGTTCGCGAGCGGAGTTTATCATCGGGCCGCGCTTCGCGCGGACCCGTTGGCTCGCGCCCCGGAATGACGGGCCAATTGGAGAACCGCAATGGAACATGTAGCAACAGCGGTTGACCCCTTCGTTTTCCGGCTGTCGATCTTCGTGCTGGCCGTTTTCGTCGGCTACTACGTGGTCTGGTCGGTGACGCCGGCGCTCCATACACCGTTGATGTCGGTCACCAACGCGATTTCCTCGGTCATCGTCGTGGGCGCGCTGCTCGCGGTCGGCGTCGCTCTTGTTGCCAATGACCAGGGCCCCTTGTGGGCCCGCGCACTCGGCTTCGTCGCGCTGGTCTTTGCTTCCGTGAATATTTTCGGCGGCTTCCTGGTCACCCAGCGGATGCTCGCGATGTACCAGAAGAAGAAAAAGTGACGGTGGCAATGGATTCTTCGCTTCGCAAAATTTCACCGTCATGCCCGGACTTGTTCCGGGCATCCCGCTTAGGCGTGAATTACCGTGCCTCCCTGAGCGAGATCACCGGGACAAGCCCGGTGATGACGGTCAAGAGCCAGGAAGGCGCACCCAAATGAGCCCCAACCTCGTCGCGCTGCTCTATCTGGTCGCCGGTGTCCTGTTCATCCTGGCGCTGCGCGGCCTGTCGAGCCCGGATTCCAGCCGGCGCGGCAACCTGTTCGGCATGATCGGCATGACGATCGCGGTGCTGACCACCTTGGGGTCGCATCCGCCGGCCGATCCCATTGCCTGGGGACTTGTGATCGGCGGCATCGCCGTGGGCGGTAGCATCGGTGCGGTCATCGCACGCCGCGTTCCGATGACCTCGATGCCGGAGCTGGTCGCGGCATTCCATTCGCTGGTCGGCATGGCCGCCGTTTTGGTCGCGGCCGGCGCCTTCTACGCACCGGCGGCCTTCGACATCGGCACCGAAGGTCACATCCACGCGCAAAGCCTGATCGAAATGTCGCTCGGCGTCGCGATCGGCGCCGTTACGTTTACCGGTTCGGTAATCGCCTTCCTCAAGCTGTCGGGCCGCATGAGCGGCAAGCCGATCACGCTGCCGGGACGCCACATCATCAACATCGTGCTCGCTGCCGCGCTTATTTTCTTCATTTACGGCTTCTTTATCTCGCAAAGCGCGATGGATTTCTGGCTCATCGTCGCGCTCTCGCTTTTGCTTGGCATCCTGATCATCATCCCGATCGGCGGCGCCGACATGCCGGTCGTGATCTCGATGCTCAATTCCTATTCGGGATGGGCGGCCGCCGGCATCGGGTTCACGCTCGGCAATTCGGCGCTCATCATCACCGGCGCGCTGGTCGGCTCCTCGGGTGCGATCCTGTCCTACATCATGTGCAAAGGGATGAACCGCTCGTTCATCTCGGTCATCCTTGGCGGCTTCGGCGGGGAGACGGCGGGGCCCGGCGCCGGCGCCGAGCAACGCCCGGTCAAGCTCGGCTCGGCCGAAGATGCCGCCTACATCATGAAGAACGCGTCGAAAATCATCATCGTGCCGGGCTACGGCATGGCGGTGGCGCAAGCCCAGCACGCGCTGCGCGAAATGGCGGACAAGCTGAAAAAGGAGGGCGTCGAGGTCAAATACGCGATCCATCCGGTCGCCGGCCGCATGCCCGGCCACATGAACGTGCTGCTCGCCGAAGCCAATGTGCCCTACGACGAGGTGTTCGAGCTCGAGGATATCAATTCCGAATTCGCGCAGGCCGACGTCGCCTTCGTCATCGGCGCAAACGACGTCACCAATCCGGCGGCGGAAGACGACAAGTCGTCGCCGATCTACGGTATGCCGGTGTTGCAGGTGTGGAAGGCGGGCACCGTAATGTTCATCAAGCGCTCGCTCGCGTCCGGATATGCCGGAATCGACAATCCCTTGTTCTATCGCGACAACACGATGATGCTTCTTGGCGACGCAAAGAAAATGACAGAGAGCATCGTCAAGGCGATGTAGCGCGCTGGCACCTGCATACCCGACTGATTCAAATTTGAAATGCCGCGCATTCCCCGCATTAACCGGCGGAAGGAATCGTTTGACAGATGAAGGCTGCGAGGTCTGGCGGCTGCGCCGGAAGAATGTTTTATGCAGGCCGCAATCCAGCATGGCCCATCTCGGGGAAGGGACCGCAGCCATGATCGACGATCGCAGCGTATTGGGAATGGGAGAAGTCGTTCCGTTCGGCCGCAGGCCAATTCCGCCACGCGCCTGTGTCCTCGAAAACAAGACGCACGTACGGACCTTTCTTGCCGACATACTTGACGGGCTTGGCTTCATTGCACACGAGGCCGTGACTGGCGACGTCCGGACCATGCTGCGTGACTTCAGGCCGGACCTGATCGTGCTCGGCCCGCTCGATGGCGGCCCGGAAGTGCGCTCGGTACTGCAGACGTTGCGGGCTCAAGGCTGTGGCGCGAAGGTCATGTTGTTCGGGGGACGGAGTTCCGCGGTACTCATCCGTAACTGCGAGTTCGGCGAAGCGGCCGGGCTCACAATGTTGCCGCCGCTTGGCACGCCGTTTCGCGATCGTGACCTCCATGAAAACCTTGCCTCCTTTCTTCCGGTCCGGCCGGCGCCGCCTCTGCCCGTCGACGTCGACGAAGCGCTGTACAACGGCTGGCTGGAGCTCTGGTACCAGCCAAAAATAAATCCACGCTCGCTGGTGCCGCGCGGGGCCGAAGCTCTCGTGCGTGTCCGCCACCCCACCTGGGGCGTGGTGGCGCCGGCCTACTACATTCCCGGCGCGAGCGATCCGTTCCTTCATGGCCTCTCGCAATTTATCGTCGCCAGGGTGCTGGCGGATTCGATGCAATTTGTTGCGGGCAATCATCAGGTGCAGATTTCCATTCGTTTGCCGTTGCAGGCGCTGGAGGACATGCAATTCATCGACCGCATGATGACTCATCTGCCCGACAATGTTCGGCAGAATGGCTTTTTGATCGCGGTCGATTGCGTCGATCTGGTCAAAGAGCTCGACCTGGTCCGCGGTGCCGCCATCCAGCTGGCAACGCGCAATATCGGGCTTTCGATCGACGGTATCGACGCCCAGGGAGCTACAATCGCCGGCCGGCGCGAATTGCCGGTCGTCGAAATGAAAGTCGATCGCCAATATATCCGCGGCTGCGCCGACGACAGGATCAAACAGGCGCATTGCGCGCAGATCGTGGCCATCGCACGTGATGCCGGTGCAAAATCCGTCGCCGAAGGCGTGGAAACCCAGGCGGACTTTCTGGTCGTTCGCGATCTCGGCTTTGACCTGCTGCAAGGCCACATGTTCGCCAAGCCAATGGCGCCGCGCAAATTCGAGCGGGCGATGTTGCAACGGCGATATGCAGCCGTGGCGTAATGTGCTGAGTCATTCCGGGGCGCGCGCATAGCGCGTCAAAGACGCGCGTAACGCGCGCGAACCCGGAATCCGGCCACATCGATTGTGGTTCTGGATTCCGGATCACCGCCATCGCGCGTCTTCGACGCGCTTGGCGGTGTCCAGAATGACAGCAGAGCGGCTACGCCTCACCGCGCCCACGGAAACAGCACGGCCGGGAAGTCGGCCGCATAGCGGCGTTCGCGATGGCCCTCCGGGTGCGTCGGTGGAGGAGCTGATTGCGGTTCGACCACCCGGCGGTAGAGGTGCCACGTGGCATGGCCAAGAATCGGCACGATGATCGTCAGGCCAAAGAACAGCGGGAGTGATCCGACCACAAGCAGGGCGGCGACAATCAGGCCCCACAGCATCATCGTGAACGGATTGCGGGCGACCGCGCGGATCGATGTCAGCAGCGCCACCGCCGCGCCGACATCGCGATCGAGCAGGAGCGGAAACGACACGACGCTGATACTCAACACCAGGACGGCGAACAGCAGGCCCACCAGGTTGCCGACGAGGATAAGCGTCCATCCGGCGCGGGTGGTCAGCACATCTTCGGCGAAAGCCTCGATTGAGGTCGGCGTGGCGTAGCCGAACGTCGCGATATAGATCGCATTGGCGAGCGCGACCCAGATCACGAATATGGTCAGCAACAGCAAGGCCAGCGCCGTGATTGCGCCGATCGAAGACGACTCGAGAACGTCAAACGCGCGTACCGCGGACGTCGGCAGGCCGGCTTCCCTGCGCCGGCTCAGCTCATAGAGGCCGAGCGCGGCGACCGGGCCGACCAGGGCGAAGCCGCTCGCCAAGGGGTAGAGCAAAGGCAGGATCGAATAGCCGAACGCCATCCGCGCCAGAAGAAGGCCGACGATCGGATAAATCACGCAGAGGAACATGGCGTGCGTCGGCATCGCGTAGAAATCGTCGATGCCCTTGGCCAGGGCCTCCTGCAGGTCGGCAAGACCGATGCGGCGGATGACAGGTTGTGCCGGACGCGCGCCGGCGCCGACCAGAATGTTCGAAAAGGCCATGCGATACCTCCCGGGACCTGCGGCCCCGACGGTGTCGCGCCTGAGACGGACCTAACGTTTTTCTGCCGGCTCCAAACGCGTCACGTCATGAGCCATTGGTGGAGATTATAGCGCTGCTCCACGCCAGCCTTCGATCACAACTCCGCGCGCCTGTGCAAATCAGCGTTAGTTTTTCGTTTCTGCCGGAAGCGGCACGGAACAATGCACACGAACGCCCTGCGGCGCGTACTCGATCCGCGTGCGGGCCTGAATCTGGCCGGGCAGCACGAAATCAAGAAGGCGTGATCCAAATCCTTCGCGGACCGGTTCGTTTACCGGCGGACCGCCGCTTTCGATCCAGTTGAACGTCAGGGTTCGCCGCGTGGCATCAATCGTCACGCTCCATGTCACTTCCACCTTGCCGCCATAGACCGAAAGCGCGCCGTGCTTTGCCGCATTCGTCGTGAGTTCATGGATCGCCATGCCGAGCGACACCGCCATCTGCGAGGTCAGCGCAACTTCCGGACCCTTTAATGTGATGCGGCCACCGATCCCGCTGTCGAAGGCGTCGAGTTCGCTCCTGAGAATGTCGGCAAAGTCGACGGCCCTCACGTCATCCGCAAGAAGGAGGTGCGTTTTGGCAAGCGACTGGATACGCCCGAAAATTGCGGTCTTGAAATCTTCGATGTTGTCGACCGTGCGTGCAGTCGAGCCCATGATCGCCTGCACCGTGGCGAGCGTATTCTTGACACGATGGTGCAGTTCGCGAACCAGTAAAGCCTGCTGCTCTTCCGCGCGCTTGCGGTCGGTGATGTCAACGAGCATGTTGACCGCGCCGATCAGTTTGCCAGCCTCGTCGTGGATCGGCGTCGGATATGGAATGAACGGCACGCACGTGCCATCCGGCCGTTCGGCGACTGCTTCCATGCCGCGCACAACGCGGTTTTCTTTCAGGGCGATCGCCATGGGGCATTGGTCGTGCGCCAGCGGCATTCCGTCAGGCCAGTACAGTTTCCACGACCCGCACCATTCGCTCGTGCCAAGCGGCGGCCGATGGCCCCAGAGCTCGGCGGCTGCGTCGTTGTAGTAGGTGATACGGCCGGCGGCATCGGTCGTGTAAACAGCGGCGGGCAGAGCATCGAGCAATCCTCGGAAGCGGCGCTCGCGCTCGCGCAGCATGGCCTGCGGTCGCAGGCTCTCGGAGATCTGAACGACGTTATCTTCGGCCGGCGCCTCATCCATCGTGGCAACCGCCCGTTCGAGTTCGCTCTCCAAAAATCCGATTGGTTCGTCCATGACCCCCGACTAACCCGCTTCCGAAACGCGCAGAGCCTCGCTCCCTTCCTGTGCCTCCGAATACGCAGCGCTAACGCGCTTGCGGTCGAATGGTTGCTCGCATCTGCACAAATTTTCAGCCATAGCTACTGTTATCATTAATAAATTGCGGTCGGGGCCGGGACACGGACGGTCAGGGCGAGGCCAAGAGCACGAATGACGACCCTGAAATCGCTGATAATTCTGGCCATTCTGGCCTACGGCGGGGTGCTGGCGCTGATGTACGTGTTCCAGCGCTCACTGATGTACTTCCCCGACCCCGCCCGCACATCCCCGGCAGTGGCCGGGTTGCCGCAGGTCGAAGAGGTGATCCTCAGGAGTTCGGATGGCGAAAGCCTGATCGCCTGGTACGTGCCTCCACAAGGAGACTGGCCGCTCGTCATCTATTTTCACGGCAATGGCGGCGCACTCAATCTTCGCGCTGGTCGGTTCAGTTGGCTGACAGCAGATGGAGTTGGCCTGCTCGGACTGTCGTACCGGGGCTATGGCGGTTCGTCCGGCAAGCCCACGGAATCCGGGCTGCTGCTGGATGCGATGGCGGCTTACGATTTCGCGGCCGCGCGTTATCCGGCCGGGCACATCGTGCTTTGGGGGGAATCGCTCGGCACGGGCGTCGCCGTGGCGCTCGCCGCCGAGCGGCAGATTGGCGGGCTTATTCTCGATGCGCCGTTCACCTCCGCAGCCGACATCGGCGCGGCGGCCTTTCCTTTTGTGCCGGTCCGCTGGTTCATCAAGGATGCTTTCCGGTCTGACCAGCGCATTGCGCGGGTCAAGGTGCCGCTCCTGGTCCTGCACGGCGAGCGCGATCAGGTCGTACCGATCAAGTACGGCAACGGGTTGTTCGAATTGGCCAACGAGCCGAAACGAATGGTGCGTTTCCCCCTCGGTTGCCATGTCGATCTCGACGACCATGGCGCGGCGGAGCAGGTGAGGACGTTCCTGAAGACGTTGCCGCAGCCACGGGATTGAGCGCCACCGCCGAACCGTCATGGCCGGGCTTGATGTCTAGCCCGGCCATGACGACGTTGTGTCTGATCTCAATGAAATCATGCCCCTGAAAAACAATAGCGCGGGCAACTTTTGGCCCGCGCCACCATCAAATTGAAATCGCCGCTAAATCAGCCGAAGCGCCGCGGCCCGCCGCTACGGCCGTGTCCGCCGGCACCACGGTCAGGACCCGCGCCAGGAGTCGGTCGGGGCTTGGCCGGAAGAAGTCCCTCGCGCTGCATCTTCTTGCGCGCAAGCTTGCGGGCCCGGCGGATTGCTTCCGCCTTTTCCCGCGCCTTCTTTTCGGATGGTTTTTCGTAATGGCCGCGGAGTTTCATCTCGCGGAAAATGCCCTCGCGCTGCATCTTCTTTTTAAGCGCCTTCAGGGCCTGGTCGACGTTGTTGTCGCGAACGAGAACTTGCACGCTTGCTCCTTGGTTGTTGCTCCGACGGGTTAAGGCAAAAGCCCCGAAAACGGGGGCTTTGAGTTGCGCGGCTCTAGCAGAAAAGTCGTTAAGAGTCCATTCGCCGCGGTTTTCATATTGGGCCCCAATGCTTTGCGATCAAGGCTTTGCCGGCAAGTTACGCCGGCACGTATTTGAGGAAGGGCTCCGCTTCCTTGAGAGCGCGCGCGTAGGACGGCCGCTTCACCAGCCGGTCGAGATAGGCAGCCACATTGTCAAAAGATCCTGCCAAAGGCCTCACCGCCATATTGTAATAAAACAGCGCCGGCGCCGCGGCACAGTCGGCCATCGTGAAGGCGTCGCCGGCGGCCCAGGTTTTCTTCGCCATGTCCTTGTCGACGATCCCCAGGGCGGTCCGGAGAAGGCCCCCGGCCTGCTCCACTCCGAATTTGTCGCTTTGTTCCGCCGGCCGCAGCCGGTCCGTGATGACCTTTTGGGTCAGCAAATGGACATTGAGATCATAGAAACGGTCCTGTGCACGCACAACGAAGGCCGCGCCGGCGTCCTTCGGAACAAGCTGGACCGCTCCGGGATAGTGCTGCGCCAGGTATTCGATGATCGTCGTTGATTCCGGCACTGTCTTTCCATTCTTTTCATCGCGCAGCACGGGAAACTTGCCGACCGGCCACATCTGCTTGAAAGCTGCGTTCTCTTTCTCGTCCATCAGGTCCACTTTCTGCGCCGTGAACGGCGTACCGTTCTCGTAAAGCGCGATCAGCGCCTTCTGACAGAACGAAGAGAGCGGATGGAAATAGAGAGTAAGCGCCATCATGGTCCTCCAGGTTGTCGGGATAACGTCGTCGCTGGCGGACATGGCGGCCCTGAGGCGCAGCCACCTTTATTTTGCGGACCAGACCCGCGTGACATGTCCCATCTTGCGGCCCGGGCGCGCTTCGCCCTTGCCGTATACGTGTACCGATGTGCCCGGTACGGTCAGCCAGCGCGCCGCCTCGTTCACTTCCTGGCCGATCAGGTTCACCATTTCGACGCGGCTGCCGAGACGCACCGGTTTTACCAGTGGCCATCCTGCAACCGCGCGGATGTGCTGCTCGAACTGCGATACCGTCGCGCCGTTGATGGTCCAGTGGCCGGAATTGTGCACGCGGGGAGCAATTTCGTTCACCAGAAGCGTCCGGCGGCTGCCGTTGCGTACGACGAACATCTCGACCGCCAATACGCCGACATAGTCGAAGGCCTTGGCGATCCGGGTAGCGATCTGGCGCGCCTCGCCGGCAAGCGCCGGCGTGACTTTGGCGGGCACGCGCGAAATTTTCAGAATGTGGTCGCGGTGCTCGTTCTCCGTCACCTCGAAACATTCGACCTTGCCGTCGCGGCTGCGTGCAGCGACGACGGACACTTCGCGCTCAAAATTCACGAAGCCTTCGACGATGCAGGGCGCGTTATGCAGCGACCGCCAGGCAGCGGCCGGATCGCCGCCTTTTGCGATCCTGGCCTGGCCTTTTCCGTCATAACCAAGCTGGCGGGTCTTGAGCACGGCCGGCAACCCGGTGATGCCGGTGCCTTCGGACAGCTGGGTTGCGCTGTGGACGGGGGCATAGGGCGCGGTCGCGATCTTCAGCGCGCTGATGAAATTCTTTTCGACCAGCCGGTCCTGCGTCGTTTGCAGCACCTGCGGGTCCGGCAGGACCGGCCTGCGCCTGGCGAGGAAGGCCGCGGTTTTGGCCGGCACGTTCTCAAATTCGTAGGTGACGACATCCACGGCACCGGCAAAGCGGCCAAGCGAGGCCTCGTCGTCATATTTGGCGCAGGTGCCGGCGTGCACCACGTCGAAAGCGCAGGAATCCTTTTCGGGCGAATAGACGTGGCAACGCAGCCCCAACGGAGCCGCCGCGAGCGCGAGCATGCGCGCAAGCTGGCCGCCGCCGAGTATGCCGATGGTCGCGCCGGGTTTCAGCACGTTGAACTCCGCACATTCCCGCGGAAGCTGCAACAGACTCCGCTCGTGCCCGCGAAAGCGGGCATCCAGGGCACAACGTGGGAGCTGAGATATTCGCACTGGACCCCTGCTTTCGCGGGGGTGAGCGGAATGTGGGCACCGTGCAACCGCATCTCAGTCTTTAGGCCGCGTGCCGACGGCCTTGGTCTGCCGCTTGCGCCAGGCGTCGAGCCGCTTGGCGAGCCTGCCGTCCGACAAAGCAAGCACGGAGGCTGCCAGCAGTGCCGCGTTGATGGCGCCGGCCTTGCCGATCGCGAGAGTTCCAACCGGAATGCCGCCCGGCATCTGCATGATCGACAGCAGCGAATCCTTGCCCTCGAGAGCGTGCGTCTTGATGGGGACGCCGAGCACCGGAAGCGCCGTCAGCGATGCGGTCATGCCGGGCAGGTGCGCGGCGCCGCCGGCGCCGGCGATGATCACCTTGAAGCCGTTTCTGCGCGCGCTTTCGGCAAATTCGTAGAGCCGCTTCGGGGTGCGGTGGGCGGAAACAATGCGGGCGACGTGACCGATTTTCAGGATATCGAGCGTCCTGGCGGCGTGCTTCATCGTGGCCCAGTCGGACTGGCTGCCCATGATGATCGCCACAGGTTTTGAGGCCATTGCGCTCCCCGAATCCGCCAAACCCTGCGGAAGGAAGCGGGGGATTATAGGTCGGGACCCCCTACAGGCAAGGCGAAAGGGGTATTCTTCGGTGCAGGGTTAAGATTCGCGAGAGCTGACACCAGGAATCGAGATATGGGTCTTCCGCAACCACGCGTGGACGATGAGTTTCCGTCGATCACTTCGCTGCTGGCCGAGAACGAGCGTCTCAAGCGCGAACTGGCTGTCGCGCGCGCCCGCGTTGGCGAGCTCGAGGCGCGGGCGGACGTCGATCCGCTGCTCGACATCCTCAACCGGCGCGGCTTCGAGCGCGAGCTCAAGCGGGCGCTCTCCCATGTGAAACGGTACGGGACGCAGGCCGCGCTGATGTTTGTCGATCTCGACGGCTTCAAGGGGATCAACGATCGTTACGGCCATGCTGCCGGCGATGCGCTCCTCAAGTCGGTCGCGCGCGAGCTGATCGGCCACGTGCGGGCGTCCGATGTCGTCGGCCGCATCGGCGGCGACGAGTTTGGCGTCATCGTCTGGCGCGTCGAGGAAAAGCAGGCGATCGCGAAAGCCCGTGAGCTGGAGACGGTGATTGCCCGCGTCGGCATTACCCACGGCAGGTTCCAGGTCGGAGTCGCCGCCAGTGTCGGGGTTGCGCCACTGGTCGAGGATTCAAACCCGGCCGACATGATCGCTGCGGCCGATCAGTCAATGTATGTGCGCAAGGACGAGCGACGGGGCCTGCCGGCCGCGGTTTCCTGGGGCGAGTGAGCTGATGCAGGTATCAGGCTACGCAATAATGTCGGGGGTCAGCTGATCCTCGATCATGCGGATCTTGTCGCGCAGAATAAGTTTGCGCTTCTTGAGCCGCTGTACCTGAATAAGATCGGATCCGGGCGAAGTCACCAAGGCCTCGATCGCCGCATCGAGATCGCGGTGTTCCTGTAGCAGGCGCGCCAGCTGCTCCCGCAACGCGCGTTCTTCCTCGTCGGTCATCGCCACCGCTGATTTGCTTTGCGCTTGGCCGCCGCGTGGCCGCTCCATGCCGGCGGAAGCGGCGCAATTATCGCGTTTTCCACAAACGCATTCAAGGTTTTGAAAAATCAGAGGCAATCAAAGGCTTTGCGCCGGTTTGCCGCGGGAGGGTGGCAGGTGTACCGTCGCTCTTGTGGCGACTCTGCGGTAGACTTAAATCGTAGAGAGCCACTGATCGAGGAGACATACCGCATGTCGATGCAATCGCACCTTGCGGAACTGGAGAAACGACATCAGGCGCTCGAGGATGAAATCAACGAATGCCTGGCTCATCCCGCGGTCGATGACCTGAAAATCGTGGAACTCAAGCGGCGAAAACTACAGGTAAAAGACGAGATCGAGCGGTTGCGTATCAACGGAAACGCAAGCGTGCACTGACCGGATCGATCTCCGGCTCAGGTTTCTGGTCTAGCCGGATCAGGCCGAACTCGGGCGTGCCCGGGTTCGGCTTTTATTTTGATCTCCAGGCGCGGCCGCGTGACCCGCTGTCAAAATTCTTTGTAAACGGCCTTTATCTGGTGGCGCAGCCAGACATGCCTTCGGTCGCGATCGCTCCGCGCATGCCAGGCCATATTGGTCGCGATTTTGCCGATGTCGAGCGGGACCCGGCGCTTCACCAGACCGAATGATTTTTCGAAAACGTCCGACGCGAGCTTGGTGAACACGCCGATCATGTCGCTGTCGGCGAGCAACTGCGGCACCGCCGTGAAATTCGAAACAGCGACCAAAGCGTGACGCCTGAGCTTATGGCGCGACAGAAGATCGTCGAAAATGGCCCTCCGGCCTCCGGTCGCGCTCACGATCAGATGCGGAAACGAAAGAACAGCGGCGATATTGAATTTTGACTTCGGCTTCAGGATCGGATGGCCACGGCGAAAAACGCAATAGAGGTATTCTTCGAGGAGAAATTCCGCGTTCAGATGCCGCGGCATGTCATCGAACCAGCCAAGCGCAAGATCGATCCGATCCTGATCGAGCAGGTCAAGCGCCTGCTGGCGATCGGCGGTCATCACCTGCAAATCCATGTGTGGCGCCAGCCGTCGCAGTCGATCGAGCAATGGCGGAACGACGGCCAGCGTCAACCTGTCGGGTGTGCTGATGCGGTAGACTCCGGCCGCGCGAGCCGGGTCGAAGGATGCACCCTGAAAGAGGCAATCGTCGACAAGCGCAATGGCCTCGCGGACCGGTTGGCGTAAGGTTTCCGCGCGCCGGGTCAGCGCCAATCCTTTCGCGTCACGGACCAGCAGATCGTCACCCAGCAGTGTCCTGAGGCGGTGCAGCGAGTTGCTGACGGCGGGCTGCGACCGGCCGAGCCGTTTTCCGGCGCGCGTAACGTTGCGCTCGGCGAGCAACGCATCGAGGACCTTGAGCAGGTTCAGATCGAAATCTTTGGCTGACATCGGATCATTCAGCAGATGGATGATCGGCATTTGTACTATCGATTTTGAAAATGTGAAAGCCGGCGATAGCTTTCCGGCCGGGCCGGCGCACTCGTCAGCCGCGCGGCGCCCCGGAGGAAAGATCATGACCATGTTGTCGCGCCGCCGAGTCATGGGCGGCGCTGTTGCCGTCGCCGCTTCCGCAACGGCCGTGCCGTTGCAGGCGGCCGCGCCGCAAATCGGAAATCAGGCGCCGGGTTTTTATCGCTATCGTCTCGGTGACATCGAGATCACGGTCGTCAATGACGGCGTCAGCCGCATGCCGATTACCGACGGATTTGTCGCCAACGCCAGCAAGGACGAGGTCAATGCTGCGCTGGAGGCGGCATTTCTGGACAAGGATTTTTACGCCGGTCCATACAATCCGATCGTCATCAATACCGGCTCACGCCTGGCGGTCGTCGATACCGGCACCGGCGAAGCGGCCTACAAATCCAGCAAGGGCCTCAACGGCCGTTTCCTCAGCAATCTTGCGGCGGCGGGAATCGACGTTCATGCGATCGATGCCGTCATTGTCTCTCACTATCACGGCGATCATATCAACGGACTGCTCAAGGCCGACGGCGCCCTGGTATTCCCGAATGCCGAGATCCTGGTGCCCTCCGCCGAGCATAAATTCTGGATGGACGATGGCGAGATGAGCCGCGCCTCGAAACCGCGAGTTGTCGCGGGCTTCAAGAACGTCCGTCGCGTCATGGCCGGGGAGACTCTCAAGCGCCTTCGCACCTATGAATGGAACAAGGACGTCATTCCGGGGGTAACGGCGGTCGGCACGCCGGGGCACACGCCCGGACATACGTCGCACGTTGTCGCTTCTGGGTCGAAATCGGTCTATGTGCAGGCCGATGTCACCCACGCGCCGTTTCTGTTCGCGCGTCATCCCGGTTGGCATTTCATGCTGGATGTCGAACCTGTCGAGGCGGAAGTCACGCGGCGCAAGGTCTATGACATGCTGGTGGCCGAGCGGATGCTGGTGCAGGGTTTTCATTACCCGTTCCCGTCGGTCGGTCATGTCGAGAAAAGCGGCACCGGTTATCGCGAAGTGCTGGTGAACTGGAATCCCATGCTGTGACCTTGCCCCACTAGGCACCGCGAAATCACTGCTGATAAACTTCGCAAAGAGGAAACGCGCCCATGAAAATGGTAAGAATCATGCGGCTTTGGTCCAGCGGTTTGATCGTTGCCGCCATTGCCAGCACGCTCGGAAGTGCAATCACCGTCAATGCAGCCGATTATCCCGCCCGCACGGTCACGCTGGTCGTGCCTTATCCGCCGGGCGGAGGCGTCGATGCCATGGCGCGCGTGGTGGCGGCGAAAATGTCGGACGCGTTGCGCCAGCAATTCGTCGTCGACAACCGGGCGGGCGCCGGCGGCACGATCGGCACGCGCGCGGTCGCGCAGGCAGCACCCGACGGCTACACTTTGTTGCTGGGACACACCGGCACGATCTCGATCAATCCAAGCCTTTACGCGCATGCCGGCTACGACCCGCGCAAGGATTTCGCCCCGATCGGGCTGGTGGCGTCGATGCCGGTCGCACTGCTCGCGCATCCGTCCTTCCCGGCAAAATCGATCGCCGAGTTCATCGCGCTTGCCAAGAAAGATCCCGGCAAGCTCAATCTCGGCACCTCGGCAGTGGGCACCGGCGGCAATATGTGCGCGGAGCTGTTCAAGTCCGAAGCCGGCATCAATGTCGTCATCATTCCCTACAAGGGCACCGCCCCGGTGATGAACGATCTGCTGGGCGGCCATGTGCCGATCGCCTTCGGCGTGTTGCCGCCGGCGCTCGGCAACATCCAGGCCGGCAAGCTGCGCGCCATTGCGGTGACCAGCAAGAAACGATTTTCGCTGCTGCCGGACGTGCCCACATTCGACGAGTCCGGGTTGCCCGGTTTCGAGGCCGTCCTGCATTACGGCCTGCTGGCGCCGGCCGGTACGCCCAGGGAGATTGTCGATCGCCTCAGCGTCGAACTGCGCAAATTGGTCGATCTGCCGGAAGTGCAGAAGCAGATCCACAATGAGGGCGGCGATCCGCTCACCTCGACGACGGCCGAATACGCCGCCGACATCGACAAGGAAGAAAAGAAGTGGGGCGGTCTGGTGAAAAAACTGGGGTTGAAGGTCGAGTAGCGAAGCACACAGGCGTCATGGCCGGACTTGCCCGCCTTCGCGCTCCGCGCTTCGGCGGACTCAAGCCCGTCGAAGCTCGTGCAGCGAGCGTAGACGGGTGCCGGCCATCCACGTCTTCGCTCCGCTGCAAGGCCGTTGGATGCCCGGCGTAAAGCCGGGCATGACGCGGAATGTGACGGGGCTCGTGAGAAGGCTCGGACTCAAGGTCAAGTAACACCGGGGAGTTTGCCATGCGCTTGCTGCAAGTCGCCGCACTCATCTGCGTCACGCTGCCGGGCGCGCTTGGTGTTGCCCGAGCCGACGACTATCCCACCCGTCCGGTCACATTGATTGTCCCGTTCCCGCCCGGCGGCAGCACCACGGTGATGGCGCGCAACGTCGCGGACAAGATGTCAGCCGCACTCGGGCAGCAGATCGTGGTGGAAAATCGCGGCGGCGCGGGCGGCACGCTCGGCACGCGCTTTGTCGCCAAGGCCGCTCCCGACGGCTACACCATCCTGCTGAGCTATACCGCCACGATGGCGATCGCCCCCGCGATGAACAGCAATGCGGGCTACGATCCGGCCAGGGATTTTGCGCCGATCGGCATGATCGGCTTCGCACCAAGCGTCCTGCTGGTGCATCCGTCGCTGCCGGTGCATTCGGTCGCCGAGTTGATCAGCCATGCCAAGGCTTTGTCCTCGCCATTGCAATACGGATCACCCGGCGTCGGCACGGTCAATCATCTGGCGGCCGAATATCTCGCGGCCGAAACCGGCATGAAGCTTCAGCACGTGCCCTACAAAGGCAATGGCCCGGCCATGAGCGATCTGCTGGGCGGACATATTCCAATGATGTTCGTGCCGGTCCCGGTTGCGCTCGGCAACATCAAGGCGGGAACCCTGCGCGCACTCGCCATTACCAGCGCAACGCGAACGCGCCTGTTGCCGGACGTTCCGACCCTGGCCGAAAGCGGCGTGCCGGGTTATGAGGTCGCGCTGCGCTATGGACTGTCGGCGCCCGCCGGAACCCCGCCGGCGATCATCGCGCGATTGAACAAGGAGTTAAATGCCGCACTCGCGGCCGAGGACGTGCGCTCCAGACTTGCCACCGAAGGCGCGGAAGCATTGCCTGGCACGCCTGAGGCCTATGCCGCAGATATCGGCAAGGAAGAAAAGAAATGGGGCGGGCTGGTGAAAAAGCTCGGTCTTAAGGTAGAATAGGCGGCTGCCGCGCTGCAGCCATATTGTCCTGTTGGAATCAAAGCACGACGAGGAGTCGAGGCCGACATGAAAAATCGCGCAATGTCCCGTGCGTGCACCGCCGCCGCTGTTTTCTGCGCGGCGGTCTTTGTCGTGTCCGCTGCTCGTGCTTTCACGGTGCAGGACTCGAATGGTCCGGCCGGCGGCCAGGGGTACCTCGATCTCGACAAGCCGGCGGCGCTCCCTGATCGCATGGCGCCGGTGTCACGCTTCGGCAACGAGAACGGCCAGACGACCATCAAGTCAGGCAACGGGACGTTCCAGTTCGGCCAGCAGCGCTCGTTTGAGCAGCGCTACAATAGCGACAACATCTTCAATCCGTATACGCGCGAAGGCCGCTGACCCTCAGCGCTTGCGGCTCAGGAATGTGGCGAGGGCCTTCTGGGCCTCGGGCGAGGCCAGCCGCGCTTTGAAGGCTTCGGCTTCTTCGTCGATCCGCGCAACGATCTCTTCGACCGAGCCGCGCATCAGGCGCCGCGCCGCCATCACGCTTTCAGGCGGCAGCGCCGCGATGTCGCGCGCAACGTTGAACGCATGCGCATCGAGCTCGGCGGCCGGCACGACATGATTGACGATGCCGGCGTTTTTCGCCTCCTCCGCGGTGAGCGGCTTGCCCATTACCAGCAGCGCGAAAGCGCGGGCGTGGCCCATCAGGCGCGGGGCGATCAGGCTTGAGCCCGCTTCGGGCAGGAGTCCGAGCGAGACGAAGGGGGTCATCAGCACGGCGTTGTCGGCCGCGATCACCTGATCGCAATGCAGCAGCATGGTGGTGCCGACACCGACCGCGGCGCCGCCGACGGCTGCGACCACCGGTTTCTGGCAGCGGGCCAGCGCGTGCAGAAAACGGATGATCGGCGCGCCCAGTCCGCCGGCCCGCGCCATCGTGACGAAATCGTTGAGGTCATTGCCCGCGCAGAATACGTCCGGCGCGCCCGCAATAAGAACGCAACGCACGCTGTCGGCGGAGCCGGCATCCTCGATCGCCGCCGCCATCGCTTCATACATCGCGAGCGTGAGCGCATTTTTCTTGTCGGGCCGGTTCATCCGGACCTTGCGGACCGGCCCTTCATTGCTGATCAGGACATCTGGCATTGCGCCTCTGTTGTCATCACCGGGCTCGTCCCGGTGATCCCGCTTATTGTGGCATGCCGGTGCACACCTAAGCGAGATGGCCGGGACAAGCCCGGCCATGACAGAGGATAGGAATCGGGTGGCGAATTGAGGGCCACGTTGCCAAATCACGCCCATCACCGATGGAGCATAGACGTGGCAAGAAGCTATTACAGCACGATCTTCGAACAACCGGCCGGTGAGGTCTGGAGCGTCATCCGCGATTTCAACAACTACCCGGTCTGGGTCGACGGCGCCGGCGAAAGCGAGATCGAAGCGGGCAGGTCGGGCGATTCTGTGGGGGCCGTGCGTAATGTCTACTACAATGGCGTGCGCAGGCGGCAGAAGCTGCTCGCAATGTCCGATACCGAGCGCTCGCAGACCTATGAATTCGCCAGCGAGCCGCCGCTGCATACCCGGGATTTCCGTGCGACTTTGCGCGTGACGCCGGTGGTCGACGGCGACCGCGCCTTCGTCGAATGGTGGGCGACATTCGATTGCGACGCGGACCGCCACAACGAGCGCACGGCGTTTTTCCGCGACGCCTTTGCGGGCTGGCTTGAATCGCTGCGGCGGCATCTGAGTGCACCGAACAGGAATCCCATTATTCCGCTCACCCCGCGAAAGCGGGGGTCCAGGGTGAACAGTCGCTGAGCTTGAGATGATGGCCCTGGATGCCCGCTTTCGCGGGCATGAGCGGAGAATGCGTTTCGGCCCGGGTGCGAAAGCTCACACCGCCTTCGCCATTTCGCGCAGCTTGAATTTCTGGATTTTGCCGGTGCTCGTTTTCGGGATCTCGGCGAATACCACGTAGCGCGGGCATTTGTACGACGCGAGGTGCTTGCGGCACCACTGCACCAGCTCGTCCGTGGTGGCTGCCGTGCCGGGCTTGAGCTCGATGAACGCGCACGGTGTCTCGCCCCATTTTTCGTCGGGCTTGGCCACGACTGCTGCTGCGGCGACGGCCGGATGCTTGTAGAGCGTGTCTTCCACCTCGATCGAGGAAATGTTCTCGCCGCCGGAAATGATGATGTCCTTCGAGCGGTCCTTGAGCTGGACATAGCCGTCGGGATGCATCACGCCGAGATCGCCGGTGTGAAACCAGCCGCCGGCGAAGGACTTGGCGGTCGATGCCCTGTTCTTGAGGTAGCCTTTCATCACGACATTGCCGCGCATCATCACTTCGCCCAGGGTCTCGCCGTCGCGCGCAACCGGCGTCATGGTTTCGGGATCGAGCACATCGAGGCCCTCGAGCGCGCCGTAGCGCACGCCCTGGCGCGCTTTCTTCACCGCCTGTTCGGCAGCGGAAAGCGCGTTCCACGCACTGTGCCAGTCGTTGACGACCGCCGGCCCGTAGCTCTCGGTCAGGCCATAAAGATGCGTCACGTTGAAGCCCGCGTCCTTCATTGCCGCCAGCACGGCCTCCGGCGGCGGCGCGGCCGCCGTGAAGAATTCGACGACGTGCGGCAAAGGCTTCTTCTCGTTCGCGGGCGCGTTGAGCAGCGTCGCCATCACGATCGGCGCGCCGCACAGATGCGTCACCTTATGACTGGCGATCGCGTCGTACATCGCCGGCGCCCGCACGGCGCGCAGGCAGACATGCGTGCCGGCAGCGACCGAGATCGACCAGGGAAAGCACCAGCCGTTGCAGTGAAACATCGGCAGGGTCCACAGGTAGACCGGATGCTTGGCCATCGAGCAGGTGACGACATTGCCGACCGCGAGCAGATAGGCGCCGCGATGATGGTAGACGACGCCCTTTGGATCACCGGTGGTGCCCGACGTGTAGTTGAGCGTGATCGCATCCCATTCGTCGTCGGGCATTTTCCAGGCGTAGTCGGGATCGCCCTGCGCGAGGAAGTCCTCGTATTCGATGGTGCCGATCCGCTCGCCGGCTCCGGAAAATTCCCGGTCGTCATAGTCGATCACCAGCGGCTTCGCCCTGGCGAGCGCGAGCGCGTCTTTCATGATCCTGGAGAACTCGCGGTCCACGATCACGACCTTGGCCTCGGCGTGATCGAGCGAGAAGGCGATGATCGCGGCGTCGAGCCGGGTGTTCAGCGTGTTGAGCACGGCCTGGCACATCGGCACGCCGTAGTGGCACTCGAGCATGGCCGGCGTGTTGGCGAGCAGCACCGACACCGTGTCGCCGCGCCTGATGCCGCGCTTGGCCAGGGCCGAGGCGAGCCGGCGCGAGCGCGCATAGAACTCGAGGTAGCTGCGCCGCAGCGGCCCGTGGATGATCGCCGTGTGATTGGGAAAGACGGCGGCCGCGCGCTCCAGGAATCCAAGCGGCGTCAGCGGCTGATAGTTGGCCGGATTCCGGTCAAGATCGATGTCGTATGGCGTTTTGGCCATAGTCTTCCCCCATTTGGAGGACGTTAGCGAAGAGTAGGCCGGGCGGGCAATGCGGTGCCTCAGGTGGCACTACTGATTCCGCTCACCCCCGCGACCCGGCCTACGCTCGATGCGCGAGCTTCGGCGGGTTTGAGTCCGCCGACCCGGCCTACGCTCACTGCGTGAGCTTTGGCGGGTTTGAGTCCGCCGAAGCGCGAAGCGCGTAGGCGGAAAGCGAGGGTCCAGGGAACCAACTCAGGCTTTGCGTCGCGCCCTGGATTCCCGCTGAAGCCCGCACTCGGGCCGGCGAAGCCGGACCCGGTTGCTGGAATGAGCGGATTGCTGGAATCGCCCGCCCGTCATTCCGGGGCGCCGCGATAGCGGCGAACCCGCCTGCGGGCCGAAGCCTCAAGCGGCGAGCGTAAAGCCTCCAACCTTCGGCGGGCGAAGGCCCGGAATCCAGAACAACATGCCGTGCTCGCATCTGGATTCCGGGTCCGGCCTGCGGCCGTCCCGGAATGATGTGCCTTCGTACGCCGCTTCTCAGTCGTCATGCCCGGCTTTATGCATAGGCGTGCGAAAGCACGCCGTCCTTCGGACGGCTATGCCCGGCCATCACGGTGGGAATTGCACCCGCCTTGTTTGTGCGCGCTTGGCGTTCCACAATCGGACGCAACAAACCGGTCACCCTTGGGGTGCGCGGCCCGCGCTCGTCATCCTGAGGCGCGAGCGCGAAGCGCGAGCCTCGAAGGATGACGGCCCGGAATTCTTTGCCCATCACCCTTCGAGGCCCGCCTGCGGCGGCACCTCAGGGCGACGGCGAAAGGGCGAGAGGAGAGAACGGCATATGGACGCCCGTACCAGCCGCTATCACGACGTCTATGCGCACTGGCAGCGCAGCCCGGAGGTGTTTTGGGCCGAGGCCGCCGCCGGCATTGACTGGTTCGAGAAGCCGAAGAAGATCTTCGACAGGGACGCCGGCATCTACGGCCGCTGGTTCGCCGGCGCCACCTGCAACACCTGCTACAACGCCCTCGATCGTCATGTGCTCGCCGGCCGCAACGACCAGCCGGCGCTGATCTACGATTCCCCCGTCACCAACACCGTGAAGACCTTCAGCTACGGCCGCATGCTGTCGGAAGTGCAGCTGCTCGGCGCCATGCTGCGCGATTTCGGCGTCGGGAAGGGCGACCGCGTCATCATCTATATGCCGATGGTGCCGGAAGCAGTGTTTGCAATGCTGGCCTGCGCGCGCATCGGCGCCATCCATTCGGTGGTGTTCGG
>DASSRJ010000028.1:0-27448 GCA_035701845.1 Pseudolabrys sp. | reverse complement strand
CTATGCGCTGATGGCGCTCGGTTTGGCGCTCATCCTGAGCCTGAATTCCGTAATCAACATGGCGCATGGCGGCTTCCTGGTCATCGGCGCCTATCTCGCTTACACGCTCTCGCCTTACCTGGGTTTTTGGGGCGCGCTGGTGGCCGGCCCGGTGCTTGCCGGCGGCATTGGTTTGATCGTCGAGCGGGTCCTGATACGTCCCATCTACAAACGGGTCGATCCGCTCTACAGCTTGCTGCTCACATTCGGCCTTGCGCTGATCATCGAGGACCTGACCCGCACGATTTGGGGTCCGCAGGGCCTGCCGCTCGAAATTCCTGACGTCATCAATTCGCCGGTCAGCACTGAATACTTTTTCGTCACCGGCTACAGATTATTCGTCATGAGCATCACTGCGGCGGCCGTGATCGGCCTTTATCTGTTGATGCGTTATACGCTGCTCGGTATTCGAATTCGGGCCGGTACACGCGACCTTGAGACGACCTCGGCGCTCGGCGTGAACATCTACAAGCTGCGTGCGTTGAATTTCGGCTTCGGCTGTATATTCGCGGGCCTCGCAGGCGTGCTCGCCGCCGGTGTGCTCGGGCTGACACCACCGATGGGCAACAGCCTGATCATGCCGAGCTTTGTCGCCATCATTATCGGTGGCGTCGGCAGCCTGTTCGGCGCCGTGCTCGGGGGGCTCATCATCGGATTGGCCGCCGGCATAACGACGACCTACTACCCGGCCGCCAGCGAAGCGGTCATCTACCTGATGATGCTGATCGTCCTGGTCGTGCGCCCGCGTGGGCTGTTCGGCGAGGAGGGGCTGTTCGAATGACGCGCGTTTTCGGCATCGGGATCATGTGGGCCGCGCTGATCGCGTTGCCGTGGTGGCTGCCGACGATCGGCGGCTATACGGCGCTGGGCTCAAAGGTTCTCATTTACGCAATTGCGACCATGGGCCTAAATATCGTTCTTGGCTTTACCGGCGGCTTGTCGTTCGGGCAGGCGGCCTATTTTGGCCTGGGTGCTTACGGCGCCGGCATGACGCTGAAATACCTCGCCGCCAGTACCCCGCTCGCCATTCTGGTCGGGACCGTCGTTGGCGGCCTCGCGGCAGCCTTGCTGGGGCCGCTCGTCATGCGCCGCCGCGGTATTTATTTCGCGATGGTCACGATCGCCATCGGACAGCTGTTTTACTTCGTGATGGTTCGCTGGAATGAAGTAACCGGCGGCGAAGACGGCCTGGCCGGGTTCAGCCGGCAGGACATCCACTTCGGGCCGTGGGTCTACGAACTGACGCAGACCCATTTCTACTACCTCGTCCTGGCGGGGTTCACGGTCGCTGTGGCGATCATATGGATGATCCTGCAATCGCCGCTCGGGCACACATTTGTCGCGATTCGGGAGAACCGGAGGCGTGTCGAATTTCTCGGGATAAAAGTCGAACGCTACGTGTGGGCGGCATTTGCAATTGCCGGGACGATTACAGCTTTCGCCGGCACGCTGAACGCCTTGTTGTTCAATTTCACATCGCCGCAGGATCTGCACTGGATCCTGTCCGGTAATTTCGTGATCATGATCGTGCTCGGCGGGATGCGCAGCTTCTTCGGGCCGTTGATCGGTGTCATCATCTTCGTGGTCGCGCAGGATTATCTGTCGAGCATCACCGGAAACTGGATGACTTTCATCGGGATGATCTTCGTCCTGATCGTGCTGCTGTTCCCGAAAGGCGTTCTCGGCATCGTCAATCGACGTGCGGAGGCGGCGGCATGAACGTGGCAGTGGCGCGCAGGGAGACGCAGGCCGCAATGCGGGGAAAGGGCGGTCCGTTCCTCCGGCTCGACAACGTGTCGCGGCACTTCGGCACGCTGAAGGCGGTCGACGGGGTCTCTTTCGAGATGGCGGCCGGGGAATTGCGCGCCGTGATCGGACCAAATGGCGCGGGAAAGACGACGTTTTTCAATCTGATCAGCGGCCTTTTGCCGCCAACCTCCGGCGAGGTCCTGTTCGAAGGTGAGACGATCACCGGACAAACGGTCGTGCAGCGGGTCGCCAAGGGCATTGTGCGCACATTTCAGATTACGGAAATCCTCCCCGAGCTCACCGTCTATGAGAACATCCGCGTCGGCGTGGAAACCGCGGCGCGGTTGAACACCATGCCGTGGATCAGCCGCGGCCGGCGCATCGCCATCAGGCGCCGTGTCGAGGAGCTTATCGATATCGTCGACCTCAACGGCAAGGCCAACCGCGTGGTCGGCGAGATGGCGCATGGCGACCAGCGGGTGGTCGAAGTCGCGATGGCGCTCAGCGTCGGGCCGCTGCTGCTGCTGCTCGACGAGCCGACCGCCGGCATGGGCGACCATGAGACCGATCACATGGTCGGCCTGATCCGCAAGCTGCATGCCGAGCAGTGCATGAGCATCCTCTTCATTGAGCACGACATGGATATCGTGTTCGGCATCGCGCAGCGCATCACCGTGCTCGACCAGGGCCGGGTGCTGGCCGAGGGAACGCCGGACGTCATTTCCAGCGATGCGAAGGTGCGCGCCGCCTATCTGGGATCGATCGAATGACCGCCGTTCTGCGCGCGCGCGATCTGCATACGTTCTACGGCAAGAGTCACATCCTGCACGGCGTTTCGCTCGAGGTGAACGAAGGCGAGATTGTTGCCATGCTCGGCCGCAACGGCGCCGGCAAGACGACGACCGTGCGCAGCCTCATCGGCCTGACGCCGCCGCGGCAGGGCAGCATCGAAATTTTCGGAAAGAATACGACGCGCTGGCCGGCGCATCGTATCGCCGGGCTCGGCGTCGGCTACGTGCCGGAAGGACGCAAGATCTTCGGCCCTCTGACGGTGCTTGAGAACCTCAAGGTTCCGCAGGCGCGGCCGGGGCCATGGGATCTCGAGCGGATCTGGAAACTGTTCCCGCGGCTCGCCGAACGCAAATCGCAGCTCGGCCGCCAGTTGTCCGGCGGCGAGCAGGAGATGCTGTCGATCGCCAGGCCGCTGCTGCTTAACCCGCGTATCATGCTGCTGGACGAACCGAGCCAGGGCCTCGCGCCGCTGGTCGTGCGCGAGGTGATGAAGGTCGTCCAGCGCATGCGGGAGGAGGGGCTTTCGGTGCTGCTAATCGAGCAGAATGCGCCGTTGTGTCTGTCGATCGCGGACCGCGCGTACATTCTCGATGACGGGAAGGTGGTCTATTCGGGAAAGGCCGCAGAACTGGCGAAAGACACCGAGCTGGTCAACAAGCTCGCCGGCGCGGGAAAGTCCGCCGCATAATCGCCAGCGCGCACGGATACTTAGCTATAGACTTTAGGCTAAAGTTGCGCTTTTAGCGCGCCATTTCCGTTGGCGGGACGCTGCGCCGAAATCTCAACGCTCTTGCCTATCGTTACGCACTCACATTAGCATTAAGTCTAGGGGCGGCGTCACGATCTTGCACCATTGTCTGGAGCGGGAACGGGGTCGCTTTCCTTAAACAAAACATCGATAAATCTGGGAGGAGAATAGCCATGCGAAAAGATCGCGCTGGCGATCAGCGTACGACGCGCCGTCACGTCCTGACGGCGGGAGTCACGGTTGCGGCAGGAGCAGCGATCGCTGCTCCTTACATCCGCAATGCCGAAGCGGCCACCACGACCACGTGGAAGGTGCAGACGTCGTGGCCTGCGGGTGTGGGCCTTAACACCTTCAAAACCTGGTGCAATGGCATCAAGGAAAAGACCGGCGGCGAGCTGGAATTCAAACCATTTGCCGCGAAGGAAATCGTCGGCGACTTCGAATTGCTTGACGGCGTCAAGAACGGCGTTCTGGAAGCGATGAATTCCTTCTGTGTCTACTGGGTCGGCAAGATTCCGGCTACCGCGTTCCTGTCATCTTATTTGATGGGTCTGCGCTACCCGCACGAATGGGACATCTTCTTCTACAGCAAGGACGGCGTGAAGATGGCCCGCGAAATCTACGCCAAGCAGGGCCTGTTCTGGGTCGGCCGGATTCAGCACGGCCCCAACATCGTGCATTCTAAAAAGCCGATCCGTTCGATCGAGGACTTCAAAGGACTGAAGCTCCGTGTGCCGGGTGGCATGATCGCCGAAGGCTTTGCGGCGATCGGTGCGCGCACCACGCTGCTCCCGGGCGGCGAGGTGTTCTCGGCGCTGGAGAAGGGAACGATCGACGCCGCCGACTACACCGGTCCGGCGGTCAACTGGGATCTCGGGTTCCAGCAGGTCACGAAATACATCTGGATGGGTCCTCCCGGTCTCGAGTCTGTCTATCAGCCGGTCGACCTCATGGATCTCGTGGTCAACATGAACGTCTGGAACAAGCTCTCTCCCGCGATGAAGCTCTGGGTGGAGAACGAGGTGGAAGCCTATTCGGCGGCCCACTTCGGGGCGATCCAAAAGGCCGACATGGAAGCCTGGGGCAAGTTCGAGAAGGCTGGTACGACGATCAATCGTTTGCCCGCCGAAGAGCTTGAGAAATTCCAACGGGTGGCAACGCCGATCTGGTTCAAATGGGCCAACAAGGACAAGGATGCCGCGCGTGTATTCAAGGCCCAGCTCGAGATCATGGAATCACCAAGCCTCGGCTACGTGACTCCAGACATGTACAAGGGCCAAAAGCTCGACCTGTAAGAACTGACGCAAAAAGCGACAAGGAAGGCGCCCAACGCGGCGCCTTCTTCCGTCGCGCGCCAAAACCAGCGCTCCGAGGCACCGATGCCAACCTTGAATTTCGTGCTGCCCCACTGGCTCTATTGGGGCACGCTGATTTTGTTTCCCCTCATCGCAATGTATCTGGTGCAGCGGCAGCGGCGGCTCGGCGAGCCTCGCGGCCCATCGATGTTCATCGCGTACCTGTTCTGGCTCTGCGCGGGATTCATGGGTCTTCATCGCTTTTACCTGAAAAGCCTGTGGGGCTTTCTCTTCATTCCGGTTTTTCTGATTATCCTGCAAACCAATGACGTCATCCGCGACCTGCGTGAAGACGTGTCGCGCACCCACGCGGCCCATGAATCTTCAATCATTCAGCTGAACCGCGCCAGGATTCCCGCCGGCGTCACAGTCACGCCCGAGATGACCACCCGTTTCGAAAAAGCGCAGGCGGAAGAGGCGAAAACGAAATCGGAGGCGGATTCGGCGAGTGGCGACCTCGACCGATGGCGCGGCTATTCCCGCTGGCTCGCGATTGCGATGGCGGTTTTGCTGTTGGGGGATGCCGTGCTGCTGCCCGGTTTAGTCCGCCGTGCCCGAACACGAGAAGCTGCGGCGCCGGCAGCCGGCCCGCCGGAAGTCGTAGCGCCGGACGTGCCACCGATCGGCACGCACGAAGATCCGACGATGCACTTGCACACCCGCATCACTGACAAGCTCGAGTGGCTCAACGTGCGTGTCGGCGAATTTGTCGCCTACTGGGCGGTGATCTCCGTGTTTGTGTACTACTACGAGGTCATCGCCCGCTACGTGTTCAATTCCCCGACAAACTGGGTCCACGAGAGCATGTTCCTGATGTACGGCATGCAATACATGCTGTGCGGCGCGTACGCCTACCGCGAAGACCAGCACGTGCGCGTGGATGTGATCTACACGAAGTTCTCGCCGCGGGGAAAAGCAATCGCCGACATCGTTACGTCGGTGTTCTTCTTTATTTTTATTCTCACGATGACATGGACCGGCGCGAGGTTCGCCCTCGATGCCATCAACAACGGCGAGGTCTCCTTCACCGAGTGGGGTGTGCAGTACTGGCCGGTCAAGCTCATGTTGCCGATTGGGGCGGCGTTGATGGCGTTGCAAGGCCTTTCCAAGCTGATCAAAGACATCGTCTTCGTTACGCGCGGGAGAGCCTGAGCCATGGGTCTGAGTATCGACATTGCATGGCTGACGCTGCTGCTGTTCGGGTCGCTGGCAATTCTGCTGGCGCTTGGTCTGCCGATGGCGTTCTGCACCGGCAGCCTCGCGACCATCTTCCTGTTCGTGTTCGGAACGCCGGCCATTCTCAACATGATGCCGTCGCGAATTTTCCCGTTCATGACGGACTACCAGCTTTCAGCCGTACCGCTGTTTATTTTTATGGCGGCGATGCTGGAGAAGGCCGGCATCATCGAAGAACTGTTCGACGCGGTCTACAAATGGCTTGGGTCGCTGAAGGGCGGTCTTGCCGCGGCGACGATATTGGCATGCACCGCGCTGGCTGCCATGGTTGGCGTGGTTGGTGCGACCGAAGTTACTATGGGCATGATCGCGCTGCCGGCAATGCTCAAGCGCGGCTATGACGAAAAGCTGGCCTGCGGTTCACTGCTCGCCGGCGGAACGCTCGGCATTCTCATCCCACCGTCGGTTATGGCGATCGTTTATGCGGTGGTTGCACAGCAATCGCTTGGCGAATTGCTGGTCGGTTCGATTTTCCCCGGCCTCCTGCTCTCCGGTCTGTATGTCACCTACGTTCTCGTGCGGTGCTACATCAACCCGAAACTGGGGCCGGCATTGGCACCCGAGGAGCGAGTCAACGGACGTGAGAAATTGCGGCTGCTCAAGAACACGATCGCGCCGATCCTGCTCATCATCCTGGTGCTTGGCGTCATTTTCGTTGGCATTGCGACGCCTGTGGAGGCTGCCGGTATCGGCACGTTCGGCGCGTTGTTCGTTTCGGCATTGCACCGGCGCCTGACCTGGCCGGCCATTCAGGAAGCGGCCATCGCCACGCTCAAGGCAACCGCGATGGTGATGTGGATCTTCTTCGGCGCGACGATGTTCGTCGGATTCTTCATCGTGAAAGGCGGCCAGGAATTCGTCGCCAACTCGATCCTGGGCACGGGCTTGCCGCCTTACGGCATTCTCATGCTCATGATGGTGATCCTCTTTGTGCTGGGGATGTTTCTCGACTGGGTCGGCATCCTCCTTTTGACCGTGCCAATATTTCTGCCGATCATGAAAAGCCTGCCTTGGGACGGGGTATTTGGCATTGCGGGCGTCAAGCCCGACGACGTACCGCTCTGGTACGGCGTCATCTTCATGGTCAATATGCAGATGGCATTCCTGTCGCCGCCGTTCGGCTATTCGCTTTTCTATCTCAAAAGTGTCGCGCCCCCGCAGATCACTATGGCCACGATCTTTCGGGCGGCGGTCAATTTCATGGTCCTCCAATGGATTGGCGTGGGGCTGTGCATCATTTTCCCGCAAATCATTGTGTGGCTGCCGAGCCTTGTCTACGTCGGGCATTAAGAACGCCCCGGCGCATGCCGTGTAGTTGGCTTTGAATGTCACGATTCCGGCCTTGGATGACGCCCGGCCGGTTTTTCGCTTTGTTCACCCGTAATGGCAGCGACATGCTGGCGCGTAGGCCTTGTCGCCGCATGAAAATAAAGACAGACTAAAGGTTAGGGCGGCGGTGTTAGTCACTGCGATACAAGAACAAAAACAGCCTGAAACATCAAAACGTTTGAATCACGGGGGTGACACGATGACCAAGGATAATCAGCGTTCAACTGCGACTCGCCGCAAGTTCCTCGGCGGGGCCGCGATGGCCACGGCGGCTGCGGTAACTGCGCCGTCGGTCGTAAAGGCGCAGGGCCCAATCAGCATGCGCTGGCAAAGCACGTGGCCCTCGAAAGACATCTTCCACGAATACGCGCTCGATTTCGGCAAGCGGGTCAACGATATGACCGGCGGCGATCTCAAGATCGAAGTGTTGCCGGCGGGTGCGGTTGTCCCGGCATTCCAGCTGCTCGACGCCGTCTCCAAGGGCGTGCTCGATGGCGGTCATGGCGTGCTGGTCTACCACTACGGCAAGCAACAGGCGCTCGCATTGTGGGGCTCCGGCCCCGGCTACGCGATGGACGCCAACATGCTGCTCGCCTGGCATAAGTATGGCGGCGGCAAGGAACTGCTCAACGAGATCTTCACCGCGATCGGCGCCAATGTTGTTTCGTTCCCGTACGGGCCGATGCCGACGCAACCACTCGGCTGGTACAAGAAGCCGATCAGCAAGGTCGACGATTTCAAGGGCCTGAAGTTCCGCACCGTCGGCATTTCGATTGACGTGTTCACCGGCATGGGCGCCGCTGTCAACGCGCTCCCGGGCGGTGAAATCGTCGCAGCGATGGACCGTGGCCTGATCGAAGCGGCCGAGTTCAACAATGCGACGTCCGATCGTGTTCTCGGCTTCGCCGACGTGTCCAAGGTCTACATGCTGCAGAGCTATCACCAGAACGCAGAGCAGTTTGAAATTTCGTTCAACAAGACGAAATTCGATGCGCTGCCGGCCAAGCTCAAGGCTCAGATCGAAACGGCCGTCGAGGCTGCCTCGCAGGATATGCAGTGGAAGGCGATCGACAGGTATTCCAAGGACTATATTGAGTTGCAGACGAAGGATAACGTCAAGGTCTACAAAACGCCTGATGCAATCCTGAAGCGTCAGCTCGAGATCTTCGACGATGTCGCCAGGAAAAAGGCGGCCGAAAACCCGATCTTCAAGAAGATCGTCGAATCCCAGATTGCTTTTGCCAAGCGCGCGGTGCAGTGGGAGCAGGATACGGTCGTCAGCCGCAAGATGGCGTTCGATCACTACTTCGGACCAAACGCCAAGAAGCCAATCTGACGTGTGGCAATAAACTGACAGAGCACCATTCCGGTAACCACGGAATGGTGCTTTGTCATTCCCAACAAAAACGACAACAGAAAAAATGAACGTTCAAAGCGTCCTCCACGCGATCGACGGTCTCAGCACGTGGGTCGGCAAGGCCTTTTCATGGTTCATCATGATCCTGATGACCGTGGTCTGTGTGGAGGTCTTCAAGCGCTACATCCTTAACGCTCCGACAGCCTGGATTTTCGACCTGGACAATATGCTGTACGGCACGTTGTTCATGTTATGTGGCGCCTACACGCTCGCGCAAAATGCGCATGTGCGCGGCGACTTTCTCTACAGCTCGATGCGACCGCGTATGCAGGCGAGCCTCGATATTGTCCTCTATATCGTGTTCTTCATTCCCGGAATTGCGGCGCTGATCTATTCCGGATGGGTTTTTGCCGTCGAGTCCTGGACGATCAACGAGCATTCGACGGTGACCGCCGAGGGCCCGCCTGTCTGGCAGTTCAAATTCATGATCCCCCTGGCGGGCGTGCTCGTGATGATTCAGGGCATTGCGGAAATCGTGCGCTGCGCGATCTGCCTGAAGACGGGTGACTGGCCGAGCCGGCTCAAGGACGTCGCCGAGATCGACGTCATCGAAGAGCAGCTGGCGCACAGCGAATATGTCGACGAGGAGTCGCGCAAGATCGCGATCGAAAAGGCCAAGACAATCGACGAAGTTGCGCGGCAACGCGGCATGGGCGGGGAGCTGAACACATGATAAGCGACCCCGCGCTTGGCCTGCTGATGCTCTGCCTCATCGTGGTCGTGATCATGATGGGGTTCCCGACGGCCTTTACGCTCATGGGCCTCGGCATGTTTTTCGGTTACATCGCTTTTTACCAGCCGCACCAGCTGTTTACGGAAAACAAAGTCTTCGACCTGATGGTCCAGCGCACCTACGGCGCCATGACCAACGACGTGCTGGTGTCCATCCCGTTATTCGTCCTGATGGGCTATGTGATGGAGCGCGGCGCGCTGGTCGACAAGATGTTTTACTCGATCCAGCTCGCATTCCGGCGGGTGCCCGCCTCGCTGGCGGTTGCCACCCTCATCGTCTGCACGTTCTGGGGAATTGCTTCGGGCCTGGTCGGTGCGGTCGTTGTTCTGATGGGCGTCATCGCCTTTAATCCGATGCTGCGCGCCGGTTACGATGTGAAGCTCGCGTCCGGCGTCATCACGGCCGGCGGCACGCTCGGTATCCTGATTCCGCCTTCGGTGATGATCATCGTCTATGCCGCCGTTGCGGGACAGTCGGTCGTCAAGCTTTACGCCGCCGCGATGTTCCCCGGCTTTTTCCTTTCATTCCTGTACCTGATCTACATCGTGGCCTGGGCGATGATTAATCCGAAAATCGCCCCGCCACTGCCGCCCGCGCTGACGAAAGTGCCGGTGCCGGACTGGCTGCGGAAGTTCGAGGCTGCATATTCGCGCAACGTTTTCGCCGGCCTTATTTCTGCACTGATGTCCCCCGCGCGCGCAACAGCAATTGAAACCGACAAGGGTCGTGTCAGCTATCTCATGCTGGTGCAGAATTTTGCCTATTCGCTGGTGCCGTTCGCCATCGTCGCCGGAACGCTTTGGCTGACCTGGTGGTACGTGGTCATTCACCAACAGGTCGCGGCGCAGGCTGCGGTCGAAGGCGTGCAGCAGCTGGGATCGGCGGTTGCGACAAAAGAAGCAACAGCTGCAGACGCCGGCCCATCCGAGAGCTTCTATATATGGTTCGGCATTATCGCGGTGATCTGCCTGCTATGGCAGATCAAGTACTACCGCAGGCTTGATGCCGACCGGCTCGAAATTATCAAGCTGCTGTCGACGTCGATCATGCCGCTTGGAATTCTGACGATCGTCGTCCTCGCCGTGATCCTGTTTGGCATTACGACCGCGACAGAATCCGCCGGCGTTGGCGCAGCAGGCGCCTTCCTGCTGGCCCTGCAGGCCAAGACCCTCGACTGGAAACGAATGAAAGAGGCGGTGTTTTTGACTGCGAAAACAACCGCAATGGTGTGCTGGCTGTTCGTCGGCTCGGCGCTGTTCTCCGGTGTGTTCGCTATCCTTGGCGGTCAGGCGCTTGTCGAGCAGTGGGTGCTCTCGCTTAACATGACGCCGATCCAGTTCATGATCCTCTCGCAGGCGATCATTTTTATTCTTGGCTGGCCATTGGAATGGACCGAGATCATCGTCATCTTTGTTCCGATCTTTCTGCCGTTGCTCAAGCACTTCAACATCGATCCGGTCCTGTGGGGTGTTCTGGTCTTTGTGAACCTGCAGGCAGCGTTCCTGTCTCCGCCCGTGGCGATGTCGGCGTTCTATCTCAAGGGCGTCGCACCGAAACATGTCACCCTCAACCAGATCTTCAGCGGCATGATGCCTTACATGTTGATCGTGATCCTGTGCATGATAGTCATGTACGTCTGGCCGGGAATGACGCTCTGGCTTCCGAATTATCTCTACGGCAACTAAGGCGGAGCCTTCCGAATTGTCTGAAGAAAGTCTGACAGCGCTGTCCGCGACCAAAGCGGCTGCGGAAATCGCACGTGGTGCGATATCGTCCGAAGACTATACGCGCGCCTGCCTTGACCGGATCGTGGCGCTTGAGCCGAAAGTGCAGGCCTTTGCCCATCTCGACCTAGAGCATTCATTGGCCCAGGCGCGCGAGCGCGACGAATGGCGCAAGAGCGGACGCCCGATCGGCCCGCTGCACGGCGTCCCGGTCGGAATAAAGGACATCATCGATACGTCGGACTATCCGACCGAATGTGGCTCGCCGGCTATGTCCGGCCGCCGGCCGCGTAACGATGCGACCGTCGTCGCCAGATTGCGCGCAGCCGGGGCGGTCATCGTCGGCAAGACGGTGACGACCGAGTTCGCCTATTTCAGTCCCGGCAAGACCCGCAATCCGCACGATCCGGAGCGTACGCCCGGCGGCTCATCGTCGGGATCGGCTGCCGCGGTTGCGGCGGAGATGGTTCCGATCGCGCTGGGCAGTCAAACCAACGGGTCGATCATCCGGCCGGGTGCCTTCTGCGGTACCTTCGCCATGAAGCCGACCCATGGGCTGGTGCCGCGAACCGGCGTCTTGCCGCTCTCGCGCACCCTCGATCATATCGGCCCGTTTGCGCGATCGATCGAAGATGTCGCCCTGGCCCTGGACGTCATCGCCGGCTTTGATTCCGAAGATCCGGACACGCGTCCCGTTGCAACCGGCGGCTACAGCAAGATCGCGTCGGAAGACTTTCCGCTTCCGCCTCGTTTTGCATTCGTGCCGACGTCGGTCTGGAACAAGGCCGACGCCGCGACGCATGAAGCCTTTGAGGGCCTCGCCGAGGAGTTGGGCGAATCCTGTTTCAAATTCGATTTGCCGGAACGCTACGCCGCCGCCTGGGACGCGCAGCGCGTGATCATGGCTACGGAGATGGCACACAATCTCGGAACTCTGGTCGACAAAGGCGGCGAGCTGATCAGCAAGACAATGCGTGACCTTGTTGAAGAGGGCCGCAAGACGACCGCGGTGCGGTATCTTGCAGCAGTTGCCGAAGCAGGGCCTTTGCGCCAGGGTCTGAACCAGTTATTTCAACAGGAATGCACTGCGATTATCACGCCGGCGGCGCCCGGCGTTGCGCCAAAGGGCACGGCAACCGGAAATCCCGCGTTTTGCACCCTCTGGACCTATGTGGGCCTGCCGGCAATCACCGTTCCGCTTATGACGGACGAAGACGGAATGCCGCTTGGCGTGCAGCTGGTCGGACCATCGGGCGACGATGCGCGCCTGCTGCGGACGGCGCGGGCGCTCGTGAAACAGCTTTCCGAAAAATAATGGCGAGCCGATCTTTGGTGTCCGGCGCCATCGCCGCCGTCGTTTTATTGTTGATCAGCGGTGCGAGGGTCGCGGCACAGCCTTTTCCCTTCGATCAGGAACTCCTGCTCGACGCCGAGCCGATACGGCCGGGCAAGCGGATGCCGATCCTGATGGTCGAGCCGAATGGCAACGCGAAAATCGATCTTTGGTGCCGGAGCGTCCCGGCGCGCGTGGAAATTTCCGGTGACGGAATCAGGATTGAGGCAGGTGCATTGCCGGAAGACTTGCCGGCGATGCAGGGAGCCGGGCAATGCACGCCCGAACGGATACAAGCCGACGAGCAAATCCTTTCGGCGCTCAGCCAGGTGACAACCTGGCGTTGGCAGGACGGTGCAATCGTGCTCGCCGGGCCGACAATGCTGAAATTCCGATCGGCCACGAACTAAAACCCGCCAAACGGAGGAAAGTGGCCGGCTGCAAGACTTTTCGATCCCGTTCAAGTTGTGATTGCCGACCCCGCCGTGCCGGGCCTAGGATGTCGTTCAAGTCCGCGACTTTAGCGCGGCGCTTACATAATCTGCCGCGCATTTGAAACCTGGATCGGGGGGAGGGTGTCATGCGTCGTCGTGATTTCAGCAAGTTGGCGCTCGCTGGTGCGGTCGGCACCGTGGCCGCGCCGGCGGTTGTTCAAGCTCAAACCACATTCACCTGGAAAATGACGAGCTTTTACGGCCCGAATGCCGCGTTCTATTCGACCGGGCCCGGCAGCGCAAAGGATCTGGTCAAGCGCATCGAGGAAATGTCCAACGGGCGCATGAAAATTCAATTTTATGGCGCGGGTGAACTGATCCCGGCGGCGGAAGGATTTGACGCGGTTTCCACGGGCATCGTCGAGATGAATTATGCCAATGCCTATTTCTGGACCGGCAAAATTTTCGCGGGGCAATACTTCACGGCCGTTCCTTTCGGCCTCAACTTTCAGGGCCTCAATGGCTGGATGTATGACGGCGGCGGCCTTCAGTTGTGGCGCGAGGTCTATGATCGCTTCAATCTTGTGCCGTTCCTGTGTGGCAATACCGGCGTGCAGATGACCGGCTGGTTCAAGAAGCCGATCGAGAAACTGTCCGACTTCAATGGTCTTAAGATGCGCATCCCCGGACTTGCCGGACGCGTCTACCAGTCGATTGGCGTCGACGTGCGCCTGCTGCCCGCAGGCGAGATTTTCCCCGCGCTGGAGCGCGGTGTGATCGACGCGGCCGAATTTGTAGGACCTTACCTCGACCGGCAGCTCGGACTTCAGCGCGCTGCCAAATATTATTACACGACCGGCTGGCACGAAACCGCAACCTCGAGCGAGCTGATCATCAACAAGGCAAAGTGGAACAGCCTTCCCCCGGATCTCAAGGCGATTGTCGAAAACGCCTGCGCGGCCTGCAATGTGATCAGCGAGGCATGGTGCCAGAAGAACAATGCCGAAGCGATGGAAGACCTGATCAAGAACCAGGGTGTGATCGCGGCACCCTTGCCCGACTCGGTGGTGGAAGCCCTTCGTGCAGCCAACACCAAGATTCTCGACGAAGCAGTTGCCAAGGATCCTGTCACCAAGAAGGTGCACGACTCCTACATGGCATATATGGCCAAGTTCAAGCAGTGGTCGGCCTACAGCGAATCCGTTTATCACGGCAAGATTCTCAAGGGCTGACGTGTGACCCCCGCCGAACGTTTGGCCGGCGGCATCGATATGTTCATCGACGCCGTCGGCCGCATCACCGCCTGGTCGTCATTCGCGCTTGCCGCCGTAATGGGCACCAACGTGCTGCTGCGCTACGGCTTCAGTACCGGCTCGGTGTGGGCGCAGGAGCTCGAATGGCATCTGATGTCACCGATCTGCCTGTTCGGAATGTCGTATGCACTGCGACACGGCGAACACGTGCGCGTGGATGTCGTGTTCGCGTCTTTTTCGGAGCGCACCAAGCTGCTGGTCGAGTTCATCACCGCGCTCATCTCGATGGCGGTGTGCGCGATCGTCATCGACCTTTCATGGAGCTACGTCGCCTATTCCTGGAATATTGGCGAAGGCTCCGCCAATCCTGGCGGCATTCCGGCGCGCTACCTCCTTAAAGGCCTCATTCCGCTTGGCTTCGCGCTGCTCTTCCTGCAGTCGCTGGCACAGGCAATCCAGTATTTTTATGCCTGGCGGAGGGCAGACTGATGCCTTTCAACGAGCTGCTCGCCCTGTTGATGCTGGTGTCCTTCTTCGTTCTCCTCATGGCGGGCATTCCGGTCGCGCTCACGCTTGCGACGGCCGGGCTCGTGTTCGGCTATCTCGGTTTCGGCGCCACCTTGTTCCACCTGCTGCCCAACCGCCTGTTCGGCGTGGTGACGAACTACACCCTCATCGCCATGCCTTTGTTTGTGTTCATGGGCGTGATGCTGGAAAAATCTCGGCTGGCCGAAGATCTGATGGAAGTGATCGCGCACGCGGCGGGCAATCTGCGTGGCGGCCTTGGCATCGGAATCATTGTCGTCGGCGTCCTGATGGGGGCAACCACCGGCATTGTCGGTGCAACCGTTGTTACACTCGGGCTGCTGACGCTGCCGACACTGCTGCGGCGCGGCTATGACAACGGGCTCGCCTGCGGCACTATTTGTGCGTCCGGCACGCTCGGGCAGATCATCCCGCCGAGCCTGATCCTGATCCTGCTGGCCGACATTCTCAATGAATCGGTCGGTACGCTGTTTGCCGCAGCGATGATCCCCGGTCTGATGCTGGCCGGGATCTATGTCGTCTACATTCTGGGACTTGGAGTCCTGCGCCCCAAGATGGTACCGGCGGTGCCTAAGGCGGAGCGTGACCTCCTCACCCGCAGTGAACTGGTAGGGAAGCTGTTCCGCGTCGTGGTGCCTCCGATTGCCCTCGTTTGCGCGGTGCTTGGTTCGATCATCGGCGGCATCGCCGCGCCCACCGAGGCCGCGTCCATGGGCGCGCTTGGCGCGATTGTCGTCACTGCGATCGGCCAGCGGATGTCGTGGGCGGTGCTGCGCGACACGACATACACAACCACGCGCATTACCGCGATGATGATGTTCATCCTGATGTGCGCCCAGGCATTTTCGCTGGCGTTCCGCGGACTTCAGGGCGAGCGTCTGGTGCAGGACTTCTTTTCCCTGGTGCCGGGCGGAACCAACGGCGCGATCTGGTTCCTGATGCTCATCATTTTCATCCTGGGCTTCTTCATTGAATGGATCGAGATTTCCTATATCGCCGTGCCGCTGTTTCTGCCGATATTCATCGCCGCCAACGTGGATATGGTGTGGCTGGCGACCTTGATCTGCGTCAATCTGCAGACCTCATTCCTTACGCCGCCCTTCGGCTGGGCGCTGTTCTTCCTGCGCGGGGTGGCACCGCCGGAAATCACCACCGGCGATATCTATCGCGGCATCGTGCCGTTTGTATGCATGCAACTCATTGCACTCGTGCTCTGTTTCTTCTTTCCGCAGCTTGCGCTATGGCTGCCGCGAACCATCGGTTGGTAGAGACAATCTGACGGATGCCCGGTGGTTTGCGTCAGGCGATTTCGAGCGGCCAGCGGGACGCAGCGCAGCGTGGCTGAGGGATGTCGCTTGCCGGTCTACCGGTTGCGGTTTGACGAAAATCGCGATGATGTCGGGATGCGCATCGTGTATCCGGTGCTCGAGCTCGGCAGTAATTTTCTCAATCGCCGGCGCGGTCAGATCGTCGCGAAATTCCAGGCGAAGTGCGATCACGACCTGATCCGGCGCGAGATGCACCGTGAAAATGATCTGCACACGCTCGATGCCGTCGAGCTTTTGTGCAATCCCGAGGATTGCCTCCCGCGTCTGACGGCTTGCGGGCTCGCCGATCAGCAGGCCCATGCTTTCCCGCGCAAGCACGAATGCCGTGCCACCGAGCAGAATACTGATGCCGATCGAGGCCACGCCGTCGAGGACCGGCATGCCCAACTGGTCGGATGCGAATGTTCCCAGAAATGCGATGAGAAGTCCGATGAGTGCGGCAGAGTCCTCAAACAACACGATAAAGGTCGGCGGATCCTTGCTCTGCCGCATTGCCTGGTAGTATCCGAGGTCGCCCCTCGATTTGCCGAACTCGCGAAGAGCAACGATCCAGGAGCCACCTTCAAAGATCGCAGCGCAAGCGAGCACGATGTAATTGATCCGGGCGTCGACGATTTCGCTCGGGGTTCTGATGTGCTGAATACCTTCGTAAAGGGTAACGCCGGCCCCGATCGTGAACATCAGAAGGGCGACAATAAAGCTCCAGAAATAGATTTCGCGGCCATATCCGAGCGGGTGACCGGCGTCCGGCGGCCGCTCCGCGCGCCTGAGCCCGTACAGCAAGAGGACCTGGTTGCTGGTATCGACGAGCGAGTGAACCGCCTCGCTTAGCATGGCCGAAGAGCCAGTCCACCAGGCAGCAATGAATTTGGTGATTGCGACGAGCGTGTTGCCGGCGAACGCGGCAATCACGACCGGCTTCGAATTGCCTGCGGCCATGGGTCACCAACGCATTGCAGCCGCGGCAGTTCATCTCCATACAAAAAAGCCGCCTTTCGGCGGCCTTTTCGCGTTGAACGCGGTTGGATCAGAAGCCCATGCCGCCGCCCATTCCGCCGCCGGGCGGCATCGCCGGTGCCGGATCTTTCGGCAGTTCAGCAACCATCGCTTCCGTGGTGACCAGCAGGCCGGCAACGGAGGCGGCATCCTGCAGCGCAGCGCGCACCACCTTGGCCGGGTCGACGATGCCCTTATCGATCATGTCGACATAGTCCTCGTTCTGGGCATCGAAGCCGTAGGTCTCGGACTTGTTGTCGGTGATCTTGCTGACGACGATCGAGCCTTCCACGCCGGAGTTTTCCGCGATCTGGCGGATCGGCGATTCCAGGGCCTTCAACACGATGTTGATGCCGGCCTGGACATCCGGGTTTTCGTCATGGATGCGGCCGACCGCCTTCTTGGCGCGCAGCAGCGCGACACCGCCGCCGGCCACGATGCCTTCCTCGACTGCGGCGCGGGTCGCATTGAGCGCGTCTTCGACGCGGTCTTTCTTCTCCTTGACCTCGATCTCGGTCGCGCCACCGACCTTGATCACCGCCACGCCGCCGGCGAGCTTCGCCAGCCTTTCCTGCAGCTTCTCGCGGTCATAGTCGGAGGTGGTTTCCTCGATCTGCGCCTTGATCTGGCCGACGCGGGCCTCGATGTCGGGCTTCTTGCCTGCGCCGTGCACGATCGTGGTCTTTTCCTTCTCAATGATCACCTTCTTGGCACGGCCCAGCATGGCCGTGGTGACGTTCTCGAGCTTGATGCCGAGATCTTCGGAAATCAGCTGGCCGCCGGTGAGGATCGCAATGTCCTCGAGCATGGCCTTGCGGCGATCGCCGAAACCTGGGGCTTTCACCGCCGCGACCTTCAGGCCCCCGCGCAGCTTGTTGACCACCAAAGTCGCGATTGCTTCACCTTCCACGTCCTCGGCAATGATGACGAGCGGCTTGCCCGACTGCACGACGGACTCCAGCACGGGAAGCATCGACTGCAGGCCGGAGAGCTTCTTTTCGTGGAGCAGGATGTAGGCATCCTCGAGCTCGGCGAGCATCTTCTCGGCATTGGTGATGAAGTAGGGCGAGATGTAGCCGCGATCGAACTGCATCCCTTCGACGATCTCGACTTCGGTGTCGAGCGCCTTGGCTTCCTCAACCGTGATGACGCCCTCGTTGCCGACCTTCTGCATCGCCTGGGCGATCATCTTGCCGATCGTTGCATCGCCGTTCGAGGAGATCGTGCCGACCTGCGCCACCTCCGCCGTAGAGCCGACTTTCTTTGCGCGCTTCTCAATGTCCTTGACCACGGCGGTCACCGCGATATCGATGCCGCGCTTGAGGTCCATGGGGTTCATTCCGGCGGCGACGGCCTTGGCGCCTTCCTTGACGATCGCCTGCGCCAGCACGGTGGCGGTGGTGGTTCCGTCGCCGGCAAGATCATTGGTCTTCTGGGCGACTTCGCGCACCATTTGTGCGCCCATGTTCTCGAACTTGTCGTCGAGCTCGATTTCCTTGGCGACGGTTACGCCGTCTTTGGTGATGCGCGGCGCGCCGAATGATTTGTCGAGGACGACATTGCGGCCCTTCGGCCCAAGCGTGACCTTGACGGCGTTGGCGAGAATATCGACACCGCGCAGCATCCTTTCGCGGGCATCGCCGGAAAACTTGACGTCCTTGGCAGCCATTTCAAATTACTCCTTGAACAAAGGGTACGGTGTCAGGCGATCACGCCCATGATGTCGGACTCCTTCATGATCAGGAGTTCTTCGCCGTCAAGCTTGACTTCGGTGCCAGACCACTTGCCGAACAGCACATGGTTGCCGGGCTTCAGGTCGATAGGAATGAGCTTGCCGTTCTCGTCGCGGCCGCCGGGCCCGACAGCAATGACTTCGCCTTCCTGCGGCTTCTCCTTGGCGGTGTCCGGGATGATGATTCCGCCTTTGGTTTTCTCTTCGGCGTCGATCCGGCGTACGACGACGCGATCGTGAAGGGGACGAAACTTGGTTTTGGCCATGGGCTTCCTCTTGGCGCTAATGCGCGTCTCGTGAATAGAAAGTTTAGATGTATCAGTGGTTTAGCACTCGTGATCCGCGAGTGCCAAACGCTGCCTGAAATATTGTCTTCGCGCTCGGGTGTCAAGCTGAGAGGGCCGGAACAGGCGCAAATCATGAGTTGCGAATGCGTGCTTGCGCTGGCCGCTCAGGACCTCCAAAGTTGAGATCTGACTCTGGGGAGCCGGAATGCGTCAGCCCGCCCGTCTTATCTTCTCGAGTGCCGCCGCACTTGTTTTGCTTACTCTTGGACTCTCAGGCTGCGCCACCGGGCCTCAGCCCGAAACGCCGGCCGCTCCGGCTGTTGGTCCGGCGCTGCCGCCGGCCTTCCCGCCGCAGGACATCGTCGGCCGATGGGGTCTTGCCGCCTATCACAAGGAGGAAGACCGCGCGCGCACTGAAGCGGCTGCCGCCCGCGGCTGCAATCAACCTTACGTCATCACGCTCGGCCCGACGGGCGGCGTCATGATGCACCTCGCGGACCAGGCGACGCCGACCGAGCTGGCCCTGAAAGGCGCACCGGGCGGCAAGACTTTCATCGGGCCTGCGGAAGATCCAGCGGGCAGCCAGCAGGATCGCGAGGTGGTCTTGTTCAACGGCCGCATTCTGATTCTGCGTTGGATGGATTCCGAAGTGCAGGGCCGCTACGGCACGATGGTCTATGTCCGCTGTGGCGCGGAGGGCGGCAGGAAGCCGGCGGCCAAGCCGCGCGCGCCAGCCAAGCCCAAAACGGTGCCACCGCCGCCACCTGCGCGATAAAATCGTCATTTGTTACCGCTCACCGTAGCGGCGTGGCAAAGTTGCGCATGGCTGCTTTGGTGCGCCTCTCATGATCTCTCCGCGTGAATTTATCGATGGACCCTGGCGTGCCGTGCCGGTGCTCGGCATTACGCAAATTCTGACGTGGGGAACGATTTTCTACACGCCGGTGCTGATCGTTCCGTTGATTGCGGCCGAACGCGGCTGGTCGATTTCCTTCGCCATGGGCGGATTTTCAATCGGCCTGCTCGTCGCCGGACTGATCGCTCCCTATGTCGGCAGATCGATCGACCGCTTCGGCGGCCATATCGTGATGGCACTCGGTTCGCTGACGGGCGCGCTTGGCCTGTTCCTGATTGTCTCCGCCGTGCATCCGATCGCCTACTACGCGGTCTGGATGGTGCTTGGCGTCGCCATGGCCGCAAACCTGTATGACGCGGCGTTTTCAACGCTTGGCCGCATCTTCGGCATCGCCGCGCGCCGGCCCATTACCGCGCTGACGCTCGCCGGCGGGTTCGCCTCCACGGTGAGCTGGCCGATGACGCACTTCCTGCTTGAACGGGTGGACTGGCGCGGCACCTATCTGATTTATGCGGCGCTGCTCGCCTGCGTCGCCGCGCCGCTGCATGCTCTGGCGCTGCCGCGCACACGCTACCAATCTGACATTGCTGCGTCTGATGCGGAAAGTGTGCCCGCGAAAGTGCTGCCGGCCTACGGATTGCCGTTCATTCTTGTAGCTTCCGCGTTTGCATCTTACGCCTTTGTTCCGTCCGGCCTATCGGCCCACCTGCTGGCCATTTTTGCGCGCGAGGGTATCGGCGCGGCCACCGTCGTATGGATCGGCGCGTTGTTCGGCCCTGCCCAGGTCGGGGCGCGCCTGATCGAGTTCGCCTTTGGCCGCAATTTGCATCCGCTGTGGATCGCGCGCTTTGCGCTCGCCACGTTTCTCTGTGCTTTCCTGATGTTGGTGTTGCTGGGCGTCTCGACAACCACGGCGGCAGCGTTTGCGCTGATGTTTGGCGGCGCCAATGGACTGATCACGATAACCCGCGGCGCAGTACCTTTGGCGCTGTTCGGCGCGTCCGGTTATGGACGGCTGATGGGACGGCTGGCCGGCCCGTTCCTGCTGGTGCAGGCGGCGGCGCCGTTCATCATGGCGTACATGATCGAACGCACCTCGGACCTTGGGGCGCTGGGCCTTGCGGCAGGGTTCGCATCGGTCGCGTTGATCTGCTTTATTCTGATCCGCCGGCCGGCTTAGGCAAACATCAAATCGATGTCCTGCTGGCTGGCGTGGCCGCCGGCCCCGTCGAGCCGCGGGCCATTCAGGAGGTGGCCGCTCGGCTGCGGCCCCGCAGCCCCGTCCCGCCGTGCTGCACCGGCGACGTTGTGGCAATTCTCGATCACGGCGGACAGCTGCTCTTCCACCATCACCAGGGTCGCGATGACTTTTCCGATGCGCTGGCCGGCCAGGTCCTGGAAGTTGCAGGCTTCATAAACCCGTACGACATGATCCTGAATGTCTTGTGCGAGACCATGGTGGTAATCATCGGTCAGTGCTGAGACGAGAACGCGCGCGCAATCATCGACCGATTCGACCGATGCCAAAACCTTCTGTGTCGCGGTCTCCATGCTCTCGACGGCGGCTGCGAGCTCGCCGGCCGCGCGCGCCATCCGGCGATCCTTGCCGTCATTGATCAGGGCCATCAGCGTGCGCGCGTTACGGGCAACGATGTCCCTGAGCGCCGCAAGCTCGTCCTGCGCCGCGACCCTGGCTTCGGTCGCAGCGGTCGTTTCGCTGACAGCGGGTTGGTCGATCTGAGGCGGCTGCGCGACGCCGCGTGCGCGGCGCGCTCCGATCATTTGCTCCACACGAAAGACTTTGCGCTGCACGCCGCGGTTCCCGGTCGACGACGTCAGCGTTCTTAGAGAACGCGCATTAATACGGCGTTGCGCGATCGCAGAGTGGCAGGCGAGCTGGAAACCGCTCGTTTACCATAGGGAATCGTGGTTGACGGCAATTTACCAATCAGTGGGCGTTTGCCGTTTTACTGCCCTGACACAGTGAAAGTTCAGGGTGGTTCAATGTTGCGTTCAGGTTTCGTCGGGTTGACGGCAATTTTGCTATCGAATGTTGCGTCGGCAGAGCCGATGTCGCTCGCGCCCCTCGATTCGGACGATCAACCCATGACGGTCGCGGCCGCACAGCCGCAGCAGCAGGCGCCATCCAATCTCGGCGGCGGGTTTATCGAATACATTTTCGGCAATGGCGCCCCGCCGTCGCGCCGTGGCTCGCAGCAGTGGTACGGGCCGCCGCCGGAGCAGAACGACTACAGAGGATATGGCAACGCGGCTGTCGATCCGCGTATGGATCAGCAGCGGTACGACGGCCGAATGGATCCGCGTTTCCAGCGGCAGGAGGTCAGATACGACGGGAAGGAAGGGCCCGGCACCATCGTCATCGATACGCCGAACCATTTTCTCTACCTCGTCCAGGGCGAGGGCAGGGCGATCCGCTACGGCATCGGCGTCGGCCGTCCCGGCTTCGCATGGTCAGGTACGCACGCGATTTCGGCAAAAAAGGAATGGCCCGACTGGACGCCGCCCGATGAAATGCTCAAGCGCCAGCCGTACCTGCCGCATTTCGTGGCGGGCGGTCCGAACAATCCCTTAGGCGCCCGCGCTCTCTATCTCGGTTCGACGCTCTATCGTATCCATGGATCGAACGAGCCGTGGACCATCGGCACAAACGTGTCGTCCGGCTGCATCCGCCTGCGCAATGCAGATGTCATCGACCTCTACGAGCGCGTGAAGGTCGGCACCAAGGTCGTGGTGCTATAGCCGCTCAGGCGCTGTCGCCGCCGCCAAAGTCGCCGCCGAAATCGCCACCTGGGTCGCCACCTGGGTCGCCACCGGTGTCGCCGTCAAAATCGCTTACGAGATCGGCATCATCGTCGTTGCCGAACAGCGAGGCGGGCTGTGCGCTGCCGCGTCCGGCGCCGCCGATATCGTTGATCCCTGCGTCACGCGCGAGATCGCTGCCGGCGGCGTTGCTGTCCCATGGCGAGCCACCCTGCTGCGGCACGGCTGCAAATGCGCTTCCGCCATGATGACCGAACATCGAGCTGATCGAGTTGAGCAACAGGGCGCCGCCGATCACACCCGCGGCGGACGCCGCCGCGGTGCCAAGGAACGATCCGCCGCCATAGCCGCTACCTTGCGCGGGCGCGGCATAAGTGTTCGGTAGCGCACCGCCGCTATTCCACCGCGGGTCTGGTGCGTTCGGCCGCACGCTTGGAACGGATGTGGAGCGTCCCGTCAGCGCTTGCCGCATGCTGTCGAGAAAACCGCCGCTGGCAGCTTCGGTATCGTCGCCGCTGAGCTCGCGGATGCGGGCGTCGGCGCGCTTGAGCGCCTCGTCCTGCACCAGCACGGTTTGCACCAGCGGATAGATGGCGTTCGGCGCACGGCGAAGGCCTTCCGCGATCACGCGTTCGGCTTCACCGTCGCGTGGAGCCGTTTCGAGCCGCGCGAGCCGGTCAAAAAGGTCTTCGACCAGTTGACGTTCCTGTGGGGTCATCGCGCCCTCCCATGACGTTGCGCCGCGTTAAATAGGCGCTGGCGCCGGTTTCGCTAGTGGGGGCGCGCAAGCGCGACATTATGCTCGGCAAGAACCTGCAAAAAAGCGTCGGAACCAAAGTAGGCGAATTCTTGCTCGCGCAGCGTTGTCAGCGAATCCAGGCCTTTTAGCTCGGCATCGACGAAACCGGGGTGGCACATAATCAGGCCACCGTCCGGCAGCCCCGACAGAAAGCGCGGGAACAGCTTGGTGTAATTCACCCTGGCCTTGAAGGCATAGGAGCCCGCGAAGGCCGGATTGACCGCAATACCGAGCTTTTTTGCCTTGCGCCGAAAGCCGAGACTCAGAATGTCGAGCACCAGCGCCTTGTGATCGCGCAGCCGCCGTCCACGCCGCGGCCGGCCGCATTGCCGGACCCATGCCGCTGGGGTGCGCTCGGCGGCCACTCCAAGGAAGGCGTCGCGCACCTGCGGAAACAGGTGGATGTGCTGATGGCCGTCGAGGAAATCGGGCGGCCGTCCGAACACATCGATGAATTTTTTAAGCTGCGCTGCAATTTCGTCGGTCAGCGGTTTCGGCTGCAATCGGCGCGCGGTCGCCAGCCGCAGCATCGTGTTGAGCGGCAGGAAACGGCCCTGCCGCAACGGTGAAAAATTTGCGCTCAGTGGCCGCAGCGGGCCCGTCAGAGTGACATGCAATCCCAGCGCTACGCGCTTTTTGCCCGTATTGAGCCTGGCGAGCGCCGCGGCTTCGTCATTGTTGAAGTGCGGCGCCGCCACCATGACCGACGTCGCATTAATTCGCCCTCGGGAAATCAGCTCGCAGATTGCCGCGCTCACACCCGGTGCGGCGCCATAGTCGTCCGCGCACAGCCAGATGCGCCGTGGGTTCGCGCTCATGCCGCAGCTGTTATTCGGCTGCGCGCGAGGCCATCGGCCGCGCTTTGGCCGATTCACTCGCCCGCTTCACGCTGTGCTCGGCAACGAAATAGACCGGCCGGCCCTTGATCTCGGACAGCAACTTGCCGATGTACTCGCCCAGCACGCCGATCAGGATCAGCTGCACGCCGCCGATGACCATCACGCTGACCACCAGCGAGGGATAGCCGGGGACGTCCTTGCCGTAGAGCAAGGTTTCGAGAACGATCCAGCTTCCGAAAAACAGGGCGGTGACCGCGAGTAACAGGCCGAGCAGGCTCGCAACGCGCAACGGTGCTACCGAGAATGACGTCAAACCTTCGATCGACAGGCCGATCAGCGTCCATGCATTCCACGTCGTCGAACCGTGCTCACGCACCGCCGGCTCGTAATCGACGCGCACCTGCCGAAAGCCGATCCAGCTCGACAGTCCTTTGAAAAACCGGTTGCGCTCGGGCATTTGCCGAAGCGCCTGCGCGGCGCGCGGCGACAACAGACGGAAGTCGCCGGCATCCTCCGGAATCTTGTGGCGCGCGCCCCAATTGAGCAGCGTATAGAACGTGCGAACGCCCGTCCGGCGCGCCCAGGATTCGTTTTCGCGGTGCGCCTTCGCGGTGTAAACGACGTCATATCCGTCGTCGAGCCAGCGTGAGACGAGCGTTTCGATCATGCTCGGCGGATGCTGGCCGTCGCCGTCCATGAACAGAAGGGCGCCCGGGCGCGCGTGGTCGAGGCCCGCAAGCAGCGCCGCCTCCTTGCCGAAATTTCGCGACAACGTGACGATCTGGATGTCGACGGGCATGGCCGGCAACGATCTGGCGATGTCGCTGGTGCCGTCCGAACTGCCGTCGTCGACATAAATGAACTCCAGGCTCAATCCGCGCTTGGTCTGCAGATAGCGCGCGATCTCGGCAATGCGCTCGTGCAGGTCCGGAAGGCCTCGCGCCTCGTTGAACAACGGCACAACGATCGACAGCAGCGGCGCGGACGAGGATCCCCGCGTGCGTGCGCCTGCTTTGGTCGGTCTCACCGCCATTATTACCAACCTGTCGCTCCTGTTTTGCCCGCGATCTATACCGCACCGGGCGGGTGCTGTCGCGCCCGCCCTACCGGCCCATGTTTTGCCGTGCTAAGCGGGCGCGGCGATGATTCCGGCGCCCCTCCAAAATCTCTTCGATCGTCTCGCAGCGGCCTGGCACGAGCGCGCCATCGCGCTCAAGGCCGCGAGTTTCGCGGTCGTGGGCGTGGTCAATTCCGTCATCGATTTCGGCGTGTTTTCCTTTTCCTATTACTACCTGAACCTGCCGATCATCATCGCCAATACGATCGCCTGGGTTGTCGCCGTGAGCGGCTCATACGTCATGAACTCGACCATTACATTCGCGGCCGAATCCGGCCGCCGTCTGCACCTCAAGGGCTACCTCGGTTTTGCGCTCTCGCAGATCATGGGTTTCTTCGCCAACACCGGAACCGTATGGTGCCTGGTCGAGCTCCTTTCCGTTCCGGCCTGGGCTGCGAAGGTGGCCGCGATCGCGGTCAGCTTCGTCGTCAATTTTTCTCTCTCGCATTTTCTGGTGTTTCGCGCCGAGCCGCGCCAGAATACCGACTGACAACCGGCAGACGCTTGCATGACGTACGACGATAATCTGACGGCGAAGCTTCCGAGCTTTGTCACCCACCTCGAATGTGCATTTACAGGCGAGCGCCACGAAGCCGACCAGGTTCATAACCTGTCGCGCGCCGGCAAGCCTCTGCTGGTGCGCTACGACCTTGGCGGCGTGCGCAAGGCCTTGAGCAAGGACAGGCTCGCGGCACGCCCGCCTGATTTGTGGCGCTATCGCGAGCTGCTGCCGGTGCGCAGGCCCGGGGACATTGTCAGCCTCGGCGAAGCGATGACACCGATCGTGCGCATGCCGCGCCTTGGCGCGAAACTCGGCGGCGGCGAGATCCTGGTCAAGGACGAAGGCCGCCTGCCGACCGGCTCGTTCAAGGCGCGCGGCCTGGTCATGGCAGTGTCGATGGCGAAAGCACTCGGCATCAAGCATATGGCGATGCCGACCAACGGCAATGCCGGCGCAGCGCTTGCCGCCTATGCAACGCGTGCCGGGATCAAGACGACGATCTTCTGTCCGGAGGACACCCCGGAAGTGAACGTAAGCGAGATCGAGTTGCAGGGGGCGACCGTCTATCGCGTCAACGGCCTGATCGACGACTGCGGCAAGATCGTCGGGGAGGGGAAGGCGAAGGTCGGCTGGTTCGACACGTCGACCTTGAAGGAGCCCTACCGGATCGAGGGCAAGAAGACGATGGGCCTCGAGCTTGCCGAGCAACTCGGCTGGCAGGTGCCGGACGCCATCTTCTATCCGACCGGCGGCGGCACGGGCCTGATCGGCATGTGGAAGGCTTTCGCGGAACTCGAAGCTATTGGCTTCATCGGCAAAAAACGTCCGCGCATGATCGCGGTGCAGGCATCCGGCTGTGCGCCGATGGTAAAGGCCTTCGAGGCCGGCGAAGAGCACGCGCCGCGTTGGGAAAATGCGCACACGATCGCTTCCGGCATCCGTGTGCCACAGGCGATCGGCGATTTTCTCATTTTGCGCGCGGTGCGCGAGAGCGGCGGCTTCGCGATCGCGGTGCCGGACGAGGCGATCAGCGCGGCGCTCGACGAAATGGCGCGCGAAGAGGGACTGCTGCTGTGCCCGGAGGGCGCGGCGACCTATGCGGCCTACAAGCAGAGCCTTGCCGACGGCCGCGTGAAGCGCACCGATCAGGTCTTGCTGTTCAACTGCGCAAGCGGGCTGAAATATCCGCTGCCGCCGGTGCACCGCACCCTCGACCGGCACAAGCCGATTGACTTTGCGGGCCTGTAATTATTGATGTCATGGCCGGGTTTAATTCCGGCCATCTCGCTTAGGCGGACACCATGCCTTCCCAAGCGGGGCCACCGGGACAAGCCCGGTGGCGACAAAGTGACTACAATCCTGCTTCGAGCCTGGCGAACAGCGGATTGTCGCGGGAAAACACGTAATCAAGATCGGCGACCGCAACAGCTTCTGCGCCGTTCTCGCGCAGGAAGTTTGTGAGCGCATAGACCTGATCGGGCGGACAGTGCAGCGTGAGCAGGCCCGTGATCGTCGGCCCGCCA
>DASSRJ010000027.1:0-42490 GCA_035701845.1 Pseudolabrys sp. | reverse complement strand
GGCGACGGCGACCGCAAAGGCGGCGCCGGGGCGGCAATCATAATCGGACTGGTGCTGATTGCGGTTGCCTGGATCCTGTCGATCGTCATCCGCTTTGCCCTGTCCCGCCGCCGCGAGTTTCTCGCCGACGCGGGCTCGGTCGAGCTCACCAAGAACCCCGATGCCATGATTTCGGCACTGCGCAAGATCGAAGGACGCGGCGAGCTCCATGCCGCCAATTCCGCTGTTATGGAAATGTGCATCGATAATCCGCGCGAAGGTTTCGCCGACCTGTTTGCCACCCACCCTTCGGTCGATGCCCGCGTCGACGCACTGGTGAAGTACGCGGGCGGACACGACCCCGGGCCGTTGGCGGTCGAATATGAGGAGCCGGGCCGCCTCCCCGCGCCGGAGCCGGATGGCCCATGGGGCCGCGGCGAGCCGAATGAGAGCGAAGGCAAACCTTTCCTGCCGGGCGAACCGCCGGTCGATCCCGGCAATGGCCAGAGCGGCCCGTGGGGTCCGCGCCGCGGCTAATGCCCTTCGAATGACATCAGGGTGCGCACCGGCACATTGAGCTTGCGCAGTTTGTCGGCGCCGCCGAGTTCGGGCAGATCGATCACGAAACAAGCGGCCAGCACGTCGGCACCCAGCTGCCGCAACAGCTTGACCGCGCCTTCAGCCGTGCCTCCCGTGGCAATGAGATCATCAACAAGGATCACGCGCTCGCCTTTTGCCACCGCGTCCTCGTGCATTTCCATTTCATCAATGCCGTATTCCAGCGAATAGCCGATGCTCACGCGCTTGTAGGGCAGCTTTCCTTTCTTGCGGATCGGGATAAAGCCCGCCGACACCTGGTGCGCGACCGCGCCGCCAAGAATGAAGCCGCGCGCTTCAATGCCGGCGACTTTGTCGATCTTCATCCCGGCCCAGGGTTGCACCAGTTCGTCCACGGCACGGCGAAACGCGCGCGCATCGCCCAACAGCGTGGTGATGTCGCGGAACATGATGCCCGGCTTGGGGTAATCCGGGATCGAGCGGATGGCCGCGCGCAAGTCGTTTTGGAACGCGCCGGACGTCATCGCATTGCTCCGGCACCAGGCAGCCACCGGCGTGGTGTCTCACGCTTGTCGTCATACGCGGCCTCAAACACCGGCGCCGCGAGTGTCGACTCAATATGCAAGACAGCCCTGCCCGCATTTGAAAAGCCGTGCTTCCGGCCGGCCGGAACGATCACCAACTGCCCGTTGGTCAGCGTGACGTGCTCGTCGTCGATCCAGACATCCGCAGTCCCCTCGCGTACGCACAGCACCTCCTCAACAGCGTGCAGATGTGTCGGCGCTCCGTGACCCGGCTCGCACCATTGCTCGAACAGACAGAGCTGCGTTGCATTGTTGGCGGCGGAAGCCTTCATCCGCGTCATGACGCCGGAGCGCCATTCCTCTTTCGACTGTTGCTGCAGATCGACGATGCGCATCGGACCCCTCGTGCGTGTTGCGGCAGTCTGGCCAACAATATCGGCAGGTACAATAGGCGAGGTTGTCAGCGTGTCTTGAGAACCCTGCCCGCGACGGCATCGAGCTTCCTGACGATCTCGGGGTCGCGTGCTTCGAGCGCGGTGATCAACGCGGTGTCGAGCGCACGATCCGAGCCGACAGGACAGGGCTCGTGCTCACGCGGGAAGTCGCGCGCGAGACGTGCAACCAGACGCTTGGCTTTCTCCGCATTCGACAGCAGCACCTTGATGATGTCCTGCACGGTCACCGCATCATGGTCCGGGTGCCAGCAATCGAAATCCGTCACCATCGCCACGGTCGCGTAACAAATCTCTGCCTCGCGGGCGAGCTTTGCCTCGGGCATGTTGGTCATGCCGATCACTGAATAGCCGAGGTGCTTGTATGTCAGGCTTTCGGCAAGCGTCGAAAATTGCGGCCCTTCGATACAGACATAGGTGCCGCCCCAATGCGGCTCCATTCCCTCCGCGCGCGCCGCCTCGCGCAAATGCGCGCGCAAATTCGGCGAGACCGGATGCGCCATCGACACATGCGCCACCATGCCCCTGCCGAAAAAAGAGCTCTCGCGCTTGTGGGTGCGGTCGACGAACTGGTCGATGAGGACGAGTGTGCCAGGTGGAAGGTCCTCGCGAAATGAACCGCAGGCCGACAGCGAGACCAGATCCGTGACGCCGGCCCGCTTGAACACGTCGATATTGGCCCGGTAATTGATGTCGGAGGGCGAAAGGCGGTGTCCTTGATCGTGGCGGGACAAAAAAACGACCGGCAACCCGCCGACATCGCCGATGCGCAATGTGCCGGATGGCTCGCCCCATGGACTTTTGATGCGCTCCTCGCGCACGTTCATGAGTCCAGGCAGATCATAGATGCCCGACCCGCCGATAATGCCGAGGACCGATTTGGTCATGCCGTCTTTCCGCGATCCCGAATCATTGTGACCTAGTCCCTTCGATTCCTGCCGTGTATATCTTCATCAAACACAGAGCGCAGCAATGCGTTGCCGGACAGTAGCAGCGGACATGGGTGAAGGCATTAATCGATTGTCGGCATTCCGATGTCTTTAGCCCGCCTCACCCCGCTCGGCTGGACGCAAGGTCTCCTTGTCATCCTTGCCGGACTGGTCGTCTCATTTTTTCTCTTCGGATTTTTTAGTCCGTATTGGCGTATCGCCGATCAGGATATTCTCCTCATCTTCGATGCCTTCCTGCAGAATGACGGCCTGCCCCGGCAGATCGACTTCCATCCGGCTCATCTCATCGTCGCTTTGCTCAGCGCAACCTATCGCGCGCTGCACAGCCTCGGTCTGCTCGAAACCTATTCACTCTCGACGATGCCGTTGGCCAGCGACGTAACCGCGTTTACGCGAAGTTGGACCCATGCCGTCCAGGTCGCGCGGCTGCTCTGCCTGTTCATTGTCCTCGTCTACGTAACAGCGTTCGCCTTTCTGCTCCGCGCCCTCGTAAAGGACTGGCGCGTGGCGCTGCTGGGGACATTTGCGATTGCGTTTTCGGGCGGGATTGCGATGTCAGTCCGATCGGTCAAGCCCGAGCTCCTATCCGGCGCGTTCTTTGCCATCGCCTTGCTCATCTTGCTGATTTCGGCACGGTCCCCGCGCATGACCACACGTCCGATGCTGATCGGCGCCGGTGCATTTTTCGCGACGTTGGCAATGGACAACAAAGTTCAGGCAATATTCCTGATCGGTACGCTGCCGGTCCTGTTGCTGCCGTTTGGCGAGCCGTCCCAGCGGGGTGGTTTCTGGACCGAGCAGCGCGCCGGCTGGGCGCTGGCGGCAAGTGCCATGCTTGCCCTGTTGGCCGCGATAGCCGCGGCACCGCTTGTGCGGCAGGGCCTTTTTGCCGATGACGCATTGCTCACGATGCGCCGTGTCTTCGGCGCAGGTGTTTTTCAGGCAATGCTGGTTTTCTGGATCGCCTCGGGAATGCTCGCGTTCGGCCTGCTCTGGCGCGTACCACTGGCCGAAGCTCTGACCGCGGCGTTCTCGGTTATTGCCGGCATCTCGCTCGGACTTCTGCCTTTATTTTTTTATCGGGCCACATCGTCGATCGCAAAGGTCATCAGTCCGCTCGACGCGCTATACTATTTCGTCGCTCCTGTGGACGCGCAATGCGGTCCGGGCGGCTGCGGCCTTCCCTTTGCTATGCTCTTCGACAGCATCAGGGGCTTTCTCATCCATCACACGTTTTTTCTTCAAACCTCGCCACGTCCGGAAATTTTCCTAGAGTGGGTGATCATCGCGGGAATCGTGGTCGCGTTCCGGCGCCGCGAATACAAGGTGGCGCTGCAGGCTTCGTTTCTGATCTGCGCGGTATTTGCCGTCGATACCTTGCAGGCCGCCCGCGCACTGAAGCAGGATTATTTCAACTACACCGATCCGCTCATCATCATCGCCGGAGCTCTTTTGCTCGCGAAATTGACGGATTTGCAAAACCACCGGTGGACCTATCCGGTGGGCGTCACCTTGATCGCGTTGCACGTTGCATTCAGTCAGGCGGAGCCGATCAAGCACGCGTTGCTTCTGCGCGCCGGCCCCGAGAGCAAGTGTGATGTGCTTAACGGCCTGCGCGGAATGGAGCGCTTTCCGTTCTGCAGGAGGTGACCCCACCCCGCAGCTTCAGCTGACGGTTTTCTTCGGTCCGCGCCCGAGCTCAGGCGTTGTGCCAGACCTTCTTCTTGGTGAAGTACATCAGACCCGCAAGCACGATCAGGAAGACCATCACCTGCAAACCGATCCGCTTGCGTTGCACCAGGTGCGGTTCGGCGGCCCACATCAGGAATGCCGCCACGTCCTGTGAGTATTGATCGAGCGTCTGCGGCGCGCCGTCGTCATAGGTCACCTGGCCGTCCTGCAGCGGCTGAGGCATCGCGATATTGTGGCCGGGGAAATACTTATTGTAGTGGCCATTTTCCGGCAGCTGGAAGCCCTTCGGTGGTTCTTCGTAGCCTTTCAAAAGGGCGGCGATGTAGTCGGGGCCCTCCTCCTGGTACTGCGTGAACATGTCAAACACGAACCATGGGAAGCCACGCTGATAGGTGCGCGCTTTCGCCAGGGTCGACATATCCGGCGGCGCGACGCCATGCACTGCCTTCGCTGCGAGCTCGTTCGGGAACGGCGACGGGAAATAGTCGGCCAACCGGCCGGGACGCTCGATGGGCGCACCCTTGTCATCCAGGTCCGGGATTTTGTACTCGGCCGCCACTGCGGCTGCCTGCGCCTCGCTGAAGCCAGGACCACCCGGCTCGGCGAGATTGCGGAACGCAACCATGGTCATCGAATGGCAGAGCGCGCAGACCTCCTTGTAAACCTTGAAGCCCCGCTGCAGCTGCCCTTCGTCGTATTTTCCGAAGGGGCCGGCGAACGACCACTTGTGCCTTGGCGGTGGCACCTGTTCTTCGGCCGATGCGGGTAGAACCAGCGCGGCGGCAGCGCCGGCGAGAGTAAGGGCGAATACGGTGCGTTTCAAAGCTGACATTGCCCTGCCCCCGCTCACGCTTTGGCGCCCAGAACCGATTCCGAAATCGAATTCGGCAGCGGCTTGGTTTTTTCGAAGATGCCGAGCAGCGGCATGACGATCAGGAAGAAGGCGAAGTAATAGACGGTGAATATACGCGACATGATGACGTAGATGCCCTCGGGCTGTTTCGAGCCGAGCCAGCCGAGGCCGATGCAAGCAATCACCCAGAGCCAGAAGAACTGCTTGAAGAGCGGACGGTAACGCGCCGAGCGCACGCGCGAGGTGTCGAGCCAGGGTATAAATGCAAGGATGATGATCGAGGAGAACAGCGCGATCACACCCATCAGCTTGTCGGGGATCGACCGCAAGATGGCGTAGAACGGCAGGTAATACCACTCGGGCACGATCTCCGCCGGGGTCACGCCCGGATTGGCCGGGATGTAGTTGTCGGCATGGCCGAGATAATTCGGGATGTAGAACACGAACCACGCGTAAACGATGCAGAAGACGACCATGAAAAAGCCGTCCTTGACCGTCGCGTAAGGCGTGAATGCCACGGTGTCCTTGTCCGATTTCGGCTCTATGCCGGTCGGATTGTTCTGTCCGGCGACGTGCAGCGCCCAGATGTGCAGCACCACCACGCCCGCAATGACGAAAGGCAACAGATAGTGCAGCGAATAGAAACGATTGAGCGTCGGATTGCCGACGGCAAAACCACCCCACAACCACGTGACGATCGCATCGCCCACGCCCGGGATCGCGGAAAACAGGTTGGTAATCACGGTTGCCGCCCAGAAGCTCATCTGGCCCCAAACCAGCACGTAACCCATGAAACCGGTGGCCATCATCAGGAGATAGATAATGACACCCAGAATCCACAGTACTTCGCGCGGCTCCTTGTAGGACCCGTAGTAGATGCCGCGGAACATGTGAATGTAAACCGCGAGGAAAAACATTGCGGCGCCGTTCGCGTGCAGATACCGCAAGAGCCAACCGAAGTTGACGTCGCGCATGATGTTCTCGACCGACTTGAAGGCAAGATCGGCGTTCGGGGTGTAGTGCATCGCCAGCACAACGCCGGTGATGATCTGCACGCCAAGCATGAATGCGAGAATGCCGCCAAAAGTCCAAAGATAATTGAGATTGCGCGGCGTCGGGTACACGACGAATGAAGAATGAATCAGGCCGCCGAGTGGCAGCCGTTTCTCGAACCATTGCAGAAATTTGTTCCGCGGTTGGTAGGTCGAGTGTCCGCTCATGATTGAACCTTGAATGCGATTTTGCTCAGCCGATCTGGATCTTGGTGTTGGAAACAAACTTGTAGGGCGGCAGGTACAGGTTCTTCGGTGCCGGACCCTTTCGAATGCGCCCCGCCGTGTCGTACTGCGAGCCGTGGCAGGGACAGAACCAGCCGTCATATTCGCCCTGATGGGGAAGCGGAATACAGCCGAGATGCGTGCAGATACCGATGACCACGAGCCACTGATCGTGGCCCGGCTTGACGCGCGCCGAATCCGGCTCCGGATCGGGCAGGCTCGCGACATTCACGTTCTGCGCTTCTTCGATCTCCTTCTTGGTCCGGTGGAAGATGAAGATCGGTTTCGAGCGCCAGAACACCTTGATGATCTGTCCATCGGCGATCGGAGTGAGATCGACTTCGATCGGCGCACCGGCCGCGATGGTCGAGGCGTCCGGATTCATCTGCGCGATCAGCGGGACCATGACCGCCGCAGCTCCCACCGCGCCGACGGCGCCGGTGGCTATATAAAGAAAGTCGCGGCGCGTGTGCTCCGCCGAAGACACGGTCGTCACGTCTTTAGCCCTCTCCTCCGATGGCTTGTTCATCCCGCCCGAGGCTGGAACCCGGGACCGAAGTCCGAAGGGCGGCGGGGCGGACCGGTTGCGGCAGCCCCGGAAAAGGCAGGGCAGCGCGTCGGTGGGGTTCTATTGGCACCCTTGCCGTAAGAGCGCAAGCCCGCAAAAGCGCGCCCGGCAAAAGTGGCCACCGGTTTTGCGTCCAGGCGCGCTTTAAATGTTACATATGCGCGCAATCCGGCAGCTGACCAGTACCCATTTGGCCTGATTGAACCCGCCCGCGAGGATTAGTCGCATAAATCATTTGTCTATAGCGGCTTCGTGCCGGTCAATGAGAAGTGTCGGGCCCACCATGCTGATCGCGCTTTACGAGCCGGATATCCCCCAGAACACCGGGACGATTCTCCGGCTATGCGCCTGCCTCGGCTTCGAAGCGCACATCATCGAGCCAAGCGGCTTTCCGGTGACCGATCGCGCCTTCCGCCGCGCCGGCATGGACTACATCGACAATGTCAGCATTGTCCGCCATGGCTCGTTTGCGACCTTCGACGAATGGCGACGGCGCGAGCGGCTTCAGCTCGTGCTTCTGACCACGGCGGCGGAGCGGTCCTACCTCGATCATGCGTTCACCGCAGATCAGGTGCTGTTGTTCGGCCGCGAGAGCGCCGGCGTTCCGCCAACCGTCCACGAGCGGGCCGACGTCCGCCTGCGCATCCCGATGCAATCCGGCATGCGCTCACTCAATATTGCCGTAGCGGCTGCAATGGTGGCTGGCGAGGCCTTGCGGCAAACGCGGAATATTGCGCGGTGATAGGATTGCCCTAACGAGTTAATGGAAAAATGGATCGCTCCGCACTCGATATCCGGAAAGCCAGCGCGCGCACCTGGTTCGAAACGCTGCGCGACGACATCTGCGCCGCGCTTGAGGGCCTGGAGGATGCGCTGCCGGCGAACGCTCCTTTCGCCGACCGCCGGGCCGGCCGCTTCGTCCGTACGCCCTGGCAGCGCACCAACCATGGCGGTGCGCAACCGATCTCGGGTTTATCCGAGATCGGCACTTTAAGTACCGGGTCGGCTAAAGCCGACCCGGATGGCGGCGGCGGCGTGATGGCGATGATGCACGGCCGCGTGTTCGAGAAAGTCGGCGTACATTGCTCGACCGTGCACGGCGAATTCGCGCCGGAATTCCGAAAGGAAATTCCCGGCGCCGAGAAGGACCCGCGCTTCTGGGCCTCCGGCATCTCGGTGATTGCGCACCCGCACAACCCGAATGTGCCGGCTGTCCACCTGAATACGCGGTTTGTCGTGACCAGTAAGTCGTGGTTTGGCGGCGGCGCCGATCTCACGCCTGTGCTGGACAAGCGCCGTGTTCACAATGATCCCGACAGTATCGCGTTCCATGCCGCAATGAAAACAGCATGCGACGCGCACGCCGAAATCGCGCCATACGACAAGTACAGGAAATGGTGCGATGAATACTTTTTCCTCAAGCACCGCGATGAGCCGCGCGGCGTCGGCGGCATTTTCTACGATTACCTGGAAACCGACTGGGACGAGACCTTCGCCTTCACGCAGGATGTCGGCCGCGCCTTCCTGCGCGTCTATCCGAACCTGGTGCGGAAGAACTTTACGCAGCCGTGGACGGACGCCGAGCGCGAGGAGCAGCTGATCCGGCGCGGCCGTTATGTGGAATTCAACCTGCTCTACGATCGTGGCACGATTTTCGGGCTGCGCACCGGCGGCAACGTCGAGTCGATTTTATCCTCGATGCCGCCGGTCGTGAAATGGCCGTAAGCTTCGTCGAGACTCGTCAACGCAACGCGCCATAAACGAGAAATAGACCGCCCAACAGCACGACCGCATCGAGGATCGCCGTGTGAACGTGCACCGGCATTTTCTCGACGAAAGCCTTCGCCAGGAAGGCTCCGGGCAGCGCCACGATGCCGATCAACAGCGCGAAGGCGACGACCTGCGCCGTGATGACACCCACCAATCCAAAAACGGAAATCTTCACGATTCCGATCACGATGGAGATCGCGGCATCGGTGGCAATAACACTCGCGCCTTCGACGCCGGCCGCCATCAGCAGCGACAGCAGGATCACGCCCGAGCCGGCCGTGCCGCCCACAACCAGGCCATAACCCAGCGAACCGAGTCCAAGCCCGGTATCGCCGACTTTGAAGCCGCGATGGCGCAAAAGGCGCCGCAGCGGCACGCTCGCGATCAGCATGCCGCCGATCACCAGCGCCGCTCCGGCGCTGGAAAGGCGCGTATAACCCCAGGCGCCGATTACACATGTCGGTACCGACGCAGCGAGGACGATCGCGGCGCGGCGCCAGTCGGCATATTTCAGAAATGCAAAGACGCGGCTGGAATTTGTGAACAGCGCCGAGATGGCGATGATCGGCACGACCGGCTCGGCACCAACCAATGGCACCAGCACAAGGGGCATCAGCGCACCGGTGCCATAACCGGACACGCCGCCTATGATGGAGGCAAACAACGCCAATGCCGCAACCGGGACCAATTGCCAGAAAGACATATCGGCAAAGCCGGAGAGAACATTCATAAGCCAGCCGCGCTTTTCGCGGCGGCATCGGCGATGTCATCGAGCGCGCGTCGCTCTTGCGGAAATCCCGCCGAGACCCAGGCCCGCTCAGCCACCGCAAGCGCTGCGCCCAGCGCCCGCCCTTGCGGCAGGCCACGTTTCATGAAGTCCGCGGCCTTCAATGGAAATTCCGGTGCCGTCCACCGTTGCGGAAGCGTCGCAAGCCGGTGCCACTTTGCATCGTGGGAGCTGACCTCGGAGCGGGCCCATCCGAGCAGCGCGTGATCGGTGAAGTGTTGCGGATTGAGGCGATAGAGTAGCGCCTTTGCCGCGTTCTCCCCGAGTGCCGGCGAAATGCGCCGCCAACCCTCTGCCATTGACGCCAGCCGCTCGAATTCATTGTTCGTGAGTCGTAATTTCTGCCACAGCCGCTCGGCATCTTCCGCAATAACGACGCCGAGCGCTGCAAGGCGGCGCACCGCATCGGGAGTCGCTCCGGTCGCCGCCTCGACCTTTGCCACGTTTTCAAAATCGGCAAGATAGGGCACACCGCCGAGCACAAGCAGCAGCAGCCCGGCATGCGCCATGACGGCAAGAGTTGCCGTCGCGTGCGGGGCCACCAGCAGTTTCAGAAGTTCCATCCGCACGCGCTCACGCGAAAGCTGGTCGAGCCCTTTCCGCGCGGCAATGCAGGCAGCCAGGCCAGCCGCATCAGGATGGCCGGAGCCATAGCTGGCGTGAAAGCGGAAGAACCGCAAAATGCGCAGGTAGTCTTCCTCGATGCGTTTTGCGGGGCTACCGATAAAGCGCACGCGACGGTGAGCAAGATCATCAATTCCGCCGGCATAGTCGTAGACCGTGCCGTCGCGTATTGCGGACAATGCGTTGATTGTGAAATCACGCCGTTCGGCATCAGCTTTCCAGTCGCGGCCGAATTCGACCTTGGCATGCCGGCCATAGGTTTCGACGTCTTTGCGCAGCGTCGTCACCTCAAAAGGATGTTTGTCGATGACGACGGTCACCGTGCCGTGCTCGATGCCGGTCGGAACAGCCTTGAAGCCCGCCGCGGTCACGCGCTTGACGACTTCGTCCGGGACAGCCGTCGTGGCAACGTCAACCTCGAGAACCGGTGCCCCCAGCAGTGCGTTGCGGACCGCGCCGCCTACAGCGCGCGCCTCCTCGCCATCGCGGTCAAGCACAGCCAGCAGGCGCGGCAATGCGCCGGACGTCAGCCAGGCGGCATCACTGAATTTGCGCTCGGTGCGGCCAGCCTCCGGAGCCATTATTTTGTAGTCCCCGGCACGAACTTGCCGTCTTCCATATGGGCGGGCACGTAGGTCGATCCCGGCGGTGCGCCCGAGAAGTGTGCGAAATAGACGAAGCTGCCGAGCACAAGCACCAGCGCCGCGATCGCAAGCGAAAGAACGTGCATCAGTGGCCACGACTTGAGATCCAGCACGCCGGATTTCGTGGCCCACAAAAAAACCGCGTAGAGCACGAACGGCGTGAGAAAAAGCAGGACCTCGGTGAGAACCGGGCGGATCATCGGTAAATCCGGTCGTAAAGATTGCGCAGGATACCAGCCGTCACGCCCCAAATGTAGCGCTCGCCGAAAGTAATTGCGTAGTAGTGCCTCGTCATGCCTTGCCAGTCGCGCGAGTGACGCTGCACGTTGTTCTGGTCCATCAGGAAACCGAGCGGCACCTCGAAGGTCGCATCGACTTCGCTTGGGTTGAGCTTGAGCACAAAGCCAGGCTTGACGCGCGCGATCACGGGTACGATGCGATAGCCCAAAGTCGTCATATAAAGATCGAGGTAGCCGAGGGGCTCGACGTGTCGGCGCCCGAGACCTATCTCCTCCTCCGCCTCGCGCAAAGCCGACGCGCGCGGGTCTGCGTCATCACCTTCGATCTTGCCGCCCGGGAACGACACCTGCCCGGCGTGATCTGGCAGATGTTGCGCACGCTGGGTGAGCAACACCGCCGGCTCGGGATGATCGACGATCGGGACCAGTACCGCGGCGGGACGGATCGGCCGCACTTCGGCGATTTTCAGCATCACCGGGTCTGCATCATGATCGCCGCGGCCAGGTGTCACTTTTGGATCGGTAAGGCCCGGCGGCACATCGAGCGTCAATCGCGCCCGTACGCGCGCGAAAAATTCTTCGCCCGAGAGCGCCGTCAGCGGATGCTGCATCAGGCGAACTCCCGCACGGCGCTCGCTTCCGCCATTGGGAAGAACTCGCCCTGCGAAGCAACGCCGAACATCGCCTTGCCATTGACTTCACGCTCATCACCGAGCGCGACCAGGTCGTAGAACAACGCACGCGTGACCTTGGCCCACAAGCCACGGCGAACGTGCAGGTACGGCTTCAGGCCTCCCGTTTCCGGTTGCAGATCGAACCGCAAAGCATGACCCTGCCCTGCAGTCACCCAGTCATCCACGTTGGTGCGAAACGCGAGGACCTGCCCGGTATTATCGCGAGATGTCTTCATCTCCACCGCGAGAAAAGGGGCATCCTCGACAACGATCCCGACCTTCTCGACCGGTGTCACAAGAAAGTGTTTGTCGCCCTCCCGCTTGAGCACCGATGCAAACAATTTGACCAGAGCCAGCCGGCCAATCGGGGACTTTTGATAGAACCAGGTGCCGTCCGCCGCGATCCTCATGTCGATATCGCCGCAAAAAGGCGGATTCCAGAGTTCGAGGGGCGGGGGCCCCTTGTTTTCGCGGGGCAGCCCCGCCGCGATCGCGTCCAATCCGCTCTGCCCTGCCTTCGCCATTGTTTTCCTTCGATATTTGGGTTGCCGCGAGCCTGTTCGCATCTTCGTGATTCACCCGGCCCGGCGGCGGAAGATAGCGTAAGCTTGGCCGGAGATTGAGGCAGATTCGGCCTAAATAGCGCACCAAAACCGATTTGGCGCGTTTGCTGCACAATGTTTGCGCGGGATCGGTTGGGCGACGAAAGGAAACGACATCATGGCGAAAGCCGGCGGTGAGAGCCTGGAAAAACTGGAAGATATGATCGTTCGTGCGGCTGAATCGACAGCCGCCCACGTCCGCGCGGCGAAAGCGGCGATCGGTGCGGTTATTTTCGGCCAGGACGTTGTGGTGGAGCGCGCGTTGGTCACCGTCCTCTCCGGCGGTCACGCGCTGCTGGTCGGCGTGCCCGGTCTAGCGAAAACAAAACTCGTCGACACCATGGGCACGGCCCTCGGTCTCGACGCGCGCCGAATTCAATTCACACCCGACCTGATGCCGTCCGACATTCTCGGCACTGAAGTGCTTGAGGAAAGCCCGGGAGGAAAGCGCAGCTTTCGATTCATTGCCGGCCCGGTGTTTGCGCAATTGCTGATGGCTGACGAAATCAATCGCGCTTCGCCGCGTACGCAATCGGCGCTGCTGCAGGCGATGCAGGAACAGCATGTGACCGTTGCCGGCGTTCGTCACGATCTGCCGAAACCGTTCCATGTTCTGGCAACACAAAATCCGCTGGAGCAGGAAGGCACCTATCCCCTGCCGGAGGCGCAGCTCGATCGCTTCCTGATGGAAGTCGACGTCGACTATCCCGACCAGGACGCTGAAAGAAAAATTCTGTTCGACACGACCGGCGCGGAGGAATCGCGCGCCAAGGCGGCGATGACGGCGGAAGATTTGCTGTCGGCACAGAGGCTGGTTCGCCGGCTGCCCGTCGGGGAGTCTGTCGTCGAGGCAATTCTCGCGCTTGTGCGCTCGGCACGTCCGGGCCCTGAGGCGGGCGAGATCGGCAAATTGATATCCTGGGGTCCGGGCCCGCGCGCCAGCCAGGCACTGATGCTCGCGGTGCGCGCACGCGCCCTTCTTGATGGCCGCTTTGCGCCTTCAGTCGACGATGTGCTCGAGCTGGCGGAACCTGTGCTCAAGCACCGCATGGCACTGACATTTGCGGCACGCGCGGAAGGCGAAACCATCCCGAATGTGATCCGGCGGCTTAAAGCGCGCATCGGATAGTTGCGATGGCGGAGTCGAAGGCGAACGACATCGAGACGGGAACGGTAAAGCAGGCGACGGTCGGCGCGCGCAAGCTGGCCGACGCAATGCCCCGGCTCATTCTTGAGGCGCGCCGCGTTGCTTCGACGGTCATTCACGGGTTGCACGGACGGCGGCGCGCCGGACCCGGCGAAAATTTCTGGCAGTACCGCCGCTTCGTGTCGGGCGAGCCTGCCCAGAACGTCGACTGGCGACGCTCGGCGCGCGACGACCACCTCTATGTGCGCGAGCGCGAATGGGAAGCATCGCACACAGTGTGGATCTGGCCGGACCGGTCGCCGTCGATGACTTTTACTTCCGCTCTGGCGAAAGACAGCAAGCTCGAGCGCGCGCTCGTCGTGGCCTTTGCACTGGCCGAAGTGCTCGTGCAGGGCGGCGAGCGGGTCGGTGTTCCCGGCCTGACCCGGCCGACTGCGAGCCGCAACGTCATTGAAAAGATGGCCGAAGCGATCCTGCATGACCCTACGGAGCGCGCAAGCCTGCCGCCGTCCTTTGCCCCATCTCCTCTCTCGGAGATCGTGCTCCTGTCGGACCTGTGGGTTCCGATGAGCGAAGTGCGCGGTACGATTACGCAACTTTCCGCCACCGGCGCGCACGGCCACGTCGTCCAGATTGTCGATCCGGCCGAGGAAAGCTTTCCCTATTCGGGGCGGGTTGAGTTCATCGAACCCGAGGGCGCCGGCAGCGTCACCGCGGGCCGCGCCGAGGCTTGGCGCAACGATTACCAGGCGATTGTCGAGCGCCATCGCGCCGCGATCCGCGCAGAGACCGATCTGCGCGGATGGAGCTTTGCGATCCACCGTACCGATCGTCCCGCGAGTGAACTGCTGCTCGTGCTACACTCGCGCATGGGCGACAACACGCAGCCGTTCGTCGCCGGCACCCGGCACGCCACGGCCAGTCCCGCGAGCGCCGCATGATCGGATCACTACCGCTCGGATTTGCACAGCCGCTGGTCTTGCTCGGCCTGCTTAGCTTGCCTGTGCTGTGGTGGCTGCTGCGGCTTGTTCCGCCGCGGCCCCGCCGGATCGATTTTCCGCCGACGCGCCTGCTGTTCGAGATCGCTCCCAAGGAAGAAACCCCGGCGCGCACGCCCTGGTGGCTGACGCTGCTGCGGCTGACTTTGGCCGCGCTCATCATCATCGCGGCCGCCGGTCCGCTGTGGAACCCTCCGCTCGCGACGACGGACCGCGCCGCGCCGCTCTTGATCATGCTCGATGACGGCTGGCCGGCGGCCGCGTCCTGGGATGCGCGACTGCGGACCGCCGACGAGATGATCGCGCGCGCCGAAGCCGACAACCGCGGCGTCGCGATCCTGCCGCTGTCGGAGATCGATCGCGACATTTCCCTCGGCCTTGCGGGCGCGGCCCGCGTACAGATCAAGCAGATCAAGCCGAAGCCTTTCGGCATAGACCGCAGTGCCGCCTTGCCGCTCATCGGGCGCTTTCTTGCTGCGGCACCGAACGTGGAAGTCGTCTGGCTTTCGGACGGCGTCGATCTCGGCAAAGGCGCGACGTTTGTGGACGGCCTGAAGCAGGCGATAGGAAATCACCCGCTCAGCATCATCGAAGGCGGGCTGCCGATCCCGCACGCGCTTGCCGCTGCCGACAACGCAGCGGGCGCGCTGACCGTGAAGGTATTGCGCGCGCAAACCGGTGCGGGCGACATCGGCATGGTGAACGCCATCGATCTCAAGGGCCTGCCGTTGGGCGAGGCGCCGTTCAACTTCAAATCCGGAGACCGCGAAACCGACGCGGTGATCGATCTCCCGGTCGAAATCCGCAACGACGTCGCCCGCCTCGAAATCGTCGGCGAGCGCTCGGCGGGCGCCGTGCAGCTTTTGGACAAGCGATGGCGGCGGCGCACGGTCGGCATCGTATCCGGATCGACGGCCGATCGTTCGCAGCCGCTGATCGGCGCGACCTACTATCTCTCGCGCGCGCTTAATCCGTTCGCGGACGTGCGGCTTGCTGAAGGCGTTGCACCGGCGGAAGCCATAACCCAGTTCCTCGACCGGAAACTGCCGATGCTGATCCTTGCCGATGTCGGCAACGTCAACGAGGCGCTCGATCCGCTCAACAAATGGATCGACAATGGCGGCGTCCTTGTACGCTTTGCCGGGCCGCACCTCGCCGGCGCAGACGACAAGCTTGTGCCGGTGAAGCTGCGTCGCGGCGGCCGCACCCTCGGCGGCAGCCTGAGCTGGGACAAGCCGCAGCAACTTGCCGCTTTTTCGCGCGAGGGGCCGTTCAACGGCATGCCGGTCCCGAACGACGTAACCGTCACCCGTCAGGTGCTGGCCGAGCCGGACTCGCAGCTCACCGATCGGACCTGGGCGACGCTTGCGGACGGAACGCCGCTCGTCACCGCCGAGCGCCGCGGCAAGGGACTGATCGTGCTTTTCCATGTGACAGCCGACACCCGCTGGTCCGATCTCCCGCTCTCCGGCGCATTCGTCGACATGTTGCGCCGCCTGGTGACGCTCTCCGGATCAAGCGCAGCCGCCGAAGCCAGCAATGCGGCGGCCGATGAAGCGGCGGGCACCCGTGCGGCACAGGTCGTGCCGCCGACCCGCGTGCTCGACGGCTTTGGTGCATTCTCGACGCCGCCCCCCACCGCACGTCCTATTCCCAGCAATTTCACCCAGCGCGGCAGTCTCGATCACCCGCCCGGCTTCTATGGGCCGCCCGAAGGACTGGTTGCTGTGAACACGCTCGCGCCGGACGACCGCCCGGCGCCGCTTGATGCATCGTCGCTCAATGCGCGCATCGATGCATACCGGCAAGGCGAGCCGCTGGATCTGCGCGGACCGATATTCCTGGCCGCGCTGGCATTGCTCGTGATCGATGCGCTGGTGGTGATCTGGCTCTCGGGCGGCCTGTCGATGATGCGGCCACGCCGTCGTGTCAGTGCCGCGTTGATCGTATTCGGACTGCTGTGCGGACTTGGCCTGCCGCAGGACCTCGCGCAGGCGCAGAGCCCGCCCCGGCAACCGCCGTCGATTGTCCCCGTTGTTCCGAGCCGGCCGATCCCGGCTCCGGCTCCGGCCCCGAATGCGACCGCCGACGAATTCGCCATGAAGGCAACGCTGCAGACGCACCTCGCTTATGTCATCACAGGCGACGCCGCCGTCGACGAGGTGAGCAAGAACGGGTTGCAGGGCCTCACGCTGTTCCTCGCCCAGCGCACGGCGCTGGAAGCAGGCGACCCGATCGCACTCGATCCCGCGCGTGACGAGCTTGCTTTCTTTCCATTGATCTACTGGCCGATTGCACCGGGCGCGGCGAAACCGACCCAGGCGGCGCTCGACAAGATCGACGCATATATGAAGCGCGGCGGCACGGTGCTGTTTGACACGCGCGACGCGATCGACGCTCCGCTGGGCCGCGGCGGGGAGATGCGCGGACCCGGCATGATCGCATTACGGTCGATCTTGTCCTCGCTCGACATTCCCGAGCTCGAACCGGTCCCGCACGATCATGTGCTGACAAAGACCTTCTTTCTGCTGCGGGATTTCCCGGGCCGCTTCACCAACGGGCAACTGTGGGTCGAGGCATTGCCCGCTGCCGGCGAGGAAGAAGAGAGCAATCGTCCGGCGCGCGCAGGCGACGGCGTGTCCTCGATCCTGATCACCTCGAACGATCTGGCCGGTGCGTGGGCACTGCGGCCCGACGGGCAACCGATGCTGCCTTTGGTGCCGGGCGAGCCACGCCAGCGCGAGCTGGCATTCCGCGCCGGCGTCAACATCGTGATGTATGCCCTGACCGGCAACTACAAGGCCGATCAGGTGCATATCCCGGCCCTGCTGGAACGCCTGGGGCAGTAGTAGGAGCAGATCGTGAACCTCGGCATTTCATTTGCTCCGCTGGTCCCCTCCTACGTTGTATGGGCGGCCTTCGCCGTCGCGGCGCTCATTTCTGTCGTTTTGCTGATCGCCCGCAGCCGCGGTGCACCGCTGCGCGCGCTGGCACTGGGTCTGGTGGTACTGGCGCTCGCCAATCCTTCGCTCACGCGTGAAGACCGCGAGCCTATCCCGTCAGTCGCCGCGGTCATCATCGATAAGAGCCCAAGCCAGGGCTTCGGCGACCGCGCGCAACAGACCGAGGCCGCGCGTGCCGCTCTCGTCGAGCGGCTCAAACGAATTCCAGGCCTCGAAGTGCGCGTGGCGGAGGCCGGCGCGGCCGACGGAGAAACCGACGGCACCAAGTTGTTTGCGGCGCTCTCGTCGACGCTCGCCGATGTTCCGCCCGACCGCGTCGCCGGCGCGATCCTCATCACCGATGGCCGCGTGCACGACGTCCCGGCGGACGCATCCGCGCTTGGTTTTTCCGCCCCGTTGCATGCGCTGATTACGGGACACAAGGACGAAATCGATCGCCGCGTCGTGCTCACGCAGACTCCGCGTTTCGGAATCGTCGGGCAATCGCAGACGGTCGGTTTCCGTGTCGAGGATCAGGGTGCGAAGATCGGCGCCGCCGAAGTCACCGTGCGCCGCGATGGCGAGGTGCTCAGCAAACGCGTGGTCACGGTCCACACCGACGTCAAATTCAATGTGCCGATCCCGCACGCGGGTCCGAACATCGTCGAGATCGAAGCGTCCCCGCTCGATGGCGAACTGACGCCGGTAAACAACCGTGCGGTCGTCTCGATCGACGGCGTGCGCGACAAGTTGCGCGTGTTGCTGGTCTCAGGCGAGCCGCACGCCGGCGAGCGCACGTGGCGCAACCTTCTCAAGTCGGACGCTTCCGTCGATCTCGTCCACTTCACCATTCTGCGTCCACCTGAAAAGCAGGACGGCACGCCGATCAACGAGCTGTCGCTGATCGCCTTTCCGACCCGCGAGCTGTTTCAGCAGAAGATCGCCGAATTTCAGCTGATCATCTTCGACCGCTATGCCAGGCAGGGCGTGCTGCCGCTCATCTATTTCGACAACATCGCGAAATACGTGCGCGACGGCGGCGCCGTCCTTATTGCGGCCGGGCCGGACTATGCGAGCCCGACCAGCATCTGGCGCACGCCGCTCGACGGAATACTTCCGGCAGAGCCGACCGGCGAAGTGACCGAACGTCGATTCCAGCCCCAACTCACCGAGGCGGGTCGGCGTCATCCGGTAACGCGCGATCTTGAAGGGTCGGACAGCAACCCGCCGCACTGGAGCAACTGGTTCCGGCTGGTCGACATCAAGCGCAGCACCGGCACAAATGTGATGCAGGGACCGGACGGCAAGCCGCTTCTGGTCCTGGGACGCGAAGGCCAGGGCCGCGTGGCGCTGCTGCTGTCGGATCACATCTGGCTGTGGGCGCGCGGCTATGAAGGAGGCGGGCCGCATCTCGATCTGCTGCGGCGCCTGTCGCACTGGCTCATGAAACAGCCCGACCTCGAGGAAGAGGCGCTGCGGCTCATCGTGCGCGGGCGAGACATCACCGTGCAGCGGCAGACGATGGCCGATACCGTCAATCAGGTCACGCTGACGTCGCCGACCGGCGCGACGCGCACGATCGATCTTCATGCCGTCGAGCCCGGGCTCTGGCGTGCGGCAACGACCGCCAACGAGCTCGGCCTCTGGCGCGCGACCGACGGAAAGCTCACCGCGCTTACCAATGTCGGGCCCGCCAACCCGCGCGAGTTTGCCGAAGTGACCTCCACGCCCGATGTGCTGCACGGGTTGAGCAGCGCCACCGGCGGCGATGCGCGGCGGCTGGCCGAGAACAACAGTCTCAATGTTCCCCGCGTGGTAGCCGTGCGCACCAGCACGACATTCAAGGGTGACGACTGGATCGGCCTCAAGATGCGCGACGTCAGCGTCGTGCGCGGGATCGGCGTGCTTCCGGTTTTCGCCGGCCTGATCGGCCTGCTCTTGCTGGTCGGCTCGCTGGCAGTGACCTGGGCACGAGAAGGACGGTAACTCAACCGGTCAGTCCGGGGTGCGACTCCTCTGGATTCCGGATAGCCTCGCTGCGCTCGGCTTCCGGAATGACAAAATTAAGCCCAGTCCGGCCGGATCAGACCAGCCACGCCATCGAAGGCACCGTTCGCGAGCTCTGCCACCAGAAGGCGCGCCGGATCGACGGGACCAGGCATTTTCACCTGTCCCTTTGCAATGCGCCTGAAGCCGGACTTGGCGTAGATCGGTTCGTCACCGACCAGCACCACCAGTTTATGGCCGCCCTTTTTTGCCTCCTGGAGAGCACGCTTGACCAATGCCGTGCCGACACCATGCGAGCGAAACGGCGGCTCGACGGTCAGCGGCCCGAGCAGCAAGGCCCGGGTTTCACCGATGCAGATCGGCGTCAGCCGAACGGAGCCGACCATCAATGTGCCGATGCGTGCCGTGAACGACAGATCGAGGGTATGGGCCCTGCCCTCACGAATACGGAAAGCCGTGCGCGCGAACCGGCCCGGCCCGAAGGTACGCTCGTGCAGGCGCTCGATCGCGGGCGCGTCGGCGGCGGTCTCCGGCAATATCGTGAGCGCGAGCTCGCTCTTGGACATCAGATATCCGTTTCAGGCGCTGCCGCTTAGCATTTGGGCCTGTTTTGGTCCATTGCCCGTGGCGCAACGCATCGCAACAGCCTAAATGAAGAGCGGCGAAGGTTAAGGAGATCGGCATGGGACTTCTGGTCGATGGCGTCTGGCAGGACGATATTTCGCGAACCAAGGACGGCCATTTCATCAGGCCGGCGACGAAATTCCGCAATTGGGTGACGCCGGACGGAAGTCCGGGTCTCTCCGGCAAAGGAGATTTTGCCGCCGAGGCCGGACGCTATCACCTCTATGTTTCGCTTGCCTGCCCGTGGGCGCACCGCACGATTATTTTCCGTAAGCTGAAGGCATTGGAGAACGTCGTGTCTTTATCGGTCGTCTCGCCCGACATGCTGAAGGATGGGTGGACCTTCAATGTGAGCGAAGGCTCGACCGGCGACACGGTCAACGGCAAATCGAAACTGTCGGAGATCTACCTGCTCGCGGAGCCCCGCTATACGGGCCGCGTGAGCGTGCCGGTGCTCTGGGACAAAAAAAGAAAGACCATCGTCAACAATGAATCACCCGAGATCATCCGGATGCTTAATTCCGCGTTCGACGCATTTACGAATGCGCGGACCGACTATTATCCGGAACCCTTGCGCGCGCAGATCGATAAATTCAACGACCTGATTTACCCGAACATCAACAACGGCGTTTATCGCGCCGGTTTCGCCGCCTCGCAGACCGCCTACGAGGACGCCTTCCGCAACGTTTTCGATACGCTCGAGGAACTCGAGCAGGTCCTTGCGCAGCAGCGCTATCTCGTCGGCAACACGATCACCGAAGCCGACTGGCGGCTGTTCTGCACCTTGATCCGCTTTGATGCGGTCTACTACTCGCACTTCAAATGCAACTGGCGGCACATCTACGAATACCAGAACCTGTCGAACTATCTGCGCGATCTCTATCAGGTGCCCGGCGTGGCCGAGACCGTGAGCATCGAGCAGATCAAGCGCCACTATTATGGAAGCCAGCGGCACGTGAACCCGACCGGCATTGTGCCGATCGGGCCGCAGCTCGACTTTGCGGCGCCCCACGATCGCGCACGCTTCGGCGCGTAGCGCTCACCAGAACTCGCTGACCGGCGCGTCACCGAACACTTCGGCCACACGCGCACGCGTGCCCCGGACGGTATCCTCCGGCAAGGCATCGGGGGGGAAGAAGCCGTGTGCCACGATTTCACGATTGGGACGCGGGTCGCTGTCCTGGAGAAAATCGCGGACGATGAACAGGGCGACATGGTCGCGTCGCGAGGCCCGTTTGTTGAAGTAAATGCCGAAGAGCCGCGGGCTTGTTCCGAGCCGGATGCTCCCTTCCTCGGCGAGCTCGCGTGCAAGCGCATCGAGAAACGTTTCACCGGTTTCCACGCCGCCGCCCGGAAGATGCCATCCGTCGACATACGAGTGCTTGACGAGGAAGATCCGTCCGGCACCGTCGATCACCATGGCGCGGGCGCCCAAGGTCGCAGGGCGCGAGAAACGCCAGTAGACATGAATGACCCGGCGGATGACCGGCTCAAGCGCGCGCCGCAGACGATGCACGTGCTCCATTGTTCTCTCTGGTCCCGAAATTCTCTCTGGTCCCGAAGTGCTTCCGGACTGGCCGGCCGGTGGAAAGCATCGTTTCTCTGTTTAGAATGATTCCAGCATATGCCATAAAACGTTCCGCGAGCGACAGCGAGGTTCAGCGTGAAACGGTTTTCCGATCTGAGCGAGCAGGAAGTTCTGGCTCTCGCCATCACCAACGAAGAGGAGGATAGCCGCATCTATCGCGGCTTTGCGGAAGGCCTGCGCGAGCAGTTTCCCGCCTCGGCAAAGGTATTCGACGAGATGGCCGAGGAGGAAGTGCATCACCGCACGATGCTGTTCGATCTCTATCGCAGGAAGTTCGGGGACTACCTGCCGCTGATCCGCCGCCAGGACGTCAAGGGCTTCCTGCACCCGAAACAGCCCCTGTGGCTCACGCGGCCGCTCGGCCTCGATGAGGTGCGCAAGTTTGCCGAGAACATGGAGTTCGAGGCGGAGCGCTACTATCGCAGGGCGGCTGACAATGCGCGCGATGTCTCGGTGCGGCAGCTGCTGGTGGAGCTCGCGGAAGCCGAAGCCGGCCATGAAAGCCTGGCCCATAAATTGAGTCAGGAAATTCTCACGACTGGTGCCCGCGCCAAGGAGGATGAAACCGCGCGGCGCATGTTCGTCCTGCAATACGTGCAGCCGGGCCTCGCAGGGCTCATGGACGGATCGGTATCGACCCTCGCGCCGCTGTTTGCAGCAGCCTTCGCAACCCACAATACCTGGGAGACCTTTCTGGTCGGCATGGCGGCCTCCGTCGGCGCCGGCATCTCGATGGGTTTTGCCGAAGCGTTGTCCGACGACGGCTCCCTGACCGGCCGCGGCGCTCCGTTGATACGCGGCACGGTATGCGGCGTAATGACCGCGATCGGTGGCGTCGGCCACACATTGCCCTTCCTCATCCCGGACTTCTATGTCGCAACTGTCGCGGCGATTCTCGTCGTCGCAGTTGAACTGGTGGCGATCTCGTGGATCCGCACCCGCTTCATGGATACGCCCTTCCTGCAGGCGGCATTCCAGGTGGTTGTCGGTGGGGTGCTCGTGTTCATTGCGGGCATCTTGATCGGGAGTTCGTGATCCCGCATCAAGGAAGCGATGCTGACCCTCGCGCATCTTTCTGACCCGCATCTCGCACCTCTGCCCGAGCCGCGCTGGGGCGAGCTGATCGGCAAGCGGGTGACCGGCTACATAAATTGGCGGAGAAGGCGCCAATTTATCCACGACCCGGCTGTGCTCTCGGCGATTGCTTCTGACATCAGGGCGCAGGCGCCGGACCACATCGCGGTCACCGGCGACATCGCCAACATAGCTTTGCCGGCCGAATTTCCGCGCGGCCGCGACTGGCTGGAAAGCCTCGGCTCGGCCCAGGATGTGACTTTCGTCCCGGGTAACCACGACGTCTACGTGCGCGAAGCCGGTGCCCTCGCCGCCCGGCAATGGGGTGCGTACATGTCCGACGACGACGGCGAAGACGGTTTTCCCTTCATCCGGCGCCGTGGCAATGTCGTATTGATCGGCCTCTCAACCGGCGTGCCGACCGCGCCCTTCCTCGCCACCGGATGGCTTGGGACGAAGCAGCTCGCGGAAGTCGCAGCGATCCTCAACAAGCTCAAGGACGAAGACTTTTTCCGCGTCATTCTGATTCACCATCCGCCTGTCAGCGATGCGGCGCGTCACAAGCGGCTGATGGATGCCTCGATCCTCAAGCGCGTGATCGCCGCTCACGGAGCCGACCTGGTGCTGCATGGGCATGATCATCTTCGCATGATCAATTGGCTGCACGGACCCAAAGGTACGCGTATTCCCGCAGTCGGCGTTCCATCGGCATCCAGCGCGCCCGGACACGACAAAGATGCCGCCGGTTACAATCTCTACAGGATCGATGGCGCGACCGGCGCCTGGCGCTGCGACATGATTTCGCGCGGCCTCGGCTCCGCGGGCGTGGTCGTGCAGCAGGACAAGATCAAACTGATCGGCTAGGGCCGCGTCAGCATGGCAAGCGCGATAAGCCCCGCGACGCCGGCAAGAAGCCCGAAGATGAACGTGCCTGCGGCACGCCAGCGTCGCCGGCGGCGTCCGCGATTAAGGACTGCCCGCGCGACCCCGCGTCCGGCATCGTCGGTAAGCGCGCGCTCGCGTTCGACCAGCCGGCGCGCGACGTAACGCTTGATGGCATCCGCCATCGCGGGCACTTCATGTGATTCCGCAAGCACCGCGCGGCCATAGCGCGTGTCCTGTACGAAACGGTATTGCCGCTTGTCGCGGCCCATCTCGACATGGGTAACAACGTCGATCCACAGTCGCGGAGTGTCGCCCTTGCTCACCCCGCGATCGAACAGCTCCACGTCGTTCGGAACTTCGTCAAACAAAGGATCGAGCGCATCGTTGAGCAGATCGAGCCGGGCAACATCCGCATCGCGCAAGTCGACGACGACGCCCGAGCGCTCGGCTGCTTCGATACGCGCCTCGCGCACCGCTTCTTTCAGCGGCTGAGGAATCTCTGCAGGCTTGCCTGGATCTTTTTTGTGTCCCCACATGATGGCAATCTAGCAACGCCCGACCCAACCGCAAAGCGAAAAGGCGTTAGTTTTCAAGAAGTTTGGTGGACAATAGTGAATTAACGCGGCGGCACGATGCCATAGGGGCGCGCCCAGCCCAGGCCGTCTTCGGTCCGGCCGCGCGGGCGATATTCGGCGCCGATCCACCCGCGGTAGCCGAGCCGATCCACAGCTTCGAACACCGACGGATAATTGATCTCGCCTTCATCGGGCTCATGTCGCGACGGCACCGCGGCACATTGCAGATGACCGATCACCGGCAGGAACTTTTCCAGCCGGCAGGTCAGATCGCCTCCCACGATCTGCACATGGTAGAAATCGAACTGCATCCGAATATTCGGCTTGCCGATCTTTGCGATCACATCGGCCGCGTGCTCGACGTGATTGAGAAAATAATTCCGCCGGTCGCGCGCATTGATCGGCTCGATCAGCAACGTGATGTTTTTGGCCGCCGCAAGGTCGGCCGCGCGCGCCAGATTGTCGATGAATACGCGATCGGCAGCGGGGCGCTGCTCGGGCGCGACCTTGCCCGCAAGACAGTGAATCGCGCTGCCGCCGATCGCGCTCGCGTAGTCGAGGGCGCGCGCAAAAAGGATCTGCCAGTCTTTCTCCCGGCCCGGCACCGCCGCCAGTCCGAACTCGCCCTCCCGCTCGCCGGGCGGCGTGTTAATCCCGAGAATAGTCAGGTTGTTTTTGATGATCGCGGCTTTCACGGCGGTGGCCGGTGCATCATAGGGAAATTGCAATTCGACGGCCTTGAACCCGGCGGCGGCTGCAGCGTCGATACGCTCGAGCAATGGCCGCTCGGTAAAGAGATATCCAAGATTGGCGGCAAACCGCGGCATGGTCTTTCCTCAATGATCCCTTGCGCACGATCGCGCGGACGTATTCATTAGCGTCGCGACCGCAACAATACCATCCCGGAAATTCCATGACCGCGAACACCGCCTTCCATATCGTCGTTCTGCCGGGTGACGGCATCGGGCCGGAGGTGATGGCACCCACGCTCGAAATTTTGCGGCGGATCGAGGCGACGACGCCGAGTCTGAAATTCCGGTTCACCGAGAGTGCGGCAGGCGCCGGTCACTACAGGGACACCGGGAAGTCGATGCCGGAGTCGACCGTAAAGCTGTGCGAGGAAGCGGACGCCATTCTCCTCGGCGCCTGCGGCCTGCCGAGCGTCCGCTATCCCGACAATACCGAGATCATGCCGCAGGTCGAATTGCGTTTCATTTTCGATCTCTACGCCGGCGTGCGCCCTGCCCGCCTCATTCCGGGCGTACCAAGCCCGATCGTCGACGCGCACAGGCACGGCATCGATTTCATCCTGATCCGCGAATCGACCGAAGGCCTGTTCGCATCGATGGGCAAAGGCATCGTCACGCATGACGATGCGCGCGAGACGCTGGTGATCACCCGCAAAACCTCGCAGCGGCTGTTCGACTTTTCGCTCCGCCTCGCCGAGCGCCGCAAAAAGCGCGGAAAACCGGGCCTTCTGACTTGCGTCGACAAAGCCAATGCGTTCAAGGCCTATGCGTATTTTCGTTCGATTTTCGACGAGCGAGCAAAAGCTTTTCCGAACGTGAAGACTGATCACGTCTATGTCGACGCCTGTGCCGCCTTGATGGTACGCAAGCCGTGGACCTTCGACGTGATGGTGATGGAAAACATTTTCGGCGACATTCTGTCCGATCTCGCCGCCGGTTTGATCGGCGGCCTTGGCATCGCGCCGTCGGCCGATATCGGAGACAAGCATGCGGTCTTCCAGCCGTGTCACGGCACGGCGCCCGACATCATGGGCCAGGGCAAGGCGAACCCCACCGCGATGATCCTGTCGGCGGCGATGATGCTGGACTGGCTCTCCGACAGGCACGACCATCCGCCGGCGGCAGAAGCAGCGTTGCGGATCGAGCGCGCGGTCGACAAGGCTTATGCCGGCGGCATCAAGCCGATGGAATATGGCGGCGGCGACGGTACGGCCGCGATCGCCAGGGCGGTGCTGGCGGCACTCGACTGATCGGAGCCACCAATGCTGTTTTCAGTTTTCACGCTGGACAATCCCGACGCGACTGACAAACGCAAGGTTGCGCATAGCGCTCACGTTGCACATCTGAAGAACGCGAAAGCTTTCGATGTAACCATTACGGTCGGTGGACCGTTGGTGTCGGACGATGGTGTCTCCTCAATCGGCAGCCTGATGATCCTGGAAACATCCGATCGCGCAAGCGCGGAAAAATTCAACCGCGCCGACCCATTCTATCAAAACGGCGTTTGGGGAAAGGTCGAGATCAGGCGATTCGACCGCAAGGAATAGCTAGAGCCCGATGAAATCGCCGATCGCGGCAAGAAACTGCTTCGGCTGCTCAAGCGGCGGGCAGTGGCCGCAGCCCGGCAATTCGACGTATCGCGCGCCCGCGACCTTCTCGACGATCTGCCTGTTGAGCGCGGGCGGCGTCGCCTGATCGAACTCGCCGCATACAACCAGTGTCGGCACCTTGAGGCGATGAAGGTGTGGCACTAGATCTGTTTCCTGCAGGATCTTGCACGCCGCGTGGAAGGCCTTCGGCTCGATCGCGAGCAGAACGTTCTTGCGCTCCTCGATCTTTTCCGGATGCGCGGCAAGATAGGCCGGCGAAAACACACGCTTCGCGGCGATCTCGGCAATGCTACCAAGACCACCTTCGGCGACCTTCTCCGCCATCACCGCAAACGCTTGTCGTCCCTCTGGAGGAAAGGCGGCTGCGGCATCGCTCACCACCAGTTTGGATATACGCTCGGGATGCGCGAGCGCAAAGGCCAGGGCAACCGTGCCGCCGAATCCATTGCCCATCAAAGCGGCATCCCTGGCGATTTCAAATTCGTCGAAGCCGTCTTCAATGATTGCAAGATAGGCATCCATCAGCGCCAGCATCGCCGGCTGCGAGCCATGAAATCCAGGCAGATTGATCAGGCTCACGCGATGCTTGGCAGACAGCGCCTCCAGCACCGGATCGAATGCGTGCCGGTCGGCGAGCAGCGAATGGAGGATAACGAGGTCGCGGCCGGCGCCCGTTCGCACGGCGGTCAAGGCGCCGCGCCCGGCACTCAGCTGTTGCATTTGCATGAGATCCTCCTGCAGCGGCCTTGATTTGTTGGGCACGGTCCCGCAAACGGCAAAATCTATAACGCGCAACCTCGCATTGCTTTCCATCCTGTGCAAAATTGCCGGAAGGGCAAGGGCGGAGCCGCGTCTGCGCGGCTGCCGTTATAACCAAAAACAGACGACCGGGAGGACAAACCATGATCCGAACTCACAGTGCATTTCCGCGTCTCGCCTGCGCGGCGGGAGGTTTCGCGGTTCTTGCGCTCAGCGCGGGGATCGCCGCTGCGCAGACCTACGGCTTCGCCACCATGCAGCCGGGGACGCTCAACCACACGTCTGCCTCGGCTGTCGCCAAGGTGCTCAAGGACAAAGCCGGACTGAACGTGGTGGTGCAGCCGACGGCCGGCGAGTCGGTGATGATTCCGCTCATTGCACGCGGCGAGGCGGAGTTCGGCATCGCAAACATTTTTGAAGTTGAAGGTGCCAAAGCCGCCAACCCCAACCTGCGTCTCATCGGTTCGCTGCACGCCCTGCGCGGCGCCTTCTGGGTGCGCAAGGATACGACGATGAAAACGATTGCCGACCTCAAAGGAAAGAAAGTCGGCATGGGCTATTCAGCGATGCGCACGCTCGATCCGATGATCAAGGCAATCCTGGCGACCGGCGGGCTGACCGAGAAAGACGTCACGCCGGTGCTGATCCCGAATGTGATCCGCGGGGCCGATGATTTCACGTCGGGAGCCGCCGACATGTTTTTCTTCGCGTTCGGCGCGCCGAAAGTGCGGGAGGTCGACGCGACCGTCGGCGGCATCCGGGCGCTGGAAATCCCGGCGAGCGGCATGCCCGCCGCCAAGAAGATCCTGCCCGAGGGCTATCTCACGCCGGCCCAGCCCGGCCCGTTCTTCATCGGAGTCGATCATCCGATGAGCGTCTATACCTGGGACAACATGATCTTCACGAACAGCAAGGTGAGCGACGACGTCGTCTACAAGCTCATCGACACCCTGGAAAAGAACAAGCCGGATCTGGTGAGCATCCAGCCGGCGCTGCGCGAGTTTTCCGGCGCCGGGCTTTATAAGAGCTACGACATCCCCTATCACCCGGGTGCCTTGAAGTACTTCAAGGAACACAACATCCAGGCCAAGAGCATTCAGTGAGCGAAGAACGCATTATCCCCGATGCGGCGGAGTTTGCCTCTGCCGCATCGCGGGCAACTGTGCTGTGCGCGAGCATTCTCCAGTCGCTGCTGGTGGCGGTGGTCGTGCTTTGGGTGCTCGACGTCCCGCGACAGGTCTTCAACGTCTCGTTCTACACCGAGCAGATGCTTACGGTCTGCCTCGGGCTTACGCTGGCGCTCGCTTTTATCGCCGACACGTCGCGGAAGCGCCACTGGAGCGACTGGGTCGCCATGGCGCTGTCGCTCGGGCTTTGCGGCTACATCGCCGCACGTTATGCGACGCTGACCGACGAGATCGCGCTCATTCCGCTCAGCGGGCTGATCGTCAGCGCCGTGCTGATCGTGCTGATCATGGAGGCCAGCCGCCGTACCAACGGCTGGGGCTTCGTGACCATGATCGCAGCGATGGCGGTCTACGTCTACATCAGTCCGCATCTGCCCGGCGATTTTCAGACGCGATACGTCTCGCCCGAGCGAATGACTGTCTATCTTGGCCTCGACATCAACGGCGCCATCGGCTCGATCCTGCATGTTGCTGTCGTGGTGGTGATCCCCTTCACCATCCTCGGCCAGGTTCTGGCGCGCACCGGCGGTGCCGATTTCTTCGCTGATATCTCGATGGCGGCCATGGGCGGCTTCCGCGGCGGCGCGGCAAAGATCGCGGTCGTCGGCTCCGCTCTCTTCGGCATGATCTCGGGAAGCGCGGTCTCGAACGTGCTCGCGGTCGGCATCGTGACGATCCCCACGATGATCAAATCCGGCTTCACGCCGCATCGATCCGCTGCCATCGAATCGGTCGGCTCGACCGGCGGGCAATTGATGCCGCCGGTGATGGGCGCTGCCGCCTTCATCATGGCGGAATTCCTGCAAGTGCCCTATGGATCGGTGTGCATCGCCGCCGCCATCCCGGCGCTGCTCTATTATCTGTGCCTGTTTTTCCACGTCGATCTCGAAGCCGCCAAGCACAGGATCGGCGCGGCCAAGATCGCGGAAGCGCCCGGCGTGAAGGAAGTCCTCACATCGGGCTGGCATTTCCTGGTGCCGATCGCCTTCCTTGTTTACGCGCTGATGTATCCGGAGGTGACGATGCTCACTCCGGAAAAGGCCGCGATCGTGTCGACGGCCATACTCATCGTATTGGCGATGATCTTCGGCTATCGCGGCAAGCGGCTCGGGATTCTCGGCATGCTGCAGGCGATCATGAATACCGGCCGCGTCTCACTCGACATCATCCTGATCGGTGCCGCAGCCGGCATCATGGTCGGAATTCTGAGCATCTCGGGCCTCGCTTTCAGCATGACGGTGCAGTTGCTGACGCTCGCTGGCGGTAACGTATTTCTGTTGCTGCTGCTGATCGCAGCGCTCGCTTTCATCCTCGGCATCGGCCTGCCGACGGTGAGCGTCTACATTCTGACGGCAACCTTGCTCGCGCCGGCGCTGGTCAAGCTCGGCGTCACGCCGATGGCCGCGCATATGTTCGTGATGTACAACGGCATCCTCTCCATGATCACGCCGCCGGTCGCGTTTGCCGCCTATGCGGCGGCCAATATCGCGCGCACGGACGGCTGGACCACCGGCTGGATGGCCTGCGTGGTCGGCTGGTCGACTTTCATCCTGCCCTTCCTGTTTGTGCTGACGCCGAGCCTGCTGATGGACGGCAGCTGGACTGAAATCATCCTCAACTTCTCGCGCGTCACCTTCGGCATCTGGCTCGGAACCATGGCCGCTGTGGGCTTTGCGCTGGCGCCGCTGAACCGCGCGGGGCGCGCCCTCTATGCAGTGGTTTCGCTTGCGGTGGTACTGCCACCCGAAACGTTCGCAGGCGCTATCTTTATCAATGCCGCTGGAATAACGGCGGCAATTGCCCTGCTTGCGTTTGACTGGACGCGCCGCAAACAGGGACAGTCCGCCGAAGTCGTGGCAACCCCGTATTAGCTCTGTCGCCTAGCCTTCGCGCCAGATGCCGAGGGCTTCCTGCGCCGGGCGGTCGGAGATCGAGAACAGCACCGCCTCTTCGCTGGCATTGTGCTGGTAGCGCTTCCACGGCGGTACTACGAACACGTCGTTGATGCCCCAGGAAAGCTCCTTGCCGTCGACGACCGTCGTGCCTTTCCCTTCGGCAACGGCAAAAACCGTGCCGTCGGTCGAGCGGTAGGGTTCTCCTTTGAAGCCTTTCGGTAGGAGCGCGAGATTGGCGCCCATCGTCGGCAGCACCGGCCCGCCATTGATCGGGTTGGCGTAGCGCACGCGCGCACCGTGACGCTTGTCGATGTCGCCGGTCGACTTCAGCCGCTCCAGGATCGGCCGCATCTTGGCGTAGGGGTAGTTGATCACTGGCGAGCGGTTGAGGTGAACCGGCGCGCCGTCCGGCAGCACGCCGGTGGCATAACGGTCAAATGAATCGCCGTTCTGGTGATTGACGTGCTGCATCTTCTCGTCGAAATGCGAGGCAAACGATGCCTGGAAATGATTGATCGTCGGCATGTCGAGCACGTCGAGCCACATCACCGGCTCCTTGCCGGGATTGCCATGATCGTGCGGTGCCCAGTTGGCCGTGATGATGAAGTCGCCGTGCTCCATCTGCGCCTTCTCGCCTTCGACCGCCGTGTAGGCGCCCTTGCCCTTGAGCACGAAGCGGATGGCGGAAGCGACGTGCTGATGCGCATCTGCAATCTCGCCCGGCAGGATCAGCTGGATGCCGGCAAAGAGCGTGTTGGTGATGCGCGACTTGCCCGGCTCGCCGGGATTTTCCAGCACGAGCACGCGGCGCTCGGCTTCCTCGGCGGTGATGACATCGCCGGCCTCGAGCATCAGCTTCTCGACCTCGGGGAATTTCCAAAGCGCCGCCTGCATCTGGGTCTTCGGCTCAGGCGTCACCAGACCCTTGAGCACCTCCCATAGGGGCGCGAGGTGGTACTTGGAAATCTTGTCGTAATAGGCCTGACGTGCGCCGGTGATGTTGTGCTTGTTGCCGGCCTGCGCGGTGTCGATCGCGAGCGTCATGGGGCTCCTCCGTAAAACCATTCATTCCATTTGCGGCGAATATAGCCCACCGCGTGCGCCGCTTAAACCCGCGAAACCACGCGCATAGCGGCCATGTAGCAACCGGTTCTTGCCGTCAACGACACCCGCTTACGGACGCTGCTTTTCGAAGCTCGGCAGCGCACCAATTCCCGGGGTCCAGCGCTGCGCCGACCGTTGCCAATACTGCAGCTTCGGCACGAGATCGTCGCGCTGGCTGAGCGTGCCGACGCGGATCGAATGGACCTTCGGATCGGGTTCGGTGCTGGTCGAGTAGATCGGCGAGCCGCAATGCGGGCAAAAAGATTGCGGCCGCTTGTTCCCGCTCTCTCCTGTCTTGACGTAGACCTTCAGCTCGCCCTGCAAGAGCCTGAAGCTGCCTTTTTTCGTCGGCACCACAGTGCGGAACGCCGAACCCGACAAGGTCTGGCAATCGGTGCAGTTGCAGATCGCCACCATGTCCGGATCGATTTCAGCTTCGTAACGGATGTAGCCACAATGGCACTGGCCGTCGACCTTCATTGGTCCATTTCCTTCAGTTGTTGACCGACCCGCCGTCAACCACGAGCGATTGACCCGTCACGAAGTCGCTGTCGCTCGATGCCAGAAATATGAGCGCGCCAAGCAGGTCTTCCGGGGTTTCGTCGCGCCTGAAGGCCCGGCTGTTCCGTACAGGAATTCGCTCGTCCTCAACATGCGCCGTGTTCTCAAGCCCGGTGTCGCTCAAGGTATATCCCGGCGAGAGCGAATTGACCGCGATGCCGTATTCACCGAGCTCGCGTGACAATGAACGTGTGAACGCAAGAATTGCTCCCTTCGACGTCACATAGGGCAGCATGCGCGGCACGCCTTTGTAAGGCGCACCCGAGGCGATATTGATGATCTTGCCGCTGCGCCGCGCCATCATGTGCGGCGCGACGTGGCGCACCATCAAATATGTCCCGCGCACATTGATCGCCATGACGCGATCCCACAACTCCGCGTCCCATTCATTGAAGCTTCTCGGCTTCAGCGCGGAATAAAGCGCGGCATTGTTCACCAGCACATCGATCTGGCCGAACCGCTCGATGGTCTTTGCCACCAGACCCTTCACCGCATTCTCGTCGCTGACATCGAATGTCGCGCTGGCGACGGAATTCGCGCCGTGGCGCCCGGCGATGTCCTCGGCAAGCGCGCGGCCGTCCGCAATGTCGGCGATCATCACGCGTGCGCCTTCGGCCGCCAGCGCCTGCGAATAGTGCCGGCCAATACCCTTGGCACCGCCGGTAACGATCGCGGTTTTTCCGAAAAGTCTAGGCATACCATCTCCGCCGTCATGGCCGGGCTTGTCGCCCGCAAGTCGGGTCTACCCGACTTGCGGCTACTTCGTAACCCTACGCAACTCCGGCAGGCCGGAGTTGCGTGTGCCATCCACGTCTTTATGGTTGATCATGCAAGACGTGGATGCCCGCAACAAGTGCGGGCATGACGCTGCTATAAGGGGAGCTCACTCATGCCGCGCGACACGGCCGACCGCCTCGCGATCCGTGACCTGATCGAGAACTGGGTTCTCTGGCGCGATGCCCGCATGTGGGATCGCTTCCGCACTGTCTGGCACAAGGACGGGCAGATGTGGGCGACCTGGTTTCAGGGCTCATACGAGGATTTCATCCGCGTGAGCCAGGAAGGCTACGATCGCGGCGTCCGCATCATGCACATGCTCGGCGGCATGAGCATCGACATCAAGGGCAGGCGCGCGATCGCGCAGACCAAGATGACAATTTCACAGCGCGCAAAGGTCGAAGGCGTGCTGTGCGATGTCGTATGCAGCGGCCGTTTCTATGACTTTCTGGAAAAGCGCAAAGGCCGCTGGGGCATCGTGTTGCGGCGTCTCGCCTATGAGAAAGATCGCATCGACCCGGTCGAGCCTGACGCAAGGCTCGCGCTCGACAAGGCGCATCTGGCGCGATTCCCCGAAGGCTATCGCCACCTCGCCTATCTGCAGAGCAAGATCGGCTACACGGTCAAGGATGAGCTTCCGGGCCTCGACGGAGCGCCGTTGGCCGCGCTCTATGCCAAGGGCGAAGCCTGGCTCAAGGGCAAGAAGCTTTAGAAACGACGCGAGGGGTTGGCGCACGCATCAGGAAGTGCGATTTTGAATGGTGGCGGGGTATCAAGCCACCGGGGGGACAACGGACATGTCGCTTGCCGACAAATTCAACCTGCTCAACGAGTTCAATATCCTGCGCATCATCTGCGCGGTGTTCTTTATCCCGCACATCGTGGGCAAGGTCACCGTGCCCGCGACGCTTGAGTTTTTCGTCAAGGCAGGCTTCAAGCCGCCCGCAACCTGGATGTACATCGCCGGCACGATCGAGACGGTCCTGTGCATCGGGTTGTTTTTCGGCATCTACCTCCAATATGTTGGCTTCATCGCATTCGTCCATCTGCTGGTTGCTGGCGCCGCCACCTACAAGGTCACGAAGAGCTGGATTTGGGTGATCGGCGGCATCGAATATTGCGTGTTTTGGGCGATCTGCTGTCTTGTCGTCGCCATGCACGCCTATCACACCGGCATGTGACGTTTTCCCAGTGAAAGGAAGTCTTCCCAATGGCTAGCGTTCTGTTTTCTCCCATCACCATGCGTGGCCTGACCCTGCCGAACCGGGTCGTCGTTTCGCCGATGTGTCAGTACAATTCGAACAACGGCTCGGCCAATGACTGGCACCTGATGCATCTCGGCAATATGTCGCTCGGCGCCGCCGGCTTGGTGATGTGCGAGATGACGAACGTCAATCCGCAGGGTCGCATCTCTCCGAAATGCGCCGGCATGTGGTCGGACGACAATGAGGCCGCGCTCAAGCGCGTGTACGATTTCTGCCGGCAATACGGCGTGGCAAAGCTCGGCGTGCAGCTTGCCCATGCCGGCCGCAAGGGGCCGACCACGCCGCCGGCCGCCGGCGGTAAACCCATTCTGGAAGGGCCGGACGCCTGGACCCCGGAAGCGCCGTCAGCGATCCCCTACGACACCGGCTGGCCGGTGCCGCACGCGATGACGAAAGACGACATCAAGCGCTGCATCGGCGAATTCGCCGCCGCGACGAAGCGCGTCGACCGCATCGGCTATGACGTGATCGAGCTGCACGGCGCGCACGGCTATCTCGCGCATCAGTTCTTGTCGCCGCTCTCCAACCAGCGCATCGACGAATATGGCGGCTCGCTCGAAAACCGCATGCGCTTTGCCATCGAGATGTTCGAGGCGGTGCGCGCCGTGTGGCCGGAGCAGAAGCCGATCGGCATGCGCGTGTCGGCGACCGACTGGGTCGACGGCGGCTGGACCCCGGAAGAGACCGTTGTCCTTGCCAAGGAGCTCAAGAAGCGCGGCATGGACTACATGGATGTCTCCACCGGCGGCCTCTCGCCTCTGCAGAAGATCCCGCTGTCGCCGGGTTACCAGGTGCCCTTCGCCGAGAAGGTGAAGAAGGAAAGCGGCATCACCACGATGACGGTCGGGCTGATCGCCGGCTACCAGCAGGCGGAAGACATCGTCGCATCCAGCAAAGCGGATCTGGTGTGCCTCGCACGCGCGGCGATCTGGGATCCGCGTTGGGCCTGGCATGCGGCGGAAGAGCTTGGCGCCGAGACCCCCTATGCGCCGAAGACCATGGCCGGTCATCCCAAACTGCGGCCGCAGCTTTTCCCGAAACGCGCGCAGGCGGCGGGTTAGGCGCCCGCCTTCACACGACCGATAAATTTCGAGAACGCCGTGAGCTGCGCCTTCACGGCATCTTTCGTGCCCTGGTCCGTCAGCTCGAGCGTGTCCTTGCTGAACTTGGTCGCGGCGTTGCCGACGAACACTTCCGGGGTGCCGAAGATGAAGGCCTTGAGGAACGTCATCGACATGCGCCAGTGATACTGCATGCGCGCGCCGCCGAGCGGCCCCTGCGAGCAGGACTGAATGGCAACCGGCTTGCCTTCGAACGGCTGCTCTTTCATCCGCGAGACCCAGTCGATCGCATTCTTCAGCCCGCCCGGCATCGACCAGTTGTATTCGGGCGTGACGAACAGAACGCCGTCGGCAGCGCGTACAGCTGCTGCAAGGTCTTGGGCCGGCCCCGGGAAGCCAGACGCCTCCTGCATGTCCGCATTGTAGAGCGGCAATGTCTCGAACGGCGGCGCCGTCAGCAATTTCATTCCGGGCGGCACCAGACCAGGCAACGCGCGCGTCAAAGCGGCATTGTACGAACCCTTGCGGAGCGATCCGCAGATGACGAGCACGTTGAACTGGTCGGCCATTTCATTCCTCTTGTTGCTGGTCGTTTCACTATTTCGGTTCGAGGCCGGCCGTTTTTGCGACCTCCTGGAACGTCTTGATGTCGGATTGAATGACTTTGGTGAACTCGGCGGGTGTCGACAAATTGGCAACGGCGCCTATGCCTTCGAGCCGCTTCTTGACGGCATCCTTTGACAGCACGTCCTGCATCGCCTTGTGAAGCTTGTCGACAATCGGCTTCGGCGTGCCGGCCGGAAACACCAGCCCGTACCAGCCGAGATAGCCGATGCCGCTGATGCCGCTTTCGGCGAGCGTCGGCACATTCGGGATCGCCGGCCAGCGCGACGGCGTGGCAACGGCGATGATCCGCAGCTCGCCGGAATCCACCTGACCGCGAATGGGGTGGTAGAGCTCGACGGCGTAGGCCGCGTCGCCGCGGAGCAGCGCGCTCACCACCTCGCCGGTGGTGCGATACGAAACTGCCTGCGCATTGATCGAGGCGCGCTGCCGCAGATGCTCGGCGATAAGATGCTGTGTCGAACCCAGGCCGACCGTCGAATAGTTCAGCTTGCCGGGCTGCTTGTTGACGTATTCGACAAGGCTTTTGATGTCGGTCGCGGGCGAGTTCTTCGGCACCACGACCACGAAAGCGGAGTTGGTGAAAATTCCGACCGGCTCGAAATCCTTCACCGCGTCATAGGGCACCTGCTTGACCATGACCGCCGAAACGGAATGGCCCATGCTGATGGCGAGCAGGTTGTATCCGTCCTTCGGCTGCTTGGCGGCGATTCCGCCGGCGATCGTGCCGCCGGCACCGGGTCGATTTTCAACGATGAATTGCTGGCCCAGCGCTTCGGACAAACCATCGGCGAGAATGCGCGTGGCGACATCGGTTCCACCGCCGGCGCCAAACCCGATCAGAATGTGGACCGGCTTCGACGGCCAATCCTGTGCATGTGCCGACGGCGTGGCCGCCGTCACAGCCAAACCGGCGGCAATGGCCGCCGCAATAAAGGTGCGTTTCACGATGTCCTCCCTATGTCCGGCGCGCCTCCCCCACGGGGCGCGCCTGTTATTGTTGTTTAGGGAACGCGTTCGCACACCGCGTTGTCAACGGGAACGACCGCCTTACTTCTCGTCCACGATGGGATTGCGCAAAACACCGACCTTTTCGACCTCGATTTCGCAGGTATCCCCGGCCTTCATCCAGACCGGTTCGGGCTTGCGCGCATGGCCGACGCCGGACGGAGTGCCGGTGAGAATGACGTCGCCGGGCTCCAGTGTCATGCCCTTGGTGAGATAGACCAGGGTCTCGGCCAGCGGGAACATCATGTTGTCAGTGTTGTCGGACTGCATCGTCTTGCCGTTGAGGCGGCTCATGATCTTCAGGCCTTTGCCGCCCGGCGGCACTTCGTCGGCGGTCACCATCCACGGGCCGAAGCCGCCGGTGCGGTCGAAGTTCTTCCCCATGCCCCATTGCGTTGTGTGGCGCTGGAATTCGCGGACCGAACCCTCGTTGGCGCACGAGTAACCTGCAATGCATTCGACCGCGTTGCCCATCGACAGGTGTTTCGCGCGCTTGCCAACGATCGCGACCATCTCGGCTTCGTAGTCGAGCTGGATCGATTCCTTCGGCCGCACGATCGGATGCCCGTGCGGCACCATCGAGGTGAGGACGCGAAAGAAAATCGAGGGGAATTTCGGGATATTGTCGCGTTGCGGGCCTTCCTTCACATGATCGAGGTAATTCAATCCCAGGCAGATGATTTTCCCCGGGTGCGCAACAGGCAGCGCGTACGTCACGCCATCGAGCGGGCGGCGCGCGGATGCCGGCGCCTTTTTCGCAAGCGCGCCGATCGGCGAGAGGTCGCCGTTACTCCGGCGCAGGACCTCGGCGAGATCGGTCGGTACATTTGCATCCACGGCCTGCAGATCGACGACATTGTCACCGTCGACCACGCCAAGCCGCACGCCGTTGTTCGCTTCAAATCCGACGATCTTCATAAGCCTTCCACCTTGACTGAATGAATGAGCCCGATCGCAGCGGATCGGGCTCCGGCAGGCTTAGCGCAGGCGCACGAAGGCGAGCAAGCCACTTGACGTCGATTGAAGTCGCTTCAAGTCACTTGCCCAGGGTGAAAGCCTGGATGGAGAAGTATTTCCGGGAATCCGTCCACGCACCGGCCGGCAGCCAGCCGGCGCCACGCGCGAGAGCGCCCAGGGATTCGATACTGTATTTGTAACTATTCTCGGTATGGATCGTTTCGCCGGCACGAAAATCGATCGTTTCACCGGCCACGCGCACCTTCTGGCGTTTGAGGCTGCCGAGATGCATTTCGATCCGGTGTTTTTCACGATTGTAAAATGCGTGGTGCTCGAACATGTCGAGCCGGAAATTCCCGCCGAGCTCGCGGTTGATGCGCACGAGCAAGTTGAGATTGAATTTTGCCGTCACGCCTTCGGCGTCGTTGTACGCGGCATTGAGCACCTCGGCGGGCTTGATCAGGTCGACGCCGACAATGAGTGTTGCGCGCTCCCCGAGAATATTTGCGGCGTTGCGCAGAAACTCCGCCGCCTCGTGCGGCTCAAAATTGCCGATGGTCGAGCCGGGAAAAAATCCGACGCGTGCCGGCGCAGCGCTGGCTTCCGCAGGCAACGCAAACGGCTTGCATATGTCGGCGGTGACCGGCAGCACCTTGAGCTGGGGAAAATCGACGCGCAGCTCGGCGGCCTCGCGCTCGATCATCTCACCGCAGATGTCGACCGGAACATAGGCGGCCAGTTTCGGCGCGGCGTCGAGCACGATGCGCGCCTTTTTGCTCGACCCGCTGCCGAATTCCACGAGCGCCGCGCCGGGCGGGATGAGTTTCGCAATATCGGCGGAGTGCGCGCGCAAAGTGCTTATTTCGCAGCGGGTCGGATAATATTCGGGGACTTGCGTGATGCGCTCGAACAGATCCGAGCCTACCGCATCGTAAAAATATTTTGCGGGGATGCGTTTCGGAATCGCGCGCAAGCCCTCGAGCACGTCGGACTCAAATTCGGACTGCTCTTGATGTTGCGCAACGCGCTTCCTCAGTGCCGATGCAACCATTTCACGCCTTTCAGATGAACTCGGCCAGGCGCAACCCGCTGAATTGCCAGCGCGCCGGCGGATAAAAGAAGTTGCGGTAGCTCACACGCTCATGGCCCTTGGGCGTCGCCAGCGAGGAGCCACGGAGCACCATCTGGCTGACCATAAACTTGCCGTTATATTCGCCGAGCGCGCCTTCGGCGGCGCGATAGCCCGGATAAGGCAGATAGGCGCTGCGGGTCCATTGCCAGGCGATGCCGAAGGCATCGGCGAGAATGTCATGGCGTGCCGCAACCTCCCATTCCGCCTCGCTAGGCAAATGCTTTCCTGCGAAGCGGGCGAAGGCGTCGGCTTCGTAATAGCTGACATGTTGCACCGGACCCGCCGGGTCGACCGGCCGGAGACCGCCAAGTGTCATGACATGCCATGCGCCGTCCTTCTGCCGCCAATAGCCCGGCGCCTGCCAGTTTTCGTTTTGCACCGTGGTCCAGCCGTCGGAGAGCCAGACTGACGGGGTCGCGTAGCCGCCGGCGGACATGAATTCGAGCCATTCCGCGTTCGTCACAAGATGCCGGGCAATCCGGACGCGCGGAACGAGCTCGTCGTGAAACGGCAACTCGTTATCGAAACAGAAGCCCTCGTTGTCATGACCGATCGCATGCACGCCTGCGGGCACGTCAACGTAGCCGCGCGGGCCCAGCGTCGTGCGCGGCGGCTGCCATTTGGCGTCGTAGACCGGGTCGGTGGGATTCTGCGCAAAGGCGTGGAGGATATCCGTAAGCAGCAATTCCTGATGCTGCTGCTCGTGGTGCAATCCAACTTCAACAATCGTGAAGACGCGCCCGGCTTCTTCGGCTGATACCCGCGCGATCAGCCGCTCGACCGCGGCATCGACATGGGCGCGATAGGCGGCGACGTCTGTCCCGTTCGGGCGGGTGATCAGGCCCCGCTGCGGCCGCGCATGACGCGGACCGGCGGCGACATAGTAGGAATTGAAAAGAAACGGAAATCGTTCGTCGAAGACCCGGTACGACTGATCGTGCGGCACCAGAAGGAATTGCTCGAAGAACCAGGTGACATGCGCGCGGTGCCATTTGGCCGGGCTTGCATCCGCCATCGACTGAACGATCTGGTCCTCAGCCGACAAATGCGACGCACGCCTTTCCGTTTCCGCCCGCACACGACGAAAAGCGTCAAGCCAGATTGCGCGACTTTCGTCCAGGGAACGCCTGGGCTTGTCCGCCGGCCCTTTACGGAGGGCCGGCGACATTCCGGTTCGCGCCATGGAGATCCTCCGTGACTATACAAAGGGCTTCGGCAGTCGATGTCCGTACAAAGACGAATAATGGACGTAATTGTTCCATCGCGGGAACGCGGTAGCAACCTTGTATTGTCTTCCCATCGCGCGACGACAAAATTGTGATGCTGCTATCGCCGACTCAAAATGCGGCAATCCTTTGATTGGACGTATCAAATCCTGAATTATCCGGCGGCGGACCGTGCGGCGCCTCGACCGAGATTGATTTCCCGACGCCGAAACACACCAAGTTACCTACGAGCTCGAAGGTGTCAGGCTATTTCAATTCCAGACGCGCGGTCCGCCGGTCGATCAGCCCGCGAATCATGATGTTGAATGCGAGGACGATCCTGTCTTCGTCATCCTTGCAGGTGCCGTAGTCGACACCATGCGAAAGGTAGCTCGGCCATATCAACATGCGGCCTTTCTCGGCCGGGACACTCAGCGCGGCAGAGTTGAAGACATTGTTTTCCGAATACGCCGGTTCGATCATTCGTGCGTGTATTCTCGGGTCATGGAAGAGCGTGGGCCCGCAGTTCGGCGGCGCCTTGATATAGATAATCCCGCTGAACAGGCAGTTCGGATGGATATGCATATGATGGCGATGATTTGGGTGGGTGATATTCGCCCACATATTGGTGATGTAATGCGACTCTCTTTTTATCTTGTAGAGATCGAGGATTTGTGCCGATTCATTCATGATCAGGTCGACCAGTTCTTTCATCTCGGGAAGAGTGTGAATGTCGTCGGATGTAAGAAAGGCGAAGTCTCCAAAATTATGTTTGAGTCCCTGGCCTGATTTCTGCATGTCCCGCAGTTTTTTCTCGACCCGGTCGCAAACACCAGGATCGGATACTTTCCCGCTGAACATCGGCGTCGGGAAAAGCATTTGCATCTGCTTGTCGATCAGTTGCATTTTCGTTTCTCCTCGCCCCCGGGACCTTTCAAAACGATAATCGAAACTTGACGCGGACCGCTACTGCTTTCCACTCAGGAATTCATTGAGGTTTCACGGCCTTTGGCAGCTTAGCGAGCTGTGCGGTATGAGATTTATCCTCCTACCAGATGACGCGCGCGACTCTTGTTGTGGCGCATGATCCCGGCAGTCGATGTCTGCAAACGGGAGAGATCAATATGCGCACGGTTCTTGCTGTCGCCGCAATCGGGCTTACGAGTGTCGGATATTTGCCTGGCCCAGCTGCTGCTTTGCCGATCGATTGCTATGCAGGTCTTGTGAAATGTGAGGGCCAATTGACTCAGGCGGGCTATTCAAAGAGCACGACCGAATCGGTATGCCTGTCGCGCCAGCAAGCGTGCTGGGCGGAGAATGCGAGGAATGGCTACGGCATTAACGGGGAGAAGCCCGGCGGGAAGAAAGAGGCGAGCAGCGGCCCGAAAAAGAAGAAACCCAAAAAAGAATGGAAGAGGCCTTTGCCCCATATTGCCAGTCCGGGCAAGAGCGGCGTGATCGGGAGCAACGCCCAATTAGGCATCAAGACCAGCCCTCCGGCCGCCGCGGCATCCACTGCGACCAGCAGCGCCAGTACGCCAACGACCGGAGTCAAGGCTCCTCCGAAGCCGGCGATGATTTCTACCGAGGCCATTGCGAGAGATCGCGGACGTGTCGGCGCCGGGCGCTTTTAGCGAAGGCTGATCGAACTATGGAAACGACCGCCAGCAGCAAGCGGTCTTTTCTTTTCAGACTTGCGAAGCTAATCGAGATAAAGGGGCTTTCGCAGCGCAAAGCCGCAGCACTTACTGGCATTGCTCAGCCCGATCTTTCAAAACTTCTTCGCGGTCATTTCTCCGGCTTTTCTATGGACCGTCTGGTTCAGGCGATCCTGGCTCTTGGCTCAAATGTGGAGATCCGCGCAAAGAAGCCGACAGTCAATCGGCGCGGCCGCGCACGCGTCATGGCCGAGGCAATTGCGAAAACGAAACAGTGATCACCGTTCGGCTGAATACGCTGCCGGGCGACGCCGCTTCCCCAATGGGCTCCATGTGATGTGCCCAAATGCGGTAGCGGGGGAGGGACTCGAACCCCCGACCTCCGGATTATGATTCCGCTGCTCTAACCAGCTGAGCTACCCCGCCATTCCGAAACAAGACGCCGGAATGGGCGCGATATAGGAAGCGGAAGCAAATACTGTCAAGCAATCGCACGACAGCATGCCCGGGCGGCTATTTCGGCTGAACCGACTGATCCCCTCCGGGGCTGCCGGGCGGCGGGATGACCGGCATCGATCCGCCGGTCGGCGGGGTCGGTTGCCTGATCTCGGGATCGATATGTTCCGGCGGGCAGATGACGCCGCCCGAACGCGCAAGCTTTTCGCTCAGATCGTCCTTTCCGTCCTGACGATGACTCCCGGCGTCGGCGCCCTTCCCGGTCGTCCCCTGCGTGTCCGATTTTGCACACGCGTTCGGATCGAGCTGGTCGACCTTGGGTGCGACCGGCGCCTTTGTCGGCGGCGGCGCCTGGGCGCCAGCGAGCGACGGCAGCAACAACGCCGACATCGCCAGAACGAAAAAGCAGATTTCACGAGCCATGACACGCTTCCTCGGCACGCTTCCTC
>DASSRJ010000026.1:0-5058 GCA_035701845.1 Pseudolabrys sp. | reverse complement strand
GCGCCGACCGTCACCGCCTTGTGCCCCCACTCCTGCGCGAGCACATCGCGGGCTTTGTTGAGGGCCGGATTGTCGAATGACAGCTGCAAGGGCGGCGCCAGGCCAAAGTTGCCAAATTCCACCTTGCAGTCGGACGGCAATCGCTCGCGCACAAAGGCACGGAAAGCGTCGCGAACCTTTTCGGGATCCTGCTCGCCGACCAGGCGGAATGAGACCTTCGCGCTGGCCTCACCCGGGATGACGGTTTTGGCGCCCTCCCCGGTATATCCGCCGATAATGCCATTGATTTCCGCGGTTGGACGCGTCGTGACCATTTCGATCAACATACGATCTTTTTCACCGGACGGCTTTTTCAGGCCGATAGGACCCAGAAATTTCTCTGACGTGAGGTCGAGGCCCTTTAGATCGGCCTTGATATCGGCCGGCAATTCCTTCACGCCGTCGTAGAATCCGTGGATCGTGACGCGACCGTTTTTGTCCCACATCGCGCCGAGAATTGCCGACAGCAGCCGCAGCGGATTTTGCGCCGCTCCGCCGAATACGCCGGAGTGCAGATCGCGGTCGGCACAGGTAATTTTCACATCCTCATAGACGAGGCCGCGCAGCGAGGTCGTGATCGCCGGGGTTATCGCATCCCACATTGCGGTATCGCAGACCAGCGCAAGGTCGAGTTTGAACTCTGCGGCGTTGTCACGCACGAATTTGAACAGGTTGCGCGAACCACACTCCTCTTCCCCCTCGATCATCGTGGTAATGGACAGCGGCAGCTTGCCGGTGACTGCCTTGAAGGCGCGGCAGGCCTCTATAAAGGTCATCGCCTGCCCCTTATCGTCGCAGGCCCCGCGCGCCACGATAATTTTGCGCCCTCCGGGCAGCGTTTCGACGCGGGGTTCGAAAGGCGGCGTCTTCCACAAATTCAGCGGGTCCACCGGCTGAACGTCGTAGTGCCCATAAAACAGCACCCGGGGTCCCGCCGCCCCGTTCGCCTTTCCAACCACGACGGGATGGCCTTCGGTCGGGCGCACGCTTGTCTCGAAACCGATTGATTTCAGGTCTGCGGCAACATGCTCCGCGGCTGCGCGACACTGATCGGCGAAGGCCGGATCCGTCGAAACCGACGCGATCCGCAACAACGCGAACAAGCGGTCAAGACTTTGGTCGATATCGCGATCGATACGGTCGAGAATCGCGTCGAGTGTGCTCATGAACAACTCCGTACGGGCAAACCCGATTGAGAAACCGGGCGATCAACGTGTGACCTGTATATCCTTATTCCGGCGGGACTTTTGGGCAACAGGTGGAACGCCAATAAAGTGTTCTGCGTCGTCTACCTCAAGATTTATGATCACACCATTGGGCAAGAACGCATTTTGCAGAGACCAGACAGCGTTCGATGGCGTAAGTGCCGGCAGGAACCTGTTGTGTTTGCTCGTCGACACAGCTGCCATTCGAAATCTCACTAAGTATGCGTCGGTTGATTGTTGCAGCGCGGTCGCACTCGCGACAAATGCGACTTAACCCCGCTTGTCATGGCCGAAATCGGTGTTCAATATGGACTTCAATCCGCCAAAAGTGCGGGGGGTGAGGGGTCATGGATGAGTTGGTCGGCCGTCTCGTCGCCAATGTCGGCGTCGATCGCGGGACCGCCGAAAAGGCGGTTGGCATTATCCTTGATTTCCTCCGCAAGGAGGGACCGCCTGACAAAGTACAGGCTCTTATTGATCGGCTTCCAGGGGTGGAGGCCTTACTTGCACAACATTCGGAATCAGGTGGCGCGTTTCCCATGGGCGGCATCATGGGCGCCGGAACGAAAATGATGTCGGCGGGGCTGAGCATGGGTCAGGTGCAGGGCGTTACTCGCGAAACTATCGCCTATGCCCGGGAAAAAATCGGTGACGATGCCGTGGGGGAAATCGTCGGAGCGATCCCGGGTTTAAGTCAGTTTGTTTGAACCGTTTCACTTGAACAACAAATAGAAGAAAAGGCGGCGGAGGCACGGAATGTCCTATCCCATCACCGATATCGACGGGATCGACGGCGACGTCGCCGCTGTTCTCAAATCGGCGGGGATCAGGTCGACCGACCGCTTCCTGGAGGCTGCGCGTACGGTGAAGGGACGCAAGACGCTCGCGACCAAGACCGGCTTCAACGAAAAGCAGCTCCTCTACTGGGCCAACGTTGCCGACCGCATGCGCATCAAAGGGGTGCGCAAGGAGTATGCTGAACTGCTGCAGGCGGCTGGCGTCGATACCGTCAAGGAGCTCAAATATCGCAACCCGATCAACCTCGCAAAGGCGATGGCCGACGCGAACCGGAAGCGCAAGCTGGTTCGGCTTTTACCGTCGGAAAAAATGGTCAAACGCTGGATCGAAAACGCCAAGCTGCTGCCGCTAAAGATCACCTACTGACGCATTCGGGTGCGCTTGACAGCCCCCCGCCGACCGCGCAAAGCGACCGGCATGGGAATGGCCCGAACCCTCGAAACTGGCGCCGGATCGCCGCGAAAGTGCGCTCCAAACGTGCTTGCGGAGTTGTTGGCCTGCGGCCGTCCGCTGGTCATGGGCATCCTCAACGTCACGCCAGACTCGTTCTCGGACGGCGGGCGGTTCCTCGAGCCGGGCAAAGCCATCGCCCATGCCCGCGAGATGGCCGGTCAGGGAGCCGACATTATTGATATCGGAGCAGAATCCACCCGGCCTTATGGAGGCCCGGTTCCGGTCTCAGCAGACGATGAAAAGGCGCGGCTTGCAACGGTGTTGCCGGAAGCGGCCAAGCCTGGCGTACCGTTATCGATCGATACCATCAAAGCTTCGATTGCCGCCTGGGCGCTCGATCAGGGCGCGGCGATCGTCAATGACGTGTGGGGTCTGCAGCGCGATCCTGAAATGGCATCACTTGTCGCCAAGCGGAGTGTGCCGGTCATCGTGATGCATAATCGCGAGTCAGCGGATCCGGCTATCGACATTGTTCCCGACGTGATTGAATTTTTTTCACGCTCCCTGGAAATCGCCGCCCGCGCCGGCATCGCACGTGAGTATATTGTCCTGGACCCTGGCATCGGCTTCGGCAAGACACCTGAACAAAGCATAACCTGCATTGCGAGGCTTGCCGAATTCAAGCGCTTCGGCCTGCCTCTGCTGGTTGGGGCATCGCGAAAACGATTCATCAGCACCGTGACACCTTCCACGCCAGACGAGCGCATCGGCGGCTCAATTTCGGCTCACCTGCTTGCGGTCGAAAAGGGAGCGGCGATCATCCGGGCACATGACGTCGCTGAGACAGTGCAGGCGCTGCGGGTCGCCGCTGCCATCGAGGCCGCACGATGAGCGACCGGATTTTCGTCAAAGGCCTCGCGCTTCACGCCTATCACGGCGTGATGCCGCACGAAGCCAAGGTGGGGCAAACCTTCATCATTGATCTTGACCTCGAGATCGACCTTTCGGCCGCTGCGCGCTCCGACAAAGTCGTCGATACGGTATCCTACGACAAAGTCGTCGACTGCGTGAGCAAAGCGTTTTGTGCCCAACGCCTTCGCCTGATCGAAGCTGCCGCGGGCCGAGCCGCCGACGCCGTGCTCGCTGCCTTTTCACGCGTGCGATCCGTGCGTATCACGATACACAAGCCACACGCGCCGATCGCGGCCACCTTCAGCGACGTCGGTGTGACGCTTGTGAGGAGCCGCCATGCCTGAAGCGCTGCTGGCGCTTGGTGGCAATGTCGGAAACAGCCGCGCTATTCTTGACCGCGCCATCGGGCTGCTCTGCGACGGAAAAGATGTCCGTCTGATAGCGCGTTCGTCCGACTACCGGACGCCGCCGTGGGGTTTCAAATATCAGCCGCATTTCGTCAACCTCGCGATTGCGGTTGAAACGACACTCGACCCACGTGAGCTGCTGGCGCGCGCGCAGGAGGTGGAGCTCAGGCTTGGCCGCGACCGCGCCCACGAAAAGCGCAACGGTCCGCGCACCGCTGACATCGATATCCTTGCCTATGACGATGTCACATTGAATGAACCAAATTTGACGCTACCGCACCCGCACATGTTCGAACGCGCTTTCGTCCTGGTGCCGCTGGCCGAGATCGCAGGAGACCGTGTCATTGCGGGCCGGCGTGTCGATGAAGCTGCCCGCGCCGTGGATGCCGGCCAGATTCATCGCCTGCCCTGACGCGATAGCACCATGCAGCCGTCTGTGCCATTTTGCCCGTATGAGTGACGATTTTCGCCTGGCCGCTGAATTCCCGCCGACGACCGAAGCCGCCTGGCGAAGGCTGGTCGAAGCTGCCCTCAAGGGTGCGGCGTTTGACAGGCGGCTAGTCAGCCAAACCTACGATGGCCTTAGAATTGAGCCCCTATACCCGCGCGCAGCCGGCGCATTGGCGGTCACCGGCCGCTCCGCTGTGCCCTGGCAGGTGATCCAGCGCGTGGACCACCCCGACGCGAAAGCGGCCAGCAAGCAGGCTCTCGACGATCTCGAAAATGGCGCAACCGGGTTGAGCCTTGTCTTTGCCGGAAGCGCGGGCGCCTACGGTTATGGCCTCGAAAGCACGAAGGAAACGATCGCCACCGCGCTCGACGGCATTCACCTGGACGCCGGCATTGCGCTCGAACTCGATCTCAGCGCCCAGCACAAGGATGCCGGACAAAATCTGGCGGCGGTGCTGGAGGAGCGCGGCGTCGCACCGGACAAGACGCAAATTCGCATCGGTTACGATCCACTTGGTGCCAAAGCGCGCAGCGGCAGTTCGCCCTTGCCCTGGCCGCAGATCGCGGAGCTGTTCGCCGGCATTGTTGCCGACCTGTCAAAGCGGGGGCTCGCGGGACCATTCGCAGTCGCTGATGGTCGCACCGTTCATGCGGCCGGCGGTAGCGAAGCGCAGGAACTTGCTTTCGTCATTGCCAATGCGGTGGAATATCTCCGCGTTTTCACGCAAGCGGGCACGTCACTCGACGCCGCTCGCGGACTCGTATGGTTTCGCCTCGCCGCCGATGCTGATGAGTTTCTGACCATTGCGAAATTCCGGGCCCTGCGCAAACTCTGGGCGAGGATCGAGAAAGCA
>DASSRJ010000025.1:0-14598 GCA_035701845.1 Pseudolabrys sp. | reverse complement strand
GCATCGGTCATTTCCGGATTCTGTTTCTTGATCAGCTGGTTTCCCGGCCTGCTGTCGCCGTAGATGTAGTGATACCAGCCGATCGCCGAAGCATCGACGAAACGCTGCACGAGGTCGGGCTTCTTCTCCACCAGATCGCGGCGCGTCTCGATCAATGTCGAGTATGCGTCGAAGCCATAGTCGGCCAGCAGGAAGACCACCGGCTTGAAGCCGCCCTGGCGCTCGACCGCAAAGGGCTCGGAGGTCACATAGCCCTGCATCGCGGAGTTCTTGTCGGCAAGAAACGGCTGCGCATTGAACGTGTAGGGCTTTACCTTCGATTCGCTGAAACCGAAGTCGGACTTGAGCCACTGGAAATAAGTCGTCATGCCTTCTTTCGACACGAATAACGTCCGCGTCTTCAGGTCCTCGAACTTCGCGACGCCCGGATGCGCAACGAAGACCTGCGGATCTTTCTGGAAGCTCGCGGCCACCGCTACGGTTGGAATGTTCTGCGCGACTGCATCGAACGATTGCAGCGAATTGGCGCTCATGAAGAAGTCGAGCTTCCCGACCGGCAGCAGGATGCGGTTGTTGACGTTCGGCCCTCCCGGCACGATGGTGACGTCGAGGCCGTACTTTTTGTACGTACCGTCGGCCAGCGCCTGGTAAAAACCGCCATGCTCGGCCTCGGCGATCCAGTTGGTGCCGAAGCGAACCTTGTCGAGCGCGTGCGATGGCGTTGCTGCCGCCGCCGCAACGACGGCGATAATTCCGGCAATCCAGACGAATCTCATGGGCAGCCTTCTATTCAGACTCTAGCCATAACCCCTGGCCGTCCTTGCAGCAAACGCTGCAGCCTTCCGCTAAGCTGAACTCACGGCGGATCGGGGGGACAGATGGACGCGGACGTCAAAACCGACGGCTTGGACAAGCGGCTCAACAATCTGGTGGCGGTGACGGTTGTCATTCTCTCCGTCTTTATGGCGATCTCGAAGATCAAGGATGACAATGTCACCCAGGCCATGCAGAAGGCCAAGCAGGAGTCCGTTGATGCCTGGGCCGAATATCAGGCCTCGCGCATCAAACTGCATGTCGACGAGAACAGCCTGACACAACTGCGCATGCTCGAAACCGGCGGCAACATCGACCGCGCGCTCGCCGCCCGCCAAGCGACTGACTATGAGGCCGACATCAAGAAGTACGATGCGCGATCCAGGGAAACCCGCGCCAAGGCCGAGGCGCTGGAAAAGGAATACGACCGCCTCAATTTCCGCGACGATCAGTTCGACATGTCCGACGCGTTCCTTTCAATCGCAATCGCCGTCGCCGCGGTCGCTGCATTGGTCGACAGCTTCTGGCTTCTGTATGTCGCCTGGGTCGCGGGCGGCGTCGGCGTCGCCTTCGGCATTGCCGGATTCCTCGGCATCAATTTCCGGCCGGAATGGCTGGCCCGGCTGCTAGGTACCTGAAATTACGATATTATTCTCGTTTTGAACCTCTGGCACTCCACCCGCGACCAAAGGGTATGCGGCCGCTCTGGCCGCCCCTGATTCAAACGGATGGAGAGAGCCATGTTGACCAAGTCGAAATTCACCGGTGCCGCGCTCGCGACCCTCGCGCTCGTAGGGTGCCTTGTTGCAACAAGTGGCAACGCTCAAGCCCACCCCCGTTTTGGTGTCGGTCTTGGTATCGGCATTGCCACCGGCGCGCTGATCGGCGCCGCCGCCGCGTCCGGTGCCTATGCGGGCCCGGTCTACGGTTACCGCGAATGCCGCTACGTCGAGCGTTACGACCGCTGGGGCAATATTCGCCTGATCAGGGTCTGCAACGTCTACTGATCCGGCCCTGAGATCGGCGCCTGCCTCCCCCGTCCATCCTCGCGCCGATCCACCCGACCCGCCCGGCAATGTCCCCATCCGGGCGGGTCACTTTTTCTATTCTGAGCGTGTTGCGCACATGCACGCGCGATGTTGTGATGCGCCGACAACAAGCATGGCGCGGAAGGACGGGCGACAATGAAGGCCTCGTTGCGGTGGCTGGCAACAATCGCCCCGTGTCTATTGCCCGGTTCAGCCATAGCAGCTGGCGGAGCCTTCTTCGTCGATGACGCGCTCATCGGCAAGCCTGGCGAGTGCAAGGTCGAATCCTGGGTGTCGATTGCAAGCAATCACGATTTTCTTGCGGTTACCCAGCCTGCCTGCGTGGTCAACGCCGGCATCCCTGTCGAGGCCGGGGCGACACTTTTGCGTACACGCAGCGACGGCGAGTGGTCTACGAACGCTGGACCGAAAGCAAAGATCAATATCATTCCTCTCGGCAATCAAGGCTTTGCGCTCGGTCTCTCGGGAAACACGCTCTGGAACCTGAACACGGGTCAGAATATTGGCAGCAACGTCAATGTGCCTTTCACGGTCCAGGCAACCAAGGATCTTCGTATCAACATCAACGGCGGTTGGCTGTACGATGCCCTTGCGCGCGTGAACTACGGAACCTACGGCGCCGGGTTCGAGTGGAATTTCGTGCAGCCGCTGACCTTGATCGGCGAAGTATTCGGACTGGCCGGACCGCGACAGGAGGCACGCACCGTTACCGAACCGCGCGCTCAGTTCGGTTTGCGCTGGACACCGGCAGAGGCCTTCGACATCGATCTGATCTACGGCCGCAATATTACCGGCGAGAATGCGAACTGGCTCACGCTCGGGGTCAATTTGCGGTTTTGAGCAATTTCAGGCGCTGGCCTATTCCGCCGAAGACCTTGCTGATCACCGGCCAGAACAGCAGAACGAATGCAAGTGTCGTGATCGAGCCGACAAGACCGTTCGACCAGAATAGGCGCAGGTCACCTTCAGCCCCGATCATCGACAGACGAAGACGTAGCCGACCGCGCCGAACAGCAGCATCAGCCAGATATCGAACATAGCATTTTGTATGGCGTAAGCGCCGATCGCGCAGGACACGACGATCATCGGCGCGATTCCGAAAAGGCCGCATCGGGACCGTGTTCGGGCCTGAGACGGCGGCCATGCGTCAGGCACATCGTCTGGGGTCGCAAGGAGCAACCAGTTGAGTGCCATCAGCAGAGCGAAGGACGGCGTCACGGCGCAGCCATGCCATCGAGCACGGTCCGCGGGATGAAATTGCGTGCGATCGAGCCTCGCCCATAGCAAGGCTGCGCTGTGACGCAAAAAGGTGAGTATTTGGCGGCGCAGACCCGCCTTTAGTATTGCCTGGCCAGGCCGGCAGCGTAGTAACCTTGCCTTACACGCAAAGGTTTGTATTGATAATCAAAACAAAAATGCCTGCGGCGAGCATCCGAAGGCTCGCTTCTGGGAAACCATAAAAATAGTTTGGGAGGAAACCATGCCGCTCGCAAAAACCCTGATCGTATTCTCTGTTGCATCCCTTCTGTCCGTCGGCACCGCTGCCGCGCAAACTGAAATCAAATTCGGACATGTCGGCGAGCCTGGCTCGCTTTTCGACCAGTCGGCCCAGGAGTTCGCCAAGCGCGCAAACGCCAAGCTAGGCAACAAGGCGAAAGTCGTCGTCTATGGTTCCAGCCAGCTGGGCGGTGACGGTGAGTTGATGAAGAAACTCAAGCTCGGCACCGTCGATCTCGCTTTGCCTTCGACCGTGATGTCGTCGCAGGTACCGGCCTTTGGCGTGTTCGAAATGCCGTATCTGGTCAAAGACCGTGTCCATATGGCGAAGATACGCGACCAGGTTGTGAACCCCACCCTTGTTCCTATCGCCGAAAAAGCCGGGTATCACATCATCGCCATCTGGGAGAATGGCTTCCGCCAAATCACCAACAGCAAGCACCCGATCAAGGTGCCGGCTGATTTGCAGGGTCTCAAGCTGCGCGTGCCGGGCGGCACCTGGCGCGTGAAAATGTTCAAGGCCTATGGCGCGAACCCGAGCCCGCTTGCGTTCTCCGAAGTTTTCGTCGCGCTGCAGACCGGCGTGATGGATGCGCAAGAAAATCCGCTCGCGCAGATCTATCCCGCGCGTTTTTATGAAGTGCAAAAATATTTATCGATGACCGGTCACGTTTATACGCCGGCTTATGTCACAGCCGGCGCAAGCTGGGCCAGGCTTCCCGCCGACGTGCAAAAAATCCTCACCGACACCGCGGTGGAGATGCAACCTGTCGTCTACAAAATAGCCAGCGACCTTGATGAAAGCCTCTTCAAGAAGCTCAAAGATGCCGGCATGCAGGTCAACGATGCCGACAAGGACGCGTTCATCAAGGCCAGCAAGCCGATCTATGAAGAGTTTTCCAAGGAAGTACCGGGCGGCAAGGAGCTAATCGACAAATCTCTCGCGCTCGCGAAATAGCGGCGCAATGGGCTGTGGGCCGCCCCAAGGGGCGGCCTATTTTTGGGGGCTTTCCAAGTTGACCCTTGATCGAATACGCGCGGGCTTCGAACAGCTGCTCGAGGCCATCGTTGTAATCCTGGTAGCCGGCCTGACGGCGCTGGTGATTGCCGGGTTTTGTTTTCGCTACGTCGGACATGCGCTCTCCTGGTACGACGAAATCGCATCGGTAGGTCTCGTCTGGCTCACCTATTATGGGTCGGCGCTGGCCGCACTTAAGGGCGCTCATATTGGCGTGCCTGGTTTCGTGAACGCCATGCCGCCGAAATTGCGCCTGGCGGCAGCCATATTTGCCGAGGTTATCGTATTCACATTCTTCATCATGCTGACCTGGACCGGAGTCCAGGTCGTGATCGTCCTTGGCGGCGATTACCTTGTAAGTCTCGACTGGATGCCGCAGCGTGTCACTGCGTCGGCAATTCCAATCGGCGCGGCGCTGTTCGTGATTGCCGAGGCACTGCGCATTCCGAAGCTGTTACGCGATGCGCACGGTTCCGGTTTTATCGACACCGAGGCCATTGAAGCGATGTCGCACGGCGCCCCTGATTTGAGCGGCGGCGATGCGGAGAAACGCCGATGACCATCGCGCTGATGCTGGTTGGAATGCTGGCGCTAGCGGTACTCAACGTGCCGATTGCGATCGCGCTCGGCTTCGTTGCCATGGTCGCCATCATCGTTATTCAGGGGCCGCATATGCTGCCCAACTTGGCACTGGTGATGTACGACGGCGCGTCAAGTTTCCCGCTTCTGGCGATCCCGCTGTTCATCCTGTCCGGCGCAATCATGAACGCGTCGTCGATTTCCCGGCGGCTGATTGCATTTGCGACCGCTCTTGTCGGCTTCATCCGCGGCGGTCTTTCGATGGTGGCCATCGGGACTTCGGTATTCTTCGCAGAGATTTCCGGCTCGGCCGTTGCCGATGTCGCGGCTCTCGGCACGATATTGATTCCGGCCATGAAAAACCGCGGTTATTCGAAAGAAGTGGCGGCCGCGACCATGTCATCGGCGGCGAGCCTTGCCATAATAATCCCCCCGTCCATCCCCATGGTTCTCTACGCGGTGATGGCACAGACATCAGTCGTGAAGCTGTTCGTCGCCGGAATCATTCCAGGCCTTATCGGCGCCTTGGCCATGGCTGCCGCAGCTTACTATCATGCGGTCAAATTCAATTTCCCGCGTGAACAGGCCTTCCGTCTCTCGGAGGTCTGGCGCACCTTCAAGGAAGCCCTGTGGGCGTTCATTCTGCCGATTGCGATCCTTGGCAGCATATTTGGCGGCATTGTCACCGCGACGGAAGGCGCCGGAATGGCTGTCTTTGCTGCCATTGTCGTCGGCGGCCTGATTTACCGCGATCTCGACGTCCGCGAGCTAAAAAAAGCCTGCATCGACGGCGGAATCCAGACCGCGGTGGTCATGCTTCTTGTCGCCTCATCGGCATTGATCGGAACTTTCCTCACAGAGGCACAGGTGCCGCAGGCCCTTGGTCACGCGATTACGCACGTCACCGACAATAAATATGTCGTTCTGCTGCTCCTCAATATTGCGTTTCTTATCCTCGGCTGCTTCCTGCATTCGGCCGCGGCGATCATCCTTGTCGTTCCGATCGTGATGCCGATGGTCAATGCGGTCGGCATCGACCCGATTCACTTCGGGCTGGTTGTGACGCTCAACCTCGCCATCGGCCAGCAGACACCGCCGGTCGCTAGTGTGCTGATGACCGCCTGCGCCATCGCCAAGTCGGACATCTGGGAGACCACGAAGGTCAACATCCCCTATCTTGTCGCATTGTTGTTCGTGCTGTTCCTGTGCACCTACGTGCCAATTGTGCCGCTGCTGCTGGTCAATTGGTTTTACGGCGGCTAGAGCATTGTCCGTTCGGATTGAATCAACCGCTCGTCCCCGCGAAAGCGGGGACCCAGGCGGCAAATTGAAGCCTCAGAGTATTGCCCCTGGATTCCCGCTTGCGCGGGAATGAGCGGAAAGGCAATGCACCAACTCAAACGGATTCTGTTCTAGCGCGCACACTCCGCACGTACGATCTCAGCGCCCTGCACCATCGCCTGCATTTTTCCGAAGGCTACGTCGCGCGGCAGATATTTCATGCCGCAATCGGGGGCGATCACGATGCGCACAGCCAGCACATGGGGAAGCGCTTTCCGAATGCGCCCGGCGACAATCTCCGGCGTCTCGACCGTCATGTCCGACAGATCGATGACGCCAAGGATGATTGTCTTTGATGGAAGTCTTTCCAGCACCTTGAGATCGAGCTTCGGCTGCGCCGCCTCGATCGAGACCTGCGCGGCGCGCGAGGCCTCAAGCTCGGGTAGAAATGAATAGCCGGCGGGCTTGTCGTGCACGACGGCCGCATAGCCGAAACATAAATGCACCGCGATCGTACCGCTGACGCCGTCGAGCGCGCGGGCAAGCGACTTTAACCCGTATTCACGCGCCTTTTCGGGATGCTGCTGCATCCAGGGCTCGTCGATCTGCACGATATCGGCGCCTGTCGCGAAAAGATCCTTGATCTCCTCGTTCACCGCGGCCGCATAGTCGAGCGCCATCGCCTCGTCGGATTTGTAGAACTCGTTCTGCGCCTGTTTCGACATCGTGAACGGGCCGGGCACCGTCATCTTTATGGTCTTCTTCGTGTTCGCCCGCAGGAACTGCAGGTCGCGCAGCTGGACCGGATGCCTGCGCCGGACCTTTCCGGTGACGCGCGGGACCGGGATCGGCTTGCCGCTTCGGTTGAGCGTCGAGCCGGGATTCTCGGTGTCGACGCCTTCGAGCGCGGTGGCAAACCGGTTTGAATAGCTTTCACGGCGCTGCTCGCCGTCAGTTATGATGTCGAGACCGGCATCTTCCTGGTCACGGATCGCCAGCAGCGTCGCCTCATCCTGTTTCGCTTCAAGTTCTTTCGGATCGACGAGCCAGAGATCATCCATGCGCACGCGTGGCACCATCTTCGACAAACGTGCACGGTCGATCAGCCAATCCGGCTGTGGATAGGAACCGACGAGCGAGGTTGGGAACAATTTGACGGACATCAGTTGGCCTCTCAATCGTCATGCCCGGCTTTATGCCGGGCATCCACGTCTTGCTTATTTTCAAAGACGTGGATGGCCGGGACAAGCCCGGCCATGACGCCATACCTAGTTGCCAAGTTCGCCGCGGACGATTGCCGCGCCTTCGACCATGGCGCACATTTTTCCGTAGGCAATGTCTCGCGGCAAATATTTCAGGCCGCAATCCGGCGCGACAATAACCCGCTCCGCCGGAACGTGTTGCAGCGCGCGGCGAATGCGTGCGGCCACGATTTCCGGTTTTTCGACGCCCATGTCGGACAGGTCAAGCGTCCCCAGGATGATCGTCTTGCCGGGCAATTTTTCGAGAACAGAGCAGTCGAGCTTCGATTGCGCGGTTTCAATCGAAACCTGATTGACCGGCGAGCCGCTGAGCTCCGGCAGGAACGAATATCCCTCCGGCCGCACATGAATGACGGCGGCATAACCGAAGCAAATGTGGACCGCGGTCGGCCCTTTCACTCCGTCCAGTGCGGCGTTGAGCGCCTTGAGGCCGTATTTGCGCGCCTTTTCCGGCCGCGCCTGCATGTAGGGCTCGTCAATCTGAACAATGTCGGCGCCGGCGGCGAACAGATCCTTGATCTCGGCGTTGACTGCGTTGGCATAGTCCAACGCCATTTCCTCTTCGTCCTTGTAGAAATCGTTTTGCGCCTGCTGTGACATCGTGAACGGCCCCGGCACAGTCATCTTGATCATGCGGGCGGTGTTGGCGCGCAAGAACCTGACATCCTCGACCTCGACCGGATGGCGCCGGCGTACCTTGCCGGTCACGCGCGGCACCGGATTTGGATGACCGGATCGATCGAGAGCGGTGCCCGGGTTGTCGATGTCCACGCCTTCAAGCGCGGTCGCGAAGCGGTTGGAATAGCTTTCGCGCCGCATCTCGCCGTCGGTAATGATGTCGAGGCCGGCGCGCTCCTGGTCGCGGATCGCCAGCAGCGTCGCATCGTCCTGCGCCTGTTTCAGGAATTCCGGCGCGACGCGCCAGAGTTCCTTGGCGCGCACGCGCGGCGGAAACCGGGCGGCGAGCTTGGCGCGATCGATCAGCCAGTCGGGCTGAGCATAGGATCCGACAAGCGAGGTCGGAAGGAGTTTGCCCGGCATGTAGCGACTCCATTGTCATGGCCGGTCATAGCCGTCCGAAGGACGGCGTGCTTTCGCACGCCTATGTCCCGGCCATCCCGCTCATGATGGCACATTGCTCTCCTAAGCGGGATGCACGGGTCAAGCCCGCGCATGCAAATGAGGGTCAACCTTCAATGGCAGCCGCAGCCACGCTCATGGCCAGCACGCGGGCAACGTGGGCCGCTTCCCGCTCGCTGCCGTCGAAAATTTGATGCCGGCATGACGTCCCATCTGCAACGATCAGGGTATCGGCCGGCGCTTTGCGCACGGCGGGCAGCAAGGACAACTCGCCCATCTTCTGCGACACCTCGATGGTGTCGGCGTGATAGCCGAAGCTTCCCGCCATGCCGCAGCAGCTCGACTCGATCGTCTCAACCGACAGCTGCGGGATCAGCCGCAGCGTGCTCTCGACCGCGCTCATGGCATCGAACGCCTTCTGATGACAGTGGCCGTGGAGCAGCGCCTTCTTCGGCAGCGGCCCGAGCGCCAAGCTCAGCTGGCCCTGCTTGTGCTCGCGCGCGATGAATTCCTCAAACAGCCTCGCATTTGCTGCGAGCGACCCGGCCGTTTCGCTCCTGAACATGGCGGGCAATTCGTCGCGGAACGTAAACAGGCAGCTCGGCTCAAGCCCGACAACGGGAATGCCGCGTCTTACGTAAGGTGCAAGCACATCGAGCGTGCGTTGCATTTCGCGGCGCGCTTCCTCGACCAGACCAACTGCAAGGAAAGTGCGGCCGCAGCATAGCGGCCGCTCGTTCGGATCGGCCGGCAGCGGCGCGTGGACGCGGTAGCCGGCGGCGACCAGCACGCTCAAGGCGTCGTCGAGGTTCTCGCGCTCGAAATAACGGTTGAACGTGTCGGCAAACAGCACGACTTCGCGTGCGGGCGCATTGCCTTCTCCATCCGCATAGCGCCAGTCGGAGCGGTCGCGATAGGTGTCGCTTCGCCATTTCGGCAGGCTGCGCCGCGAGGAAAATCCGGCAATCATCTCCGATGCCTTCCGCAACAGCCCGTTGCGATTGCGCAGGTTGAACAGATGATGCCAGCGCACTGCGTAGGGCGCGTAGTGCGGCAGGAAACCCACAAGCTTGTCGTGCAGCGAAAGCTCGAACTTCTCCGCGCGCGCCGCCAGAACCTCGATCTTCATGCGCGCCATGTCGACGCCGGTCGGGCACTCGCGGCGGCAGGCCTTGCAGGACACGCAGAGCTTGAGCGTATCCGCCATCTCATCGGCGATGAGCGCGGCCGGGCCCAGTTGCCCGGTCACCGCGAGGCGCAATGTATTGGCGCGCCCGCGCGTGACGTCGCGTTCGTCGCGGGTGACGCGATAACTCGGGCACATCACGCCGCCGGTGAGCTTGCGGCAGGCGCCGTTGTTGTTGCACATCTCGACGGCTCCCTGAAAACCGCCGCCGGAGCCCGGATAGGCCGACCAGTCGAGGTGCGTCTTGAGCGGCTCGCCGTGATAGCCGGGCGCGTAGCGGAACAGGCTCCGATTGTCGAATTTCGGCGGACGCACGACCTTGCCGGGGTTGAACAAGCCGTTCGGATCGAACCTGTCTTTCACTTCCTCGAAAGCGCGGGTGAGCCGCGCGCCGAACATCGGCTCGTTGAACTCCGAACGAACCAGCCCGTCGCCGTGCTCGCCGGAATGCGAGCCCTTGTATTCGCGCACCATCGCGAACGCCTCTTCGGCGATCTCACGCATGGCATGCACGTCTTTATCCTGGCGGAGATTGAGCACGGGACGCACGTGCAGGCAGCCCGACCCGGCATGCGCGTACCAGGTGCCGCGCGTGCCGTGCTTCTCGAAAATCTCCGTAAGCCGTGACGTGTAATCGGCAAGATGCTCGAGCGGCACTGCGCAGTCTTCCACGAAGGAGACGGGTTTGCCCTCCTCCTTCATCGACATCATGATGTTGAGGCCCGCGGTGCGAAGCTCGGTGATCGCTGCCTGCAGGTCGGGATTGAGGACCTCGACAACGCCGCCCCATTTGGCAGCGCTCTTGTCCCAGCCGAAGCCGAGATCGCCTATCAGCTGCTTGAGCTGTTGCAGCGAACGCAGATTGACCTCGTGGTCATCCTCGCCGAATTCGACCAGCAGAATCGCTTCCGGCGTCTCACGTACGAATTTTTCGAGCGTCGGCTGGAAGATCGGAATCCGGCGCGCAAGCTCGATCATCGTGCAGTCGATCAATTCCACCGCGATCGGCTTGAGCCGCACGATGTGCTGTGCCGAATTCATCGCCTCGAAGAAGCTGCCGAAATGGCAGGCGCCGACCGCGCGGCGGCCAAGCACGGGCGAAAGCTTAAGCTCGATGCGCGTCGAAAACGCCAGCGTTCCTTCCCCGCCAACGAGCATATGCGCGAGATTGATGTCGTTCTTGCCCGGCACCAGCGCGTCGAGATTGTAGCCGCCGACGCGGCGCTGCACTTTCGGGAACCGCTCGGCGATCTCACCGGCTTCGCGCGCCCCGATCGCCAGCAGATCCTTCGCGAGCGGCCGCAGCGGCGCAGGCACGTCCTTGAGATTGCCGCCGATGCGGCCGAAATTCGCAAGCGTGCCGTCGGCCAGCAGCGCCTCGATCGAGATGACATTGTCGCGCATCGTGCCGTAGCGCATCGAACGGCCGCCGCACGAATTGTTGCCGGCCATGCCGCCGATGGTCGCGCGCGAGGATGTCGAGATGTCGACCGGGAACCAGAGCCCGTGCGGCTTGAGCTGGCGATTGAGATCGTCGAGCACGATACCGGGCTCGACCGTCACGCGCCGCCGCCTGACGTCGAGATCCAGAATGCGCGTCAGGTACTTCGAGCAGTCGACGATGAGCGATTCGCCGACGGTCTGGCCGGCCTGCGAGGTGCCGCCGCCGCGCGCCAGGACCGTGGCCCCCTCGCTGCGGGCAATCGCTATCGCGCGATCAGCCTCTTCGATCGTGCGCGGCGCAACGACTCCCACCGGCATGATCTGGTAGTGGGACGCGTCGGTTGCGTAACGGCCGCGCGAAAACGCATCGAATTGCACCTCTCCGGTCAATTCGGCCCTCAGCCGGCGCTCCAGACCGGGCATGACAACGGCCACTTTTCTTATCCTTTTTGGGCGGCGCTAGGCCTATGCATAAGGACTAGTTTGCCTTGCGGAAAACCGCTTGACCGCAATGTTGCATTCATAGTTCAACGCCACAAGCGCCGCCCCTGATCGGACCGCGCCCGTGGCCAAACCACGATAACCCCCTAAAAGCTGCCGCTTCAGGAGCAGACTGCCAATGGCTAAGAATTCTTCGCGTACGGTCGGGCGACATTTTCTCCACATCCCGGGGCCTTCGCCGCTGCCGGACCGGATCCTGCGGGCGATGGACACGCCGATCATTGATCACCGCGGCCCGGAATTCGCGCGCCTCGCCAAGAAGTGCCTCGAAGGCATCAAGACCATCTTCAAGACGACGAATCCCGTCATCATTTATACCGCGACCGGAACCGGCGCCTGGGAAGCCGCGCTCGTCAACACGCTGTCGCCCGGCGACAAGGTGCTGATGGTCGAGACTGGCCAGTTCGCCACGTTGTGGAAAAAGATGGCCGAGAAGCTCGGTCTCAAGACGGAATTCATCACGACCGACTGGCGTATCGGCGCCGATCCTGCCGCGATCGAAGCGCGGCTGCGCGAGGACAAGGGCAAGGAGATCAAGGCGGTTTGCTTCCTGCACAATGAAACCTCGACCGGTTGCCTTTCGCCGGTGGCGGAAATCCGCAAGGCGATCGACCGCGCCGGGCATCCCGCGCTACTGATGGTCGACACCATTTCCTCGCTCGCCTCGACCGACTATCGACACGACGAATGGGGCGTTGACGTGACCGTCGGCGGCGCACAGAAAGGTTTGATGTTGCCTCCCGGCATGTCGTTCAACGCCGTGAGCGACAGGGCGCTGGCGGCGAACAAAACCTCCAGGCTCACGAAATCGTTCTGGGCCTGGGACGAAATGCTGACCATGAACAAGATCGGCTTCTTCCCGTACACGCCCGCGACGCAGATGCTGCAGGGTCTCGCCGTCTCGATCGAGATGCTGCATGAGGAAGGTCTCGACAATGTCTTCGCCCGTCACGACCGGCTGGCGGAAGCGACCCGGCGCGCGATCAAGACGTGGGGCCTCGACACCATCTGCCGCGATCCGAAGTACTATTCGCCGACCATCACCGCCGTGCTGCTGCCCGACGGCCACGACGCCGAAGCGTTCCGCGCGCTGGCGCTCGAGCAGTTCAATATTTCGTACGGCGCGAGCTTTGGCCGGTTCACCGGCAAAATGTTCCGTATCGGACATCTCGGCGACATCAACGACGCCATGATGCTGGGCGGCCTGGCGGCAACCGAGATGGCGCTCGCGCTCGCCAACATCCCGCACAAGAAGGGCGGCGTGCAGGCGGCGATGGATTATCTCGTGTCGCAGCACGGCAGCGCCGCAAAACAGGCGGCGGAATAGTTCACGCTCTAACCTCGATCCGTCATCCTGAGGTGCGAGCGCGAAGCGCGAGCCTCGAAGGATGACGGGATCAAGGCTTCGGCTCGCCTCCGCGCCGCTTGGAATGCAAGTGCAGCGATAGCCAGTCGCCATTTATCAGTGCGCTTTTCTTTGCCCGGCTCCAGCCTTTCAATTGCCGTTCCGCAGCAATCGCATCAGTGATCCGGTCAAAATATTCCGACCAGACAAGCTGAACCGGACGGCGAAGCTGGGTATACCCTGGCCTTAGTCCGGATTGGTGTTCAGAAATGCGCCGGTTGAGATCGGAGCCCGTTGCACTACCGACATGGTAAGAGCCATCAGCGCAGCTCAGCATGTAAACGTACGCACCCACGGTCAAGCCGCTTTTACCCACTCATTCGCACGCAGGGCACGCGCGACGAAATCTGAAATCGCCTTGAGCGTCGGCTCAGGAGCGTCGCGCTGCGGCGAATGGCGCGCCGCCGGCACCAACGCCACCTCGACCGGGCAATAGCATTCCTGCTCGGCGGTCTCGATCTGCTTCATGGTGCCGTACTGGTCGTCCTCGCCCTGCACGATCAGCACCGGCACGCGGATGTAAGCCAGGAACTCCGTGATGTCCCACCTGCGGAATTGCGGGTCGAGCCAGGCGTCTCTCCAGCCCTTGAACGCGTTGTCGACGTCGGCGTGCCAGCGCGCCAGGCGCGCGCGCAGATCGCCGGTTTCATAGGCTTTCGCCGTCTCGGCGATCGAGGCGATGCCGGAATCCTCTGTGAAAAAATGCGGCGCGATCAGCACGAGACCGCCCACCCGGTGGTCCTGGTGGCTGCCGGCATAAATCGCCGCAATCGAAGCGCCATCGCTATGGCCGACCAGCAGCCCGCGCCGGAAACCGATGGCATCGAGCACCTTCGGCAAGGTCTCTCGCGCTTCCTCGTGCATATAAGAGAGCGGGCGCGGCAGGCTGACCGGGCTCGATTTGCCGTAGCCGGCACGCGAATAGACGAACACGCCGATGCCCGTCGCGGCGGCAAGCTTGTCCGGAAAATCGTTCCACAGACCGACGCATCCCAGCCCTTCGTGCAGCAGCACCAGGGTCGGCGCCTGGTCCGGCTGCGGGCCGACGAACCGGTATTCGATTTTTTGCGAGCCGATGGAGACGAAGCCGGAGGCGGAGAGGATCATTCACTGTCGTCCCGGGCGAGCGAAAGCGAGGCCCGGGACCCATAGCCACCGGACTCTCGATGGGCTGCGGAGTATGGGTCCCCGCTTTCGCGGGGACGACCAATTCAGAGGCATTACATCTTCCCTTCCGCCCGCAGCTTGAAGCGCTGGATCTTGCCGGTCGCCGTCTTCGGCAGGTCTTTGCGGAATTCGATCCAGCGCGGATATTTGTAGGGCGCGAGCTTCTGCTTGACATGCTCCTGCAACGCGCGAATGAGCGCATCGCTCGCCTTCTCCGGCGCCTTGAGCACGACGAAGGCTTTCGGCTTGATCAGCTTCTGTTCGTCATTCCAGCCGACGACCGCGGCTTCCAGCACGTCGGGATGCGAGGACAGCGC
>DASSRJ010000024.1:0-36912 GCA_035701845.1 Pseudolabrys sp. | reverse complement strand
AGATTGACGAGGTCAAAGTCGATTGAGCGGATCGCGGTGAGCACATTGACCAGCACCGGAAAAAACACGATCAGCACAGCAACCAGAATCTTGGGGTAAATCGTGAAACCCATCCACAGGATAAATAACGGTGCAAACGCAACTTTGGGCGCGATTTGCAGCGCCAAAATATATGGGGACAGGGCGAATTCGGCCGTCGCCGACATCCCCAGCAGATAGCCGATCGCCGCTCCGAGCAGGCTGCCGATGATAAACCCCGCAACAACTTCCCCGGCCGTGACGCCTGTGTGAAAAAGCAGGTGGTTGACCTGCCACATTCGAATCCCTTCTTTAATGACGGCTGATGCGGGCGGCACGATAAAAGTCGGCACACCAAGCAGGCGAAAGCCCCACTCCCACATGATCAGGAAGGCGACCAACAGAAAAAGACTGATCGTCGTACCTCGTCTGACGACTTTGCTTGTAAGTGCGGAGTTCATGCGGTGTGGCCAATTTCGAGGCGGTCCATCAGCCGCTGCACGTAGCGTTCCACGTTTGAATGCCGCCGCCTTTTAATCGGATTATCTCTATCCGGTATTTCAATCTTGATTTCGTCGATAATGCGCCCAGGCCGGTGGCTCATGACCAAAACTCGATCGGCCAGCGTAACTGCCTCGAGCAGATCGTGAGTGATCAACAACGCGGTTTTGCCAGCGGCCTTTAGTGTGCCCGCAAGATCACGTTGCAGTACGATCCGGGTCTGCGCGTCGATAGCAGAAAATGGCTCGTCGAGCAGAAGCACGGTTGGGTCGACCGCGAGTGTACGCGCCAAAGCGACACGCTGCCGCATTCCGCCCGACAATTGGTCAGGATAGCGGTTGGCGAACTCCGACAGGCCGAAATTGTTCAGAAGGCGGTCCGCACGTCGACGGCATTCGTCGCCCGAATGACGTTGAATTTGAACTCCAAACATCACGTTTTCGCGGATCGTGCGCCAGGGAAGCAGTAAGTCTTTTTGCAGCATAAAGGCTACATGCGCGCTTGGGCCATCCACGCGCTCGCCATCGACAAATGTTTGCCCTTTGGTCGGCTGGTAAAGACCGGACCCAATGTTGAGCAGGGTGCTTTTGCCGCATCCGCTTGGCCCAATAAGGGAGACAACTTCGCCATCACCGACTGAAAAGGTTACATCTGCGACGGCAGTAACCGTCCCGGCGCCCTTAGACGCCGGGAAATCCATGGTCACATCTCGATATTCCAGGCGGTTCATCATTGATTGGAAAGAGAGTGGCGTCTTGCGAGACTGGTTAGTATAGTACAAACGAAGGCCACCGCAGCCAGCACATCTTTTTCGCGTGGTCCAAAAAAACAGCATGGGGGGGATTATGGGAAAGTTGCTGAAAAGGATTTTTTCAGCCGCCGCGTGCGCAATCGCTTTCATTGCCTTCGTCGGCGCTCCGGCCGTTGCGCTTGAGGATGTGACGTATCTATTCCCGGCGCCGCCGATGCTTCCCGCGTTTGGACCCATTCAATTGGCAAAGGGCAAAGGATATTTCGAAGCGAATGGCCTCAATGTGAAATACGCGGTCGGCCGCGGCGGGGTGGATGTTGCCACCCAGGTCGGTGCGGGCAATGCGCCGCTTGGCGGCATCGTTGCAGACGGCCCGATCGTCGTCAGACAGAACGGCGTACCCATCAAGGTCGTTGCCGTTTTCGGTGGAAAAGGTTTCATGCAGCTGGTCGTCCGGGAAGACTCCGGAATCACAAAACCTGCTGACCTGAAAGGCAAGACGGTGACCGTGATGTCCTATCAGGACACGACCTATTATGCGCTGCTCGGTCTGCTCGCAAGCGTCGGCCTGAGCAAGGACGATGTCGACATTCAGTCGGCCGGACCGACGGGCGTCTGGGAGTCCGTTGCCACCGGAAAGTCGGTCGGCATGGCCGGGGTGCCCGATTGGATTCCACCGGTTCAGGCTGCCGGCGTGAAAGTGAAAATTCTTCCTACCGATCAGTTTTTTCCACACATGGCGCAAGGCATCGGCGCCTCGGATAAACTGATCAAGGAGAACCCGCAGCTCGTCAGAAATTTCGTGACGGCGGCCCTGCGCGGAATGAAAGACATTATGGACGATCCGGACAAGGCCGCGGACGACTTTGTAAAGTTCGTACCGGAGTGGAAGGGCAAGGAAGGTGCTGTAAAGGCGGCGTTCAAATATTACGCGCAGCTGGTTTATCCGGGCCAGAAACAGCTTGGTGAGGTCAATGCCGACCGGCTCGCGCAGTTGCAGGATTTCTATCTTTCCAAGGGCATCATCAAGAAGAAGACGCCGGTGGAAGAGCTCTACACCAACGCATTCATAAAATAGAGGCGTTGAGATAACGGGCGGCGCCTAGCGTCGCCCGTCCGTTCCTATCCAGCCGTGCGCTGAAATATCAAACACGACGCCATCGGGATCTTTGAACTTGCGCTCGAAATTTCCTTTACGCTCATCTCCCAGGTCGAAGAAGAACTTGCCGCCCGCTTTTTCAATTTTCTTTTGCGTCTCCACCAGGTCGTCGACCTGAAAGCCGAAATGGTTCGCTCCGACCGCGTTTGTCGGATCGGCGAGGTCGTTGCCCTTCTTCCCGGAAAAATTCAGCAAAGCGAGATTGATGACGCCGTCGCTCAAATAAATCGCAGATCCGATTTCAATCGTCTCGCGCCCGACCTCCTTGAGATCAAAAACCTGCTCATAAAATGCGGCTGCCTTTTCGAGGTCCTTTACGCAGACCGCTATGTGGCGAAGACGGGCCATGAGAACACCTGTGAATTGTAAATGCGAAGTTCGAGTGACATGATAACGCGGATTTTGCGGCAAACTCCACTGCGATGTTGCGGTCCGGCAGAACGATATGACGACGAAGCGCCACGCAGAAGTGGTCGGAGGAGGTTTTGCAGGCCTGGCTTCCGCCTGCGCATTGGTGCAGAGAGGCTGGAGTGTCCGGCTGCATGAGCGTGATACGGCCCTTCGCACAACCGGGGCCGGAATCTACATATACGAGAATGGTCTGCGGGTGCTTGAGGCGCTCGGAGCCTACGAAGACGCTGTCCGTGGTGCGCCTCTCGTGACCGCGAGAGAGGTGCGCGATGAAAGGAACGAGCTGATTTCGGTGCACCACTGGAGAAGCGGAACCCGCGTCTACAGCATCGTGCGGCAACAAATCATCAATGTTCTGGCGGGAATTGCGGAGAAAGCCGGCGTTGAGATCGTAACCGGCTCCGAACCGGTGGCGGCAACGCCTGCCGGCGAGATCGCGTTTTCAGACGGGCGGCGGCTTAAGGCGGATCTGGTTATTTGTGCCGACGGGGTGAATTCCAAGCTTCGCGACTTCCTTGGCATCGGCGTGCGGCGAAAGTTTCTGCAAGATGGTGCAATCCGATATTTGATCGATAAGACGCAGGAAGAGAGCGTTTCCAACCTGGAATGTACAACGGTTGAATATTGGTCGGGGACTCGCCGGGTTCTCTACACGCCATGCAGCCCAACGCAAATCTACGTGGCATTGACCATGCTTGACCGCGACAAACGCGCGGCGGTGGTTCCTATCCAAAAAGCAGCATGGAACAGCTCGTTTCCCTATCTGGCACCGCTGATTGACCGCCTTGGGCCCGATGGACGCTACGATCGCTTTGAGCTGATCAAGCTGGATCGATGGTCCATGGGTCGTACAGCCGTTGTTGGCGACGCCGCTCACGCGTTACCGCCGAACATCGGCCAGGGCGGAGGTACTGCAATGATGAATGCCTTGTCGATGGCGGTCTATCTTGATCGCCATGACGACGTCGCACAGGCGCTTTCAAATTGGGAGCGCGAGGAACGCCCGGTCACCGAGCACGCCCAGTGGATGTCTGTTCTCATGGGCATGCCGACCACCTGGCCATCGCCGTTTCGCAAGATCTTTTATCAGTTTGCAGCCCGGTCGAAATGGATGATCAGGCAAAGAACAAAAATAGTCACTCACAAGCCGACGGGGACGAAGGGCACAGTCGAAACGCGGGTCACGGAGTCCTGACATGACAATCAATCAGCCGGAGAGGGATTTCTTTACGGCCAAAGGCTTCGGCACCACCATGGGTTTTGGCCGCAGGCCGGCGATTATCGTTATTGACCTGTTGTATGCTTTCACCGATCCGGCGTCGGATCTCGGCTCCGATCTGACGGCGGTGATTAATCAGACGAACTTGGTCCTCGATGCGGCGCATGCCGGCAACCATTCGGTGATCTTCACTACGGTTGTATACGAAGACGATAATCTACGGGATGCCGGTCTGTGGGCACTCAAGCAGCGTGGCTGCAAAGATCTGCGGCCAGGGACCCGGGCAATAGAAATCGACGAGCGGCTGCACCGCGCTCCAATTGACATCCTGCTGCTTAAAAAAGGCGCATCCTGTTTTTTCGGCACCAATCTCGTGCCCCTGCTGCTTTCGGCCGGCGCGGATACGCTCATTATCACCGGATGCTCGACGAGCGGTTGTGTCCGCGCCACGGCGGTCGACGCCTGCCAATACGGCTTCCGCCCGATGATCGTCATGCAGGCGGTGGGCGACCGGTCGCAGGCGGCGCACGAGCAAAGTCTATTCGACTTGCATTCGCGGTATGGCGACGTGGTTAATGTCGGGGACGTGCTTGCAAATCTTTCCAAACCGGTACCGCGGGCTTGGAAGACGTGAGTATCGTTTATCGCGACATGGACCAGCGTATGCTCGATTTCCAGTACAACAATCGTGCGCACGTTGCCGACCCGCGGCGCTATCTTGACTGGTACAAAACACAAAGCGAGATCGCGCGCTCGCGCGTCCGTCATGTGCGAAATATTGCTTATGGTCCGTTGCCCGAAGAGCGGCTCGATATCTTTTTTCCCGCGGACACCCAAGAAGGTCAGGCGCGCCCGGTTGTCGTTTTTGTGCATGGCGGGGCCTGGCAGCATCTTGATCTTGCCAGCAGCAGCTTTGCCGCAGAGACCGTGACCTCTCGCGGCGCCATCTATGTGGCGCTCGGCTTCAGGCGCATGCCTGACGCGGGATCGCTTGACGAAATGGTGGCGCAGGTCCGTATGGCCCTGGCATGGCTCTGGCTCAATATCGAAAGCCACGGCGGCGACCCGCATCGACTGCATCTGTTGGGTCACTCTTCCGGAGCACATCTGGGTGCGATGGCGATCTGCACGGACTGGCCCAGATTGTTCGGGCTGCCGAACAGTCTCCTGCGCGCGGCCGTTCTCGTCAGCGGAATTTACGACCTCGAGCCTGTGCGCCTGAGTTTTCGAAATGATGTTCTCAATCTCAGCCGCGCCGATGATATCCGGAACAGCCCCTGCCACAATCTTCCTGCCGATGGCGTTCCAATCGTCGTCGCCTTTGGCGAATTGGAAACCGCCGAGTTCAAGCGGCAGGCCAGGGACTTTGCGGACTTGTGGAAACGTCGTTTCGGAAGCAGCCGCCTTCTCGAACTGCAAGGCGAGAACCATTACGAGACAATCGAAACGTTCATCGATGGGAAAAGCAAGCTGGCGGAAGCAGCTTTCGGATTGTTTGGAATTTAGGCGAGGCGGCCGGGATAACGTTGCCGACGTAAGCTCACAGGAAACTGTCGATCGTCTTGAGCGCGCCGGATAGTGCAACGCCGTCTTCGTCCTTGAGTGCCGCCTCGCAGAGCCGCCGGGTCCAATCGGCGGCATCGGGACGGCCCTCGAGCCTAGCGGCGCCGGCCATGACCTTGTCGAATTTGCTTTGCCCGCGTGCATGGGTGTCGGAATAACCCTTCACCAGGCGGCGCGCCTTCAGCAGCTCAACGGCCAAAGGATAGTCGCGTGCCGTTGCCGACTTGACGCGATTGAGCCAGGCATCGCGATGCGTAACTTCACGTGCGTGGCGCAGCGTGCCGCGACGAAAGCGTTTCAGGCCTGCGAGCACGTACAGCGCCGTGAACCAGGCGATTGTGGCGGTCTTCACCCGGCGCGGGCGGCTGACGAGCTTGTTCAGAGCCTTGAACAAGGCCGGCCGCTTTTCAATGAAGGAGCCGAGCCGGAGCGGCAAAGAGCCGCACACTTCCTCCGCGCGGGGATGCATGAATTCCGTCGTGTAGACGATCTGGTCCGGCGCCGCTTTGACCTCCGATCGAACGCGTTCGAAGCGGCTGGCGCGTGTCTTCAGGTCAGCCACCCGAAAGACGTCGTCATAGGCCATGGCGACTGCAACGTATTTTGCCGCCGCTTGCGTGAGCTCAAAACCGTTGGCCGCGCTGTCGAGGCTCAGGATCTCGCCGATCAGGTCGAGATATTCTTTTCCGTAAGCGGCATCCTGGAAATCGACCGCTCTTTCAAGTCCGGCAAGCAACATGAGATGCACGACGGGTGGAAAATCAGCGCTGACGCGGGCAACCAAAGCGTCGAATTCGATATTGCCGCGAGGCGCTGCTGCAGGCCGATCCGGCATGGGGCGCGACGGGGCAGGCGGATTGCCGCCGGCGGTCGCGGCGGCCGCCTGCCGCAGCCCGAGCGCGAAGCCACGCAGGCTCGCCTCAACCCCAATTCCTGCCGTGCGAATGGCCGCCTCGAATGCTTCCTGCGGAAACGGCGTTGCCTTGCTGCCCGCAATCGCGCCGAACAGCACTGCCGAGATCACGCTGCCGGTCTGATCGGCAATTCCGGCCATGTCGAAGGCGATGAAACGCTTTGCCGCCGCCTCGGCCGCCGCATAGACCGCATCGGCGCTCGCGATGCCATCTCCAGGCGACTGTTTTTCGGTCACCGCATAGGCGCGATGCGACGAAGAGATCAGCGTCGTGCGGTCCGGCGTGACAAGGCCGCGCTGGATGGCACGGCCGGCCTCCATCAATTCGGCGCCAACCACAAGGTCGACCTCGCCTGGAACGGGCATCAAGGAAAAAACCGGGGCGACGGAGGGCGCCGCACCGTTCCGTGCCGGGAGGGCCTCGATGTAATAGACGGTCGCCCCGGTGCGCTGTGCAACCCCGGGCACCGACGTCGATTGCGCCAACCAGCCGTGAGCTTCACAAAGTGCAACGATCCAGTCGACCAGGACGCCTCCGCCCTGGCCGCCCAGGGCCATGACGGCGATGCAAAAAGGGGCAGCGTCGCCGACCTGCGGGTGACCGGAAGGCGCGTTCATTGTTCAGCCGAAGCGCAGGCTGCGCCGTGAGCGTAACCGTTGCAGAAAGCCGATTACGGTGGAGCGAAGCGCAGCGACGAAGCAATCGAAGCGCGTCGGATTGTGAATGATGTCAGCGCGATAAAATGACGGACACAGGATCGCGGCCTCGGCAACCTCGCCGCAATTGCCGCAGGCGACACAGGTGTCGTCGATCGTTGCGACAGGATCATCCTTCAAGGGGTCGGCGGAATGCTTCACCGACAGCGATGGACAACCCGACAGACGGATGCAGGCGTGGTCGCCGGTGCATACATCCTCATCAACGCCGAAACGCTCCCGCACAACGCGTTTGCCGGCATTCAATGTCTTCTCGAACAAGGGCCGCACGCGCCGCTGCTTGTTGAGCATGCATTCAGACGAGGCAACGATAACCTTCGGTCCGGGCGACCTGACGGCGAGCGCCTCTTTCAGCGTGTCGCGCATTTTCGCGACCTCGTAGGTCCGGTCTATCTGCCTCACCCAGGTGGCGCCCACGCCCTTGACGGCCTCCGCTATCGGGTGCTGGGTCGAGCGCGATCTGTTGTCTGCCCGCGATGACAGAATGTCCTGTCCGCCGGTCGCCGACGAATAATGATTGTCCACGACCAAAATCACGCCGTCGTGCTTGTTGTAGACGGCATTGCCGATCCCGCTGGTAAGACCATTATGCCAGAACCCGCCATCGCCGATGATGGAGATCGATTTCTTGTCGGCTTCGAGATTGAAAGCGGCGGCGGAAGCAGGACCCAGCCCGTAGCCCATGGTGGTCGTGCCGATATTGAACGGGGGCAGGATCGAGAACAGGTGACATCCTATATCGGCCGCGACGTGATGCGGGCCGAGCTCCTTTTCGACCAGTTTCAGGGCGGCGAAGATAGGGCGCTCGGGACATCCGGTACAAAAGCCGGGCGGCCGCGGCGGCACATTGCCGGTCAATGCCTTGACTCGGGGGTCATCGCCGATCGGCGGCGAATTCGATGCGCGCGCCTGGTCCGACACTATGTCGGCGCGGTTTGCGGCGATGAATGCCTGCACACCTTTCGACATGACGTCCGCGGTGTATTCGCCGGCCATAGGCAGGACATCCTTGCCGGATATCCGTGTGTTGATGTCGCGACGGCGCAGGATGGTGTTGATGGCCTGCTCGATGTATTCCGGCTGGCCTTCTTCCACCACGAGGACGGCGCGCTTGCCCGTGCAGAATTCGACAATCTCGTCGTCGACCAGAGGGTAGGTCACGTTAAGGACGTATAGCGGCACGCGTGTCGTGCCCCAGATGTCGGCAAGCCCCAGCCGCTGCAACGCGCGCACGACGCCGTTGTACATTCCGCCCTGCACGATGATGCCGATATCGCCGACGTCGCCCGAAAAGGTCTCATTCAACTTTCGATCGCGGATGAATTTGACCGCCGCCGGCCACCGCAACTCGACTTTTTCCTTTTCATGCAGAAATGAAGCCGGCGGCAGGACGATGCGGCCGATGTCGCGGTTCGGCGCCGCGAGAGCCTGTTTCAAGGTAAAAGGCGGCGGCCTGTTGTCTTTTGTCACAAATGAGCCGTGCACGTGGCATGCGCGGATGCGCACCTCGAGCATCACCGGCGTGTTGGATGCTTCCGAAAGATCGAACCCGTCTTCGACGGCCTTGACGATCGACTCAAGGTTGGGCCGGGGGTCCAGCAGCCAGATCTGTGATTTCATGGCGAAGGCGTGCGACCGTTCCTGCATGATCGAGGAGCCTTCGCCGTAGTCTTCGCCGACAATAATCAATGCTCCGCCCGTTACGCCTCCGGATGCCAGGTTCGCCAGCGCGTCGGCGGCGACATTCGTCCCCACCGTGGACTTGAAGATTGCCGCGCCACGGATGGGATACATCACCGATGCCGCAAGCGCGGCCGCCGCGGATGCTTCCGAAGCGGAAACCGAGAACTGGACGCCGAGCCTGGCCAGGAGCGTTTCGGCATCGGTCAGCACGTCCATCAGGTGCGAGATCGGCGCGCCTTGATATCCCCCGATATAGCCGACTCCCGACTGCAGCAGCGCCTTGGTGATGGCAAGAATGCCCTCTCCACGGAACCGCTGCCCGGCGCCGAGTTCGAGATCTTTCACCTCTTTCTTGAAGGAGCGTTCGGCCATTGGCTTCCAGATCGCAGGTTCGTGACGCGGTTTTCAGGGCAGACTAGCGGAATTTCCGCAAGAACGATAACGCTCCATATGATGGCGGAACGGCGTCAATTCTACCCGGCGCCAAATCCGTATAGCCTTGCCGGGTTGTCGACCAGAATCGCCTGCTGGTTTGCAGGCGAGGTCCACCTGCAAAAAACGTCGCGCAGCCGCGCCGCGTCCGGCATGGGGCCCTCCGGGCGCGGATGCGGCCAGTCGGTTCCCCAGACAAGATTGCGCGGATTGGCGGCGACGAGCGCGTCGTGGAACGGGCGGGCCTCCCCGTAACCGGGCGGCGTGGCGCCCAGCCGGTACGTGCCCGACAGCTTCGACCACAGCCGGCCTTCCCCGACGCCGCGCAGCAGTGCCTGAAAGCCGGGATGGCTCGTGCCGTGATGGTGCTCCATGCGACCCATGTGATCGACGACGACCGGCACATTAATGTGAGCGAGCGCCGGCAGAAGCTCGGGCAGGTCGCGCGCATCGATCCATAGCTCCAGGTGCCACCCTAGGTCGGCCATCGTCGGCAGCAGCTCCTGCACCTCCTTCAGGGTCACGCCATTCTGATAGTAGGGCTTGCCGTCGCGGCGGAATTCGTTGGCGCGCAGGCCGCGCACGCCGGCGGCGTGCCATTGCTTTAACGCCGAAGCATCAAGTTCGGCGCCGCCGACGGCGACGCCGCGCAACCGTGACGGGACACGCGTCAGCGCATCGAGCAGGGCGCGGTTGTCGCGGCCATAGGCGCTCGGCTGAACGAGGACGCCACGGTCGAAGCCGAGCCGGTCGAGCAAAGCGAGATAGGCCTCAAGCGGCGCGTCGTCCGGCGTGTAGCTGCGCGGTTCGGCATAGGGAAAGCGCGCGGCCGGGCCGAAGACGTGACAGTGACAGTCACAGGCGCCCTGCGGGAGGGCATCGCTCATTGCGGCGTTATTCCGGCGAGCTTGGCGGCCTGCCGCATGTTTTCGTAATCGGCGCGGATGAATTCCGCAAAGCCTTCGGGCGTCATCTGCTTCGCGGTGGCGATCTCCGAACCCATGCCGCGCAGCTTTTCGGGCGCTTCGCCGCTCGCGAGCCCGGTTGCGATCGCCTTCTGCAAGTCGGCAATGACCGGCGCCGGCGTGCCCGTCGGCGCGACGACACCGATGTAGCTTTGCGCGATGAAATTCGGGACGCCGCCTTCGATGAAGGTCGGGATATCGGGCGCAAGCTTCGAGCGGCCGCTCGAGGCAATGGCAATGATGTGCCCCTGGCCGCCTTTGTGCAGCGGCAACGCGGTCGAGAATTCCGTCATCGCCGCCTGGATGCTGCCGCCGATGAGGTCAGGCATCAGCGCGCCGCCGCTGCGATAGGGGACGTGAACGATGTTTGCGCCCGAAGCCGACTTGAAGCGTTCGAGCGTCATGTGCGTGGCGCTGCCGACGCCGCTGGTGGCGACGCTGACCTGTGCCTTTTTCGACAAAGCGATCAGGTCGGGAATGGTTTTGGCTTCAACCTTGCTGTTGAGAATGATGACATGCGGCACGTAGCTGGTCAGCGCGATCGGCGCGAAATCCTTCAGCGGATCGTAGCCGAGCTTCGCCTGTACGAACGGATTGACGGTCAGCGGGCCATTGGAAGCGACCAGCAGCGTGTAGCCGTCGGGCGCCGAGCGCGCCACGGCTTCGGCGCCGATGCTGCCGCCGGCGCCGCCGCGGTTTTCGACCACGACCGGTTGCCCCAGGGCGCTCGATATGCGGTCGCCGACGATGCGGCCGACAATGTCGGCGTTGCCGCCGGCGGCAAAGGGGACGATCAGCCGGATCGGCCGCTCGGGATATTTTGCAAAAGCGGCCCGCGGCAGCAGCGCGAGAGCGGAAACGGCGCCAAGACCGGCGATGACCCTTCGGCGTGAGATCGGCATTGGACTCCCTATTGGCGGATAATGCACCCCCGTCGCGCATTGTCGGTCATCGTGAGAATCCGAACAAGCGGCTGGGCGTGTCCCAGAACAGCTTGCGGCGGTCATGGACATCGGGAAAAAGCTGCCCGGCCAGGCGAACCAACGGGCCATAGTCCTGCCGCTCTGTTGCGCGCAGGTAAGGCCAGTCCGACGCCCACAGGCAGTGGTCGAGTGTGAAAGCCTCGATCAGGGCCCGTACGAAGGGCCAGCAATCTTCGAAGGGATAAGGCCTTCTGGCGAATTTAAGATAGCCGGAGATTTTCACGTTTACCCGTCCGGTCTTCGCCAGGCGCAGCATCGCCGCAAAGGCCGGCTGCGCGAGACCCGCCGCCGGATCGGGCCGTCCGGCATGGTCAATCAGCACCTTCACCGGGATCCGTTCGATCCACGGTGCGTACATCAGGAACTGATCGTGCTCGACCTGAAGATTGAAAAACATGTCGAGGTCGGCAAGGCGCTTCATCAGGCCATCGGCGTGCCGGTAATAGTCATTGCCGTGGACCGTGGGATTGATTGCCACGCCGACGACGCCTTGTCCTTGCAGTGATTTCAGCGCCGCCGCGCCGGCGTCGAGATCGACAATCGCGATGCCCTTGAAACGTCCTTCACCTTTGGCGATGGCATCGAGCATGTAGGCATTGTCGCCCTCATAGCCCGAGTTCGGCTGCACCAGCAAAGCGTGCTGCACGCCATAGCATCCCATCACCTCGCGCAGTTGCGCGGCGGTGCCGATCTCCTGTGCGGACGGGCGGTAGACGACGTTTTGCCCATAGGGGAAGTTGGCCGGATCGATCACATGCACGTGGCAGTCGATCTTCGGCTCATCGAAAAGATGCATCGGTTGGCCGTTCGGGCTGCGGGTGCGCGGGCGATGGTCTAAAAATCCGTATCCTCTTCCTCGGGCGCCGCCGCCAGGCGCCTTGTCTCGCGCCGGTGCTGCCAGACCGCAAGCGCGATGGACAGAACGGATGCGGCCAGCATGGCGCCGGAAATCGGCCGCGTCACGAAAAGCCATGGGTCTGCGTCGGTCGAGACCGCCTGGATCAGGTTGGCCTCGATCTGGTCACCGAGCACGACGCCGAGAATGAGCGGCGCCAGCGGAATGCGCGCCTTCACCATCGCGTAGCCGATGACGCAGAACAACGCGAGCACATAGACATCTTTCATGCTGTTGCCGAGCGCGTAGGCGCCGATCACACAGAGCACCAGCACGATCGGGATGAGGATCGACTTCGGCATCATGATAATGCGCATCCAGGCGCGCGAGCCAAGCCAGATCACAGCGACCATCAAAGGCAGTGCCACCAGATAGGCGGCGTAGATGCCGTAAGCGATCTTGGGATGCTGGGAGATGAAGAGGGGCCCCGGCTGGATGCCGTGGATGGTGAGCGCGCCCATCATCACGGCGGTGACGGCATCGCCCGGAATGCCGAAGGCCATGATCATCATCAGCGAACCGGCAACGTTGGCGCTGTTGGATGATTCCGACGCCATGATGCCTTCAGGAATGCCGGTGCCGAATTTCTCCGGGCGTCTGGAGAATTTCTTGGCCTGGTCGTAGGCCATGATGTTGGCGGCACTGCCGCCGATGGCCGGCAGCACGCCGATCACAATGCCGATGAAGGTGCACCAGAGCAAAATGAACGGCCGGCACAGAATGTCCCAGAACACCGACAGGTGCGAAACCTTCAGGCTGATCTGCTTCGGTGCGCTCACCAGCGCGTGCTCGCCGGCGCGGATCTGCTCGACGTCGGGCATCAATTGCGCGAAGGCAAAGATGCCGATGAGCACCGGCAGGAAATCGAAGCCGCCCTCAAGCTGATGAATGCCCATAGTGAAGCGCTGAACGCCCAGAATGGGGTCGGGGCCGACGATCGTCACGGCGAGGCCGATCGCACCGGACAGCAGGCCCTTCGTCACCGAGCGGCCGACCAGTCCCGCAACCATCGACAGCGCAAAGACGAACAAAGAGAAGAATTCCCACGGCCCGAAGGCGAGCGCGAGCGAGGCGAAGGGGCCCGTGAGCTCGATCAGGAAGAGGCCGCCCAGCGCGCCGCCGATGAACGCCGACCAGACGCCGACCCAGACCGAGCGGCCCGCCTCGCCCTTCTTGGTCATCGGAAAACCGTCGAAGGTCGTTGCCACCGCCGACGGCGTTCCCGGAATGCCGATCAGGCTCGCGGTGATCGAGCCGCCGGCCGAGCCGCCGACATAGACGCCGATCATCGCCGCGAGACCCTGCAGCGGATCGAGGCCGAAGGTGAAGGGCAGCACGACGATCACCGTCATCGTGATGGTGACGCCGGGCAGCGCGCCGCCGATCACCCCGGCAATCGTGCCGACGAGCAGCGGGATGAGATACTGCATATGCAGTATCGTCCCCATATGCGTGAGGAGCAATTCGTAGTGATTCACATGTTGCTCCACGTGCCGCGCGGCAGCAGCACCGACAGGTAATCCTGGAAGATCAGAAAACAGATGTAACTTGTTGCAGCGGCAACCACGACCGCGAGCGCCCAGTGCTTGGCGCTGCGCGGCCATTCGAGCGTGATCTGCAGCGAGAGCACGAACAGGAACGTGGCGATCCGGAAACCGAGCAGCGGCAGCAGCAGAATGTAAAGTCCGAATTCAATGAAGGTCGCGAGCACCAGCTTGTAGTTCGGCGCCGGTCCGGCCGGCGGCGATGGGGCGGCGGCAGGGACCGCGCGTACCGCCCGCATCGCGCGGATGTCGAGCGCGATCAAAATCACGCTGAGAAGCATCAGCAGCGTCAGCACCACGCGCGGATAGAACGCCGGCCCGATCGGAACGATCGCGGCCGGCGGCAATCCGAACGTCTGCGTCAGGAGAATGACGCTGACTGCAAGGCAGACGAGCCCCGAAATGCCATCGCGGCTCAGCATCATTCGCGCTTGAGCAGTCCGAGGCCTTTGGCGATGTCCTTGGTCTGCACGTCGGTCTTCTGCAGATAGGCGGCGTACTGCTTCGGATCCATGTAGCGGACCTCGGTGCCCTGCAGCAGCATCGCCTTGGCGTATTCGGGCTCCTTCGTCGCCTTGGCGCAGGCATCGTTGAGCTTGGCAATGATCGCCGCCGGCGTGCCCTTCGGCACCATGATGCCGCGGTTGACCGAATACTCAACGTCGTAGCCGAGCTCCTTCAGCGTCGGCACATCCTCGAGGCCGGTGGTGCGCTTCTCCGACATGTTGGCGAGGAAGCGCAGCAGGCCGGCATCGACCTTGCCTTTCTGCGTGAGATTGCTGTCGCCGATATCGATATGACCGCCGAGCAGCGCGTTCATGCGCTTGGCCGTGCCGTCATAGGGGACGTATTTGAACTCGATGCCCGCGGCCTTGGCGGCGAGCGCGATCGAATACTGGCTGGTCGATCCGAGAGAGGCGCCCACCACGATCTGCCCCGGGCGTTTCTTGGCGTCGTCCACCAGTTCCTTGAATGTCTTCCAGGGGGTCTTGGCGCCGACGGTGATCACCGACGGTGTAGAGGAGACCATGCAGACGGGTTCGAAGGCGCTGGAATATTTCAGGTCCGTCATTCCGGCGAAGTAGACCGAATGGATGAAATCGTGAGCGCCGAACAAAGTGTAGCCGTCCGGAGCCGCGCCGGATGCCTCGCGCTCGCCGACAGTGCCCGACGCGCCGCCGACATTGGCGATGACGACGGGCTGTCCGAGATATTTCTGCAGCAGCGGCGCCAGTGGCCGGAAGATGAGATCGGTGTCGCCGCCGGCGGCCCATGGAACAATGAGCTTCAGTGCGCGGTCCGGATAGTCGGCCGCGAAGCAGCTGCTTGCCGTGGCCATGACCAGGGCCGCTGCCGATATTAATGTCCTTGCAAGGCGCGATGAGTTGCGCGTCATTTCGAAGATCCTCCCGTTTCGCTTTTTGTTCTGAGCGATAACGGGCCGAACTATAGCCCTATGCGGGGCACGCTCAAGCCCTCGTATGATCATTCGTCATTCCGGGACGGCGCGTCAGCGCCGGACCCGGAATCCAGATGCTCGCACTGAGCTCGCGTCTGGATTCCGGGTTCGCCCGCTCCGCGGACGCCCCGGAATGACATCCGATTTAAATACGTTGACGTTGCCGTTTCCGTCGAGCCCCGTTAAGCCGCGCGAGCTCCCTGGTCGACGGCATCCGCATGTCGGCGGTGTGCTCGTCGCGCGCCAGATTTTCTATAATCGAGAGCAATAATCGACGTGCGCGGGCTATATCGTCCGAACGCACGTGACGGACGGCGATCCGGTTGACGTCTTCGGCGAGCGGCACAAGCTTTCTGCGCAAGCCGCGGCCCTTCGCAGTGAGAAAGACATAGATCCTCTTGCGATCGCCGGCGCGCCTGCGGCGCACGACGTAACCGAGACGCTCCATCGCCTTGACCGCCGAAAAAGTGGTCGGCTCCATCACGCCGGCCTGTTCGCTCAATTCGCGCTGGGTCAACCCATCGGACTCCCAGAGGATACGCAGAAACGTCCAATGGCCGAACGACACGCCGTGTCCGGCGAGCCGCATCTGCAGCGCCCGCACCAGCGCGCGCGTGGCGTCCTTGACGAGGTGCGCGAGCCGATCGTCGGGCACGGCCTCGCGCCAGTGCCGGAGGATGACCTGCGTGCTCGACGGAGATCTGCTCATTTAAGACCCACGTCGCCACCGTCGCGCGCAGACTGCAGCATCGCCAGCAGGACCTCGACCGTTGCCATTCCCCAGGCGGCATCGTGCAAGGGAGCCTTGCCGTGCATGACCGCATCGTAAAGCTCGTCGATGACCCCGGCGCGCGGCACGACGGGCAAGGGGATTGCATCGAGCCGGACCGTTCCGTTTTGGTAGATCATGACTCCGTCCGGCAGCGGACGCAGATCGGCACGCTCGCAGCTCACCAGCAAAGTGCCGAAGTGCTGGTGCGCAGCCTGTTCGCCTGCGGGACGGAAATCGGCGCCGCCATAGTTGCGGGCATTCTTGTACGCGGTCTCGTCCTCTTGCGTTTTGAACTGCGGGCGGGACTGCCGGGCATAGGGCGCCTTTACCTGGCCCATCTCGCCGATCCAGCCCTCGAACTCATCTGAATCGAAGTGGCCGTAACCGCTATAGGTGAGCGAGGCGAAGGCGCCGTTTGCGAATGTCAGAAGGGCTGCATAGGCACCCTCGGTCGGCCTGGTTTGATCCCATGAGCCCGTCATCGCGCGCACGCTCCTGACGGGCGCGTCCGCGATCAGGCGCACAATGTCGACCTGGTGCGCCGCCTGGTTGAAGACCGCGCCGCCACCCTTCGCCGTGTCGAGTTCCTCGGGACGGCGCGGGCGGTAGAGATAGTCGGTGTAGTTGAGGGCATTGATCATGCGCGCCCGGCCGAACGCGCCGCTTTCGATCAGGCGTCGCACATGCCGGGCGGGCGCATCGAAAGAATGGCTGTGGCCGACCACTGCCTGCACGCCGGACTTGCGGACGGTTTCGACGATGGCCGTGCAATCCTTGAGCGTGAGCGCCATCGGCTTCTCGATCAGCAGATGCTTGCCGGCCTCGGCCGCCTGCGTCGCGTGCTCGCGATGGAATTGATGGGGCGTTGCGACATAGACCGCGTCGACGGCCGGATCGGCGCAGAGCGCGGCGACCGTGTCGTAGGCCTTTGCGGAAAAGTCCCCGGCGAACCGCTTGCGGGCTTCCGCGCGGGTATCGGCGGCGGCAACGAGCCGCACCGCCGGGTGACGGGTAAATGTCGGCAGCATCACCGAAAACGCGCGGCCAAGCCCGGCGACGCCGAGACGGAGAGAAGCTGCATCAGCCATCGACAAGGTCCGGTGCTTTCACTAGTCTTATCTTAGATATCTAAGAAAGAAGACGCGACAGGAATTTCTGCCGCGCGAGGGAAGCGCCGCCATGATGACTCCCGAGGAAAACGACCTGTTGTGCCGCGTCGAAAGAGACGCGCCGATGGGTCAGATCATGCGCCGCCACTGGATCGCGGCCTGCCTGTCGGAAGAGGTGGCCGAGCCCGATGGCGCGCCGGTCAAGGTGCGCCTGCTGGGCGAGGATCTCGTGGTGTTTCGCGACAGCAAGGGGCGCGTCGGCGTGCTCGACGAATACTGCTCGCATCGCCGGGCGTCGCTGCTGTTCGCACGCAACGAGGACTGCGGTCTCCGCTGTCTTTATCACGGCTGGAAGTTCGACGTGGACGGCAATATTGTCGAGATGGCGTCGGAGCCGGCCAACAGCCTCATTTTCGATCGCGTGAAGCACAAATCCTATCCGGCGCGCGAGGCGGGCGGCTTCGTGTGGACCTATATGGGGCCGCCGGAAGAGATACGCGAATTCGAGCCGCCGGCCTTCGCGCCGACGCCGGATGCGCGCGTGAGCGCGACCAAAGTGCGGGTGCGCTGCAACTGGGCGCAGATTCTCGAAGGACAGATTGATTCCGCGCATTCGTCGCACCTGCATTCCTCCGACATGGTGCCGGCGCAGGTCGATGGCGCGAAAGCCACCGAGGCAAACTGGCTGCGGCCGTCGACCGACAAGGCGCCGCGTTTCCAGATCGAGCGCACCAGCTACGGCTTCCGCTATGCGGCGATCCGGCGCCCGATCAAGAACGAGGCGACCCACGACTACATCCGCACCACGGTCTACATCGCGCCCTATACGGCGCTGATCCCACCCAACAACGTGCACAATGTGGCGACGCTGCTGACGCCGGAAGACGACACCAACACGATGTTCTATTTCATTGCCTGGAACGGGCCGGATAGACCGGGCATCGACGCCGACACCTGGCGCAAGTTTAACGTCCTGCAATGGGGCGTCGATGTCGACCGCAACTTCAACGGCATCCGCAACCGCGACAATCTCTACCGGCAGGATCGCGCCGCCATGAAGGCCGGTAATTTCACCGGCATCAGCGGCATTCCGAACCAGGACATCGCGATGTGGGAGTCGATGGGGCCGATCGGCGACCGCGCGAAGGAAAAAGTCGGCGCCAGCGATGTGGCGGTGGTGGCGTTCCGCCGGCTGATGGTGGAGGCGGCGCGCGCCATGCGCGACGGCGGCCCCGCGATCGGCACGACCGAGCCGCATGTCCGGCATGCGACAATCAGCTCCTATGAAGGCGTAGTGCCCAAGACGACGAACTGGCGCAGTCTGGGCGGCGGCAGCGAGGCGCCGCAGCAGCATTCCGCCAGGCAGGCAGAAACGGCAAAATAAGACCAGAAAATATCAGGGAGGACACATATGAGGATTTCTTCAGGCGCACTGTCAGGCGCATTTGCGGCGGCAGCGGTGATGCTGCTCGCCGCCGCCACCGGCGCATCGGCGGACGACAGGATCAGGCTGGCGATCGGCCAGCGCGGCAACTGGGACACCTCGGTTTCGGAAATCGGCCAGCGCGCCGGCATTTTCAAGAAGCACGGCCTTGAGCTCGAGATCGTGTACACCCAGGGCGCGGGCGAGACGCAACAGGCCGTGATCTCGGGCAGCGTCGATCTCGGAATCGCCGCCGGCGTCATGGGCGTGATGAGCGCCTATTCGAAAGGCGCGCCGGTGCGGGTAATCAGCGCGGAAACGACGGGCGCCAACGATCTCTACTGGTATGTGAAGGCGGATTCGCCGATCAAGACGCTGAAGGACACCGACGGCAAGACCCTGGCCTATTCGACCAACGGCTCCTCGACCCACGGCATCGTCACGGCCTTCATGAAGCAATACGACCTGAAGGCAAAGCCGACGGCGGTGGGCGGGCCGGCCGCCAATCTGACGGCGGTGATGTCCGGGCAGATCGATATCGGCTGGGCGGCGCCTCCGTTCGGGCTCGATCAGCTCGACAAGAAGGAGATCCGCATCGTCGCGACCGGCAATGACGCCGCAGCGTTCAAAGGCCAGACGGTGCGCCTCAACATCGCCAATGCCAACTTCCTGAAGGACCACAAGCCCGTGGTCGATCGCTACATGAAGGCTTATCGCGAGACGATCAACTTCATGTATACCGATCCGAAAGCGCTGAAGATCTATTCGGAATGGCTCAACATCACCGAGGCCAAGGCCCGGCGCACGCGCGACGATTTCTTCCCGCGCCCGGCCATCGAGCCGGACACGATCACCGGCCTTGATACGATCGTGAAGGACGCGGTCGCGCTGAAATTCACCGCCAGCGAATTGACCAAGGCGCAGCTCAACGATCTGATCCAGATCCCGCCGCGATAGTAATAATCGTCATTCCGGGACGGCCCGCAGGGCCGGACCCGGAATCCAGATACACGCCCCGAACCCGCGTCTGGATTCCGGGTACGTCCGCTGCCGCGGACGCCCCGGAATGACGGGGGAAGCCGATGAAGGGAAGCGGACAATGACCGCCTACACCCCCACCCACGTCCACCTCGTCGGCAGCATCGGGCTTTCCGGCGTGGACGAGGTCTTTCGCACCGTCGGCCCGGCGCTGGGCCGGCGGCTGCGGCGCATTCCCGACGGCGAGCCGGGGCCGCGCCGCCTGTGGGTCAGCTTCCAGTACCCGCTGCTGCGCTCGAGTCCGTTCCTGCGGCCCGACCCGAGCGGAGCGCTGCGCAAGACATCGGGCTTTCCGCTGCTGTGCGTAGCGGAAGGCGTTGACGCAGGCGAGGTCGAGTTCGGCGAGCTTGGTTATGCCCGCGAGGCGCGCGGCTCATACCTTGATTTCGTCGCGGCACGCGAGCGGGGCGACATTGTAAAAGACACGCGGTTTCAGGTCTGCCTGCCGACGCCGATGAGCGTCATCTATGCTTTTTGCACGGCGCGCGACGTTGCGGCGATTGAGCCTGCTTACGAAATGGCGATGGCGCGCGAGGTCGAACTGATCTGCCGCCACATCCCGCATCGCGACCTCTGCATCCAGTGGGACGTCTGCCACGACATGATCGTGTGGGACGGCCAGCCGCAGGACCAGTTTCCACTGGTGAACGCCTCAAAGGACGACATCACGCAACGCTTCGTGCGCATCTGCGCGCCGATACCGGACGACGTCGAGCTCGGCTTCCATCTTTGTTATGGCGATTTCGGCGGCAAGCATTTCTTCGACCCGGTTACTGCGCGCCATCTCGTCGATATCTCGAATGCGATTGTGCGGAATGCCCGCCACAAGGTCGCCTATATCCATCTGCCGGTGCCGGCGCCGCGTGCCACCGACGAATTCCTTGCGCCGATGAAAGAGCTTCCCAAAGGCGTGGAAATCTATCTCGGCATCATCCACGGCGCCGACGGCGTCGAAGGCACGAAGAAGCGCATCGAACTTGCGCACAAATATGTGCCGGAATTCGGCATCGCGACCGAGTGCGGCTTTGCCCGCGCACGCAAGCCCGATCTCGTGCGCAGGCTGATCGAGATTCACGCCGGAGCGGCGAAGGAACCGGGGTGACGATTCGACATTGCAATCAACTCAATGACGAACACAACTGAGCAAACAGTGCCGCCCACACCCGATCGGCTTGTGCGGCGCTTTGCGCAAGACTAAGCTTGGTCAACCGATCCAGACGATGAGTAACGCGTGCGGGTTTACGCTCTCATACCGGCCCGCTCGGGGTCGCGAGGGGTTCCAGACAAGAACATTCGAGACATAGCGGGGCATCCGCTGATTGCCTATTCGATTGCCTTTGCCAAAAAAATAAAATTCGAACGCGTCATCGTCAGCACGGATTCGCCGAAGTATCGGGAAATCGCCGTCCGTTACGGTGCCGATTGTCCATATCTGCGGGGGTCGGGGGCCTCCAGCGATACCGCCATGGAAGAAGACATCCTGGCCGATCTCGCGGCTAACCTGCCGCGCCATGGCGTCGATATGCCCGATGTATGGGTGCGTCTAAAGCCGACCTCGCCGTTTCGTTCGGTCCAGTCTGTCGAAGCTGCAATCGGCATCCTCAGGGACAATCCGGACATAACGTCAGTACGCATTGTCAGCGAAACGGAGGCGCGATTGCACGTTGTCGACGAAAACGGATTCCTTGTCCCGCAATCGCCGCGGTGGGATCGACGGAGGTCCGTCATGCGCCGCGATGAATTTGCGCGGGCCTATAAGCCCTTCAACCTCGATGTTCTCAGGCACGCGCTCTGGGTCGAGCGCGGATCGGCTTACATGGGCGATAAAGTTCGACCTATCACCGACCATAAAATCACCGGCCTCGATATCGATGACGAAGACGATTTCGAGATCGCGAAGGCGTTGATCTGCTTAACGCCCCGACCCGGCTTTCTCGTTCCATTTGTGCATGATCCCGTCCGGTGACATTGCATGCAGCCGGATAATCTTCTGACGGTGCTGGTTCCGACGCGGAATCGCCCGCACAATCTCGCGGGCCAGTTGGCGTTATTCGCCAAAGCGGGGCTGAAACTCATCGTCGCAGACTCGAGCGACCCCGACAAGGCAGAGGAGGTCAGGTCCATCTGCAAAGGCGTAGACGTATGGACCTATGCGCCGGACACCGGATTTTTCGACAAGCTTGCTGACGCCGCTTCACGAATTGAAACGCCTTTCGTCCAGCTGGCCGCGGACCGGAAAATCACATTCCCTCACGCGATCAAGGCCGCCCTGGATGTCATGCGCAAGCGCGAAGAGTATGTCTGCGCGCAAGGCTACGTGCTTGGCTTTGGCGTTCACGACGATGATATCGATATCAATCGGGTGGTCTTCTTCACCCCCAGCATTGAAGAGCCGGATCCGCTCTGGCGGCAATACCACCTGATGCGACGGTATCAGTCGTGGCAATTCTCGCTGTTCCGGCTGGAGCCGCTACGCCGCGCCATTGCCCAGACAAATACAGTCACCGGCGTCATGTTTCAGGAAGTCATGTTCATGAACGCTATCGCGGTGCAGGGAAAACTCGCGCGCCTGCCAAACATCATGACCCTTCAGACGGTCGAAGAGTCGTTCAGCCGCCTGCGGGATATCGACCCGTTCTACTGGTTTCTCCACGATTCCCGTTCGTTTTTCCGGCACTATGTCCGCTACCGGAATTCGCTGGCACGCTTCATATGGAATAATGGCACCACAGGGCTCGCTCTGGCCGAAGTTCATCATGTTCTCGACGCCGTTCATGCCGTGTGGCTTCGCTATAACTTCGATCCGGGTGTTTTAAATCTGGCGACCCAGCAGCTGCTCGACGCGAAAGAACTGGATTTGCCTCATCCGCGGCCTGTGCCGCCCTGGCGCAAAAAGAAGTTCCGGGATGTCGCTCATTCCCGTCCAAAGAAAGGCCGGTATCTGTGGCGCAGGAGCGTTCTCAAGGCAGAACCGCGGGAGGAAATCAAAATCTCGCGCGAGGACATCAAGCGCGTCGAAGCCCAGCTTGATGTCGTTTTTGACGTCTGACGGTCAGGAAGCTTTGATTAAGTCCTGGCCGCGCCTTCTGCCATTGCCGTTCGAATGTTAGAGTTTGTCGCTCGCTATTGTCTGGAATTGCAAATGAAGCCAGTCGCGGAAACTTTAGTGAGTCCTGAAGATCATCTCTGTCGCGCCGTTTCAGGGGCGAGCGTCGAGCAATCGCCGTTTCCGCATGCATTCGTCAGCAGCGCGTTCCCGGAGGCTTATTATGGCGCCATGTTGCGCCACTTTCCGGGTTCCGGAGTTCTTGTTTCAAATGGTGAGGCTGGCCGCGGCAATCAGCTTCAGGCGCGGTTCGTTTTCGAGATCAAGGACAAATATCTGAACACGCTTCCGGAATTGCAGAGGGAATTCTGGCGGGAATTCGGAAGCTGGATTCTCGGCGAGACGTTGCGAGCCTGCATTCTGGACAGGTTTTCCCAGCAGGTCGGCAGGCGCTTCCCGCATAGCCGCCCGGCTGACTTTTACGGCGATGCCGTTCTGGTCGAGGACCACACGGCCCATGCCATGGGCCCGCATACCGATCACCCGCGAAAGGCGGTGACGTTGTTGTTTTATCTTCCGGCCGATCAGTCACAATCTCATATGGGAACGTCGATTTTCGTGCCGAAAGACCGGACGTTCGAGTGTTCCGGCCTGGCGCATCATTCTTTTGAACAATTCGATCAGGTTCGTGCTTTCCCGTTTGTGCCGAACGCGCTGTTCATGTTTGCAAAGACCGGCAACTCGTTTCACGGGGTGGCGCCGGTTCAGGACTCCGACGCGCGACGGCGGTTGCTGATGCTCAATATAAATGTGCGCAACTGATCGCCTAGTTTAGCCGTCCTGCCGGAGCATTTCGACCAGCCGCCGGCGCGCCCGCGCGAGCCGTGACATCACGGTACCGATCGGCACCTCGGTGGCTTCGGCAATCTCGCGATAGTCGAGGCCTTCGATGTCGCGCAGCACCAGCGTTTCGCGGAACGGCGCCGGCAGTTTCGCAATTGCCGCGCGAAGCTGCTCGGCGTCGACCTTGGCGATCAGCAACGCTTCCGGCGTGTCGTCGCGGCGTTCGCCGGGTTTTGCATGCTCAATCTCGACCGCTTCCAGGTCATCGACCGAAACGATCGTTGCCGGACGGTTCTTGTGCAGCCAGGAGTAGGCGGTGTTGCGCACGATGCTCAGCAGCCAGGCGCGCGGATTGCCGCCGGCGTAATCGCGAATGGCGCGGAATGCCCGGAGCGACGCATCCTGCACGACGTCCTCGGCGTCGGTGCCGTTGCCCGTGAGCCAGCGGGCAAGCCGGTAGGCTTCATCGATATAGGGCAGCACAACGGCCCTGAAGCGCGCGTTGTCGTCGAGCATGCTGGCCGCATCCTGCATACCAGGCGTCACCAGCCGGACGGGTGGCCCGTCAGGACTGTTTGGACCGGCCCGGGGCCGCAACGGTGTTATCGACATGACGCCTGCTTGATCGCCTAGAGTTCGTTTCGGCTTGTGCGGAATAGCCGCGCAAAGGTTTCCAGCTCTTTCGCTTCGACGTCGGAGACGGCCCAATAGGTCACGCCGTTTTCGGTCCACTGCACGACGTTGTAGCCGTTGATGCTGCGCGGCCCGCCGATCGCAAACGCATCCTCAGCGGGCACAACGGTGAGACTGATCAGATGCCTGGCGCGGCGGTAGACAAGCGTCGCGACCGGGGTGCGGCCGACGACATCGACGCGGCCGCCGACCAGCGGAAAATCGTCCTTGGCGAGGTCGACGACGCGCGGCGAATTCGGGATGCGGCCGTTGAACCAGGGCTTCACGGTATGGCGGTCGGACGAGACGACGTCGACCGGCTCGGGTGCCATCAGCGCGCGGATATGGTCGGAGACGAGCAATTCCGCGACCTGTACCGGCTTCTGCCGGGAGCCGACCACCAGCCAGGTCGAGCCGCTCGCCACCACGGCGGCGATGGCGATCGAAGCGGCGAGAGCCGGCCAGGACTGCATCCAGGACGGCATCGCGCGCCGCCGTCGCGTTGCGCCGATCGAGGATTCGATCCGCGCGCGCAGGCCGGCCGGCGCCTCCTCGCGCGGCAGTCGGTCATGAATAAGCTTCTGCAATTCCCTCACGTGCTCGGCCTCCGCGGCAAGCGCCGGCTCCTGGCCCATCTGCTGCGCGACGCTCAGCGCATTGGCGGGATCAAGCTCGCCGTCGAGATAGGCGTGGACCAGCAGCACTGAACTGTCGTCGGACTTTGGACGGCTCATTTGTGGTTCACCCAGTGGGAGCGATCGCCCGGCCGTTGCACCGGCGGCTGGATTAGCCCAGCTTGCGCGGCAAATGCGATCACGTCATCGTCAAGACTCTGCGAGCACGCGTTTCATTCCCGGCCGGCATAAATTTTGTGAAAACAGGGCAGCCGCGGCCGCCCTGTTTTCCTTGGCTTTTTCCTTGGCTTTTTCCGATGGTCAAAAGTTGCGCAGCATTTCGTTGTATCCGGTGCTGCCGCCGCCTGTGGCTTCCGGAGAATTGGGCCCGGCAGCGCCGTAGCTTTCGGAGGCGTAGGCCCGCAATGCGCGGTCGTTCACGACCGCTTTGCCCTTCGCGGGCATGAATGCCTTGTTCGAAAAGACCAGCACGTTGCCGGTGCCGTCGCAGGTGCAGAACGACTGGGCGGAGGCCGGCCCGGCGCCAAGCGCAACACCAAGCGCAACACCAAGCACTGTGAAGATGGCCGGAAGGTTTTTCATTGTCGTGTCTCCTTTGAATGGGCAGCCGTGACGGCCGCATGCCGGGGAGACTGACCGGCGCGCCGGCAAATTTCTTTTTGCGGTTGACTTTTTCGTGATGACGTTCGGGCGGGAATAAATCTTCGCGCGCCGCAGTCTCGTCTCCGGATACGCACACTCAATGTGCACACTCATGGAGGCGCGAAATGACTGAGCACGATAACGGCATCAACCGCCGCAAGGTTCTCGAATGCATGACATGGGCCGGAACGGGCGTGCTTTGGACGGTGGCCGGCGGTGTTCCGGCGTCGCTCGGCCTTATCGACGAGGCAGTGGCTGCGCCGGTGAAAGGATTCACATTCCTTCAGATCAGCGACAGCCACATCGGCTTCGACAAGTCTGCCAATCCCAACGTCAAGGGGACGCTGGAGGAAGCCATCGCGCGCGTGAAGACGTTGCCGGTGAAGCCATCCTTCATGATCCACACCGGCGATATCTCGCATCTGTCGAAACCGTCGGAGTTTGACGACGCGGATCAGGTCATTTCACAAGCCGGGCTCAATGTTCACTACGTTCCGGGCGAGCACGATCTGATCGACGAGGAGCAGGGCAAACTTTACCGCGACCGCTACGGCCGCGGCACCAAGGGCGCCGGCTGGTACAGCTTTGACGACAATGGCGTGCATTTCGTCGGTCTGGTCAATGTCGTCAACCTGAAAGCGGGCGGGCTCGGCAATCTCGGCGACGAGCAGCTCGAATGGCTGGAAGACGATCTCAAGGGCCGCTCGTCATCGCAGCCGGTCGTCGTGTTCGCGCATATTCCGCTCTGGACCGTTTATCCGGAGTGGGGATGGGGCACCGAAGACGCCGCGCGGGCGCTGGGCTACCTCAAGCGTTTCGGCTCGGTGACTGTGCTCAACGGTCACATCCACCAGGTCATGCAGAAGGTGGAAGGCAATGTTACTTTCCACACCGCGCGCTCGACCGCCTTCCCGCAACCGGTTCCCGGCACCGCGCCGTCGCCCGGCCCGATGAAAGTGCCGGACGACAGGCTGCGCAGCATGCTCGGCATCGCCAGCGTGACGTTCAAGCAGAACGAGCAGCGTCTCGCCATCATCGACACGCCGATCCAGAAATGAGGCCGGCCATGACGATGATCAAAACCCTGACGAGACTGCTCGTGGCCGGCGTCGCGGTGGCCTATCTCCACGCCGCGGCGCCGGCATCCGCGGAAGAGATCGCGGTCAAGATCGGCAATTTCACCTTCGGGCCGCAGGAGCTGAAGGTGAAAGCCGGCACGACCGTTACCTGGACGAACGAGGATGACATTCCCCATACCGTCGTGTCGCCGAACGCGTTCCGTTCCAAGGTCATGGATACCGACGGGAAATTCTCGTTCACGTTCACGACCCCGGGCACCTACAAATATTTCTGCTCGCTGCATCCGCACATGACCGGGACGGTGATTGTGGAGGCGCAGACTGGAGGAATGTAGTTTGCAGTCATGGCATAGCCCCCGAAGGACGGTTACGAACTCTGACGGGTTCTTCGCGAGCGACTCAAAAGCCTTTGCGGCGATTGAGATGGCCCAGGACCGCCGTGACTTGCCTGACCGAAGCCGGGAGCCATTCATTCTTTATGGAAGCAGTGAGGGAGGAAACGGCGCCCGGACGGGACGCCAATTTGACCTGTCCGCTTCGCCAGGCGTCCAATTGTTTAACCGCAGCGGGCGCCAGCGTGTCCTTGATGGCACGCACGCAGACAAGTCTGATCAGAACAAAAACAAAGATCGGAACGGCGACGATGATTGCTCCTCCGATAATGAAAGGAACGACGGCATTTTTTCGGAAAGCAGCGATGAGTTGCTCTTCCATATTGTTTCTCCGCTTACGCCATGAAACAGAAAATAAAATGCATCGCCGCGGGCGGGCCGCGGCGAGCAAATACATCGATCGCATTTCGCCTAATTGGCCGTCGCGGAGATCTGGCGGCCGTTTGCGACACAAGGCTTACGCAGCCTCCTGGATTTCCGCCTGCGAAGCGGAATCCTGACACCGTTCGGCAGCTCGACGAACCGTCGAACAAACTCTCCGCAACTCTCAACGACATATTTCGCCCCCACGGGCAAGCGCCGTGGCAGATAAGACACGTTTCTCACTTGGCTTCCCCCAGTCCCCAAACTGACCGGAGTATTACCTGCAAACTCTTTGACGCGATTTTGTCGGAATTAAAGTTATCCGCGCCTTCAACAACTGCGATCGATCAAAATTTTCAACACGCCGCATGGTAATACCGCACGACGGTTTGTTGTTACCATCGCTGCCTGACTTTGTCCTGAACACCAGCGAAAGACCAAGGTGACACAGGTGCTGCCACAATATCGGCTGCGAAGGGTTGGAAACTGGATGTGCTCGCAATGGACGCGGTTACGGAGTTGCTCTTATGGCGAAGAAATCGCGCAAGTCGCCGGTCGTGCCGGCGGAAAAGGAATTGATGGTGTTACGTGAGCGCGAAACAGAATTATACGCACTGCTCGAAGATGCTCGCCGCGAGCATAACGTGACCGTTGCCAACCGGCATCTGGCCAGCGGCTTCGATGAAGCGGCGGTCGCTGCCATCGATGGTCAGATCGTTGCCCTGCGCAGAAAATTTGACGAGGTCGCGGACAGATTGGCTGATGCCACCGCCCAGCGCGAATCCGCCGAGCAACGTCTTGCGCAACCGGTCAACCGCGCCGATTGCGCGTCATTCGCTGCCGATCTCGATCAACGCATTGGGGCAATACAGGACGCGGTTGCATCGTTTCATGCGGCCTCGGAGGAGTTGGCGAAGAAATTGGCGGGCGCGACTCATGCGGGCGCCCATCTGACGGGCAGTATTTTCCTGACAGCCGATGTTCTTGAACAAGAAGTGCATGGCATCATCGGCGACCTGGAAACTGCAAAGGCCGAACTCCTGTCGGGTGCCCGTGTCCTTGTGGGTCTGGATGTAAGCGGGGCTGCCGCGCCGCTCGCGCCTGCGGACGCCGAGCACGAGAGAATTGGGTGATTGATCCAGTCGTCATCGGGCCGCGCTTCGCGCGGACCCGTTGGCGGCGCCCCGGAACGACCATTGCGGCTGGATTCAAACCGTACCCCGCACGGCCCAGGCGCGTGCGGTCAGACGGATTGTGCCATCGCGATCGGCCGGCAGCGCTGCCTTGAGCCGCTCGCGCAGTGCATTGCGATCGGCTTCCGGCAGCGACACGCAATATCCGGGGGCCGGCCCCTGGCCGCCGAGAAACGGCGACCAGTAATCGTCGAAATCGCGGAACACGGTCGGCACGTCGATCGCCTTTGTCTCGACATCGCGCAGGCCGGCAGCCGCGAACAGATTGCGCAGTGCGTCCGGCCGGCAGACCGGAAAGCGCAGGCCTTCGTCGAGCTGACGCGCTTTCGGATTAAGCGCAATGGCGGCATCCCAGAATTGACGCATCAACTGCATCTCGCCGGCATAATCCCAGACATAGACCGCGACGGCCGCACCGGGGCGCGAGACGCGCCGCATTTCGGCCGCGGCCTTTGGCTGGTCGGGCACGAAGTTGAGCACCAGCCCCGACACCACGACGTCGAACGCTGCATCATCGATGGGCAAAGCGCGCGCATCGCCGACACGAAATTCCGCGCGGCTGTCGGTGACATGCGCTTTGGCATGCGAAACAAAGTCCGCTGAGGAGTCGATGCCGAGAATCTTGGCGGGCGCGCAAGAATCGAGAATGCGCTGAGTCAACGCACCGGTGCCGCAGCCGACATCGAGCCAGGCCTTGCCCGGCGGTATTGCGATCCAGCGCAGGAAATCGGCCGCGACGAGGCGGCTCCAGCGTCCGACGTAGTGTTCATATCCTGCGCCCTGCGCCCAGACATCGTTGCGTGCGGTGTCGGCCATCATGCGGGCTCCGGCGGCTTGTGCGCCAGCTTCGCCCTTCGGGCGGCGAAGGTCCAGCCCGAAAAATGACGGCCGGATTCCAGGGTCGTTGTGCCGCTGATGTAAAGGCGTGGACGACCGCGCAGGCCGGGCCAAGACCAGCCAAGACCAGCCAAGACCAGCCAAGACCAGCCATGACCAGCCATGACCAGCCGCCTGCGCGAGGCTGGTCACTTCTTCATGCAGCTCTTGATGAAGTTCAGGCGCTTCATGAGATGCAGCTTCTGCTGCTTCGCCTGCTTCTTGCAGTCGTCGCGCCTGGCACGCGCGGCATTTTCCTGCGCGATCCGCTGCCGGTTGGCTTGCTGGTTTGCCTGCACCGCGGCCTCGAAGCGCTCGGTGCGCTGCCGCTGCCGCTTCGCCGCTTCCTCGGCCTTCTTCTGTTTCTCGGCCGCCTTTCGGTCCGTCTCCTTCCTGCTCATGCATTGGGCGAACAGATCGACCTGCCTGCGGTCAACCTGCCTGGCGCATTCTTCGCTGTCCTGGCGGAGCAGCTCGCGCTTGCCCGGTGATTTTGCCGTCTGAGCCGAAGCAATGTCGACGCAAACGATGAGCGACGAAAGGACCGACAGAAAAGCGAGCAGGTACCGCATTGTCTTTTATTTCCTCCGGAAGGGCTCAGCGAAGCGCGGCACAATAGCTGCGGCAACCGCATCAGGCTAGGGAGCGGCGGCAGGCATCAGCATAACCGCAGCGTGGCGCCTTCGAGCGCGATGCCTTTGAGCGTCGTGGTCCAGGTCTCGCCCGGCTTCACCGGCAGCGCGCGCGTAAGCGTTCCGGTCGAGATGATCTCGCCGGCTCCGAGCGGCGGATTGTCCGGGTCGCGCGCGAGCAGATCCATCAGGTAGCGCAACGTCGAGAGCGGGCCTTCCAGCACGTTCAGCGCCCGGCCTTTGTCCATCAGCCTGCCGTCGCAGAACAGCTCGATCTCGAAGCTCGTGAGCGCGCGCAGCCATTCGCCGGCATTCGTACCAATGGCGTGACGCGGGCCGACCAGCAGCGCGCCGTGCAGGCCGTTCGCCACCACGGTGTCGGGCGGGGCGAATGTCCATCCCGGGAAAATTGACTGCACGATCTCGTAGCCGTGCGCGACCCAGCCAACGCACGACAACAGTGCGGCGGCGTCCATACCGGGCGAGGGCGCCTTTGCGAGGCCCAGCATGATTTCCGGCTCGATCTTGGGCTCGCTGTAGTGCGAAAGCGAAAATTCACGGATCATTCCGGGTTCACTCCCTTCGGGAGCGCCCCGGAATGACCCGGAGGAGCTGGACAGCTCGTGCACGGTGCGGTCATACACGTAGCCCCAGATCGGGGCATGCACGCCGTACTCGTCCCAGATGCGGCGATTGGTGAAGCCGATCTTGCGGCCGGCCGGCCTGTGGCCCCTGGTCACACGCAGGTCGTTGGCCAGCGCGGTGACGCGATAGGCGTCATCCATCGTCAGGCCAAGATAGCGTGCAGAAAACGGCTGCATCTGCGGACCGCCGCCTTCATAAGCGGCCGCGGCCTCGGCGGCGATCTGGCGCAGCGTCGCGGCGCCCAGCCCGCTTTGTCTGACGTTGTCCTTCATGGCCCGCCCCCGTTTGCAGACAATTTAACGCAACTTCGCCTTAACGCGCGATGCAAATCGCAAAGGTTTGCCGCTATCGACGGCGCCATGACACGCCTTTGGCCCGCGTTGATCGCGCTCGTTCTGTCCGGCACCGCGCAGGCTGCGGCGCCCGACTTCAACACCGATCATTTCTGCAGCGACTTCGCGCAGCGGAGTGCCGGCAACATGCCGGAGATGGCGAAAGCCGTCTGCATGATGAGCGAGGAGTCGACCAAGGCGGTTGTCGTCGGCGCGTGGGATCATGCACCGGCCGCCGGCCGCGACGCTTGCGTCAAGTCAGCGGGGGACTCTTACGTCAGCCTGGCGAAGTGCCTGAAGGGATTGCCGGGACAGTAGAGCGCTCACGGTCCAGTCAGGGCATCATAGTCGGCATGGGAGCCGATCCAGAACCACAATAAGCCGCCGTCGACCCCGAGTGCGCGATAGCGCCGCCCTACGCGAACCGACCAGAAACGGCCGGCTTTCTTAAAATGTAGAGAAGGATGTTGAGGGTTTTCTTTCAGCAGCTCATAATTCTTATGGGCCAAGATGCGGATGTTTTCGGGAAGCTGCTGATAAGCGTCCCAAAATGCCGGACTGGCATAGTGCTTCATAGGTCGCGGGCGCGGCCTTTGCGGAATTCGGCGAGAGCCCGTTCAGCGAAACCATCTAGCCTACCTGCGTTCGCGTCGCGCTCGATCTTCTGATCGAAACGTGCGGCATCAAACGTCTCAAACCATTCGCGGAATTTCGCGAACTGGTCCGGCGGAAGCTTGGCAACGGCCTTTTCGAGATCTTCGACGGTCATGACCTAAATATAACACAGTGCGCGAAAGCTGAAAGAATAGGGCCGGCTATTTATGCTGCGGTCTGAGTTCTTGTTAATCTTCTCGGCGCTCTCAGATGTTTGATGTTTGGAGGAGGTCGTGAGCCAGCAGGAAATCGAAGCCGTCCGTGCGCTGCTGACGGCAAAGCCGCGGCCGGTCGGCTGGAGCGAGCGGCGGGCGCGCATCGACGAGATCGGCTCGACCTGGCCGGTCGCGCCCGACGTGCGGTTCGAGGAAGTCGAGTGCGACGGCGTGCCGGGCGAATGGTCGATCGTACCCGGCAGTGACCCCGAGCGCGTGTTACTGTTCTTTCACGGCGGCGGCTATTGCTCGGGCTCGATCGTCAGCCATCGCCGCATGGTGACCGAAGCGGGCCGCGCCGCGCGCATGGGGACGCTGGCGATCCGCTATCGGCTTGCGCCCGAGCATCCTTATCCGGCGGCGCACGAGGACGCGATGACGGCGTGGCGTTTCCTGCGCGGGCGGGGTGTCGCCGCGCGCGACATCGTGGTGGGTGGCGACAGCGCTGGCGGCAATCTCACCATCACGCTGATCAACCGGCTGCGCGCGGCGGGCGAGGAGCAGCCGGCCTGCGCCTGGCTCGCTTCGCCCTGGACGGACCTGACGATGTCGGGCGTTTCGCTCGAGAGCAAGGCCAGCATCGATCCGCTCATTCACAAGGCCTATCTCGAGGAACTTGCGGAATGCTATGTGTCCAAGTACGCACCCAGACCGATCGATCGCAAGGATCCGCTGATCTCGCCGCTGTTCTCGGACCTGCGCGGCTTTCCGCCGGTGCTCATCCAGGTTGGATCGTCGGAAACACTGCTCGACGACTCCGTGCGCTTTGCACGCACGGCCGGCTTGGCCGACGTCGCTGTCACGCTGCAGGTCTGGCCGCACATGATCCATGCCTGGCCGATGTGGAACGCGAGGCTCACGGAGGGGCGGCAGGCGCTGGAGCAAATGGGGGAATTTGTGCGGCGGTGGGTTTAGACGACGGGTTCAACGTCGGGACACATAGTGGCCTGCATGGCATGTTGCGCAACGAGGCTTGCGCCCATGTCCCTAGTCGCGACGCCCATTCAGAACGTCTTGCATCACATCGCCGAGCATCTTCGGGAGAGACCTTATCAGGCCGTCGACCGTGGTTGCCAAGGTGTCGATCCTGCCTCCCAAGGAGGTCTCGACGCCGTCGATCCTTGCTCCCAAGGAAGCCTCTGCACCATCGATCGTTGCTCCCAAGGAAGCCTCTGCACCGTCGACCCTTGCTCCCAAGGAAGCCTCGACGCCGTCGATCCTGCCTCCAAAGGAAGCCTCGACGCCGTCGATCCTGTCTCCCAAGGAACCCTCGACAACGCCGATCCTTCGTCCCAAGGAAGTCTCCATACCGTCGATCCTCGCCCCCAAGGAAGACTCTGCACCGTCGACCCTTGCTCCCAAGGAAGCCTCGACGCCGTCGATCCTGCCTCCAAAGGAAGCCTCGACAACGCCGATCCTTCCTCCCAAGGAAGTCTCCACACCGTCGACCCTTGCCCCTAAGGAAGCCTCCAAACCGTCGATCTTTGCTCCCAGGAAAGCCTCCACACCGTCGATTCTGGCGTCCAGGCCATCGACTTTTCGTTCGACCCGATCCAGTCGGGTCTTAACCGCGGCAAGATCGTCGCTGTTACGGCGTGTCTGCTCGAGAATATGGCGCGTCACCATCTTCTCACCCTCGACCTCGCGTTCGAGAACGCCAACGCGGGCTTCAAATTCCTCTCTCGTTATATCCGCGGTCATTCCCCGAATCCCAGTCAAAATCGACAAATACCAGCTGCTATCACAGGTTGTATTTTGTTGTCATCACCACTTCGCACCTCTCTTGCTGTTTTCCGCGACGTTTATCCAGGTGGATCGTCGGAGGAGGTATGTGCCCAGCGCCGCATCCGGAACATGCCCTTGTGCGTTAGTGTGAGAAAGTAAACGGAGGTACATCATGCGTTTTGTCCTGTGCATCGTTATCGCAGCGCTACTGCCGGCTTCCGCGTCTGCGGCGAAGGCGGCCGAATCCATGACTCTGTCGCGTGCGCAGGCTGCCGCTGCGAAGGGTGACCAGAAAGCAGCAGCTGCGATCGCGACCACGACCGACCACGAAAGCTGCATGACCGGATGCGCCAACCGTGGTCATTCGAAGAGCCAATGCGTCACCGCCTGCCGCCCGGGCCTTTGCCACCCGGGCGCCGAACAGCCGTACTGCGTGTCGAAATAGGAGTACCCAAGAGAGGATGCGACCATGAGCGAGCTTCGCTATCCGAACGAAAGCAAAGCCTATCGCGATGCGCGCGACACCTTGCTCAAGCACGAGCGGGAACTCATCGATAGGGTCAAAGCCGTGGCCGCGAAGCGCCGACAGCTTCCTGATGGCGGGCAACTGAAAGAGGATTACGTCTTCCAGTGGGCGAGCGGCGGCAAGGTCGGGCAGCGCGTTAAGTTCTCCGAGTTGTTCGACGGAAAGAATTCGCTGCTGCTCTATTCATTCATGTTCGGCCCAAGCTGGGACAAGTCCTGTCCGGCCTGCACGTCGCTGATGGATGGGTTTGACCGGGCCTGGTACGCGGTCAGCCGGGACGCCGCCTTCGCCGCGATCGCCAAGGCGCCGGCCGAAAAGATCAACGCCTGGGCCAAAGAGCGCGGCTGGTCGCAGATCCCGCTGCTGTCAGGCTACGAGTCGCCGTTTCAGAAGGACTACAAATGCCAGGGAGAGACCGACGACATGCAGATGGCCGCGATGCATGCGTTCAGGAAGCGCGACGGCAAGATTTTTCATTTCTGGAGCGCCGAGGCGGGCGTCGATACGGTGTGGCCGTACTGGAATCTGATGGACTTCACGCCGGAGGGGCGGCCGGACCGGCTGACGCCGCCGCAAAATTTCAGACCGGAATTTTTTGAGAAGCATATTTTGAATAAGTAGCGTTGCTCGCTTACTCCGCTGCCTCGACGCGCTTCTTCCGCTTCGGCGCGGCGCGGCGCAGGACCGGCGCCAGGAATTGCCCGGTGTAGCTCTTCTTCACCGCCACGACGTCCTCCGGGGTGCCGGCCGCGACGATCTCGCCGCCGCCGTCGCCGCCTTCGGGGCCGAGATCGATCACCCAGTCGGCGGTCTTGATGACCTCGAGATTGTGCTCGATCACGACGACGGTGTTGCCGCCTTCAACCAGCTCGTGAAGGACTTCAAGCAGCTTGGCAACGTCGTGGAAATGCAGGCCGGTGGTCGGCTCATCCAGAATGTAAAGCGTACGCCCGGTAGCCCGCTTTGAAAGCTCCTTGGCAAGCTTGATGCGCTGCGCCTCGCCGCCCGAAAGGGTGGTCGCCTGCTGGCCGACATGGATGTAGTCGAGGCCGACCCGGTGCAGCAGCGCCAGCACGTCGCGCACGCGCGGCACCGCCTTGAAGAACTCGAGCGCCTCCTCAACCGTCATATCAAGGACGTCGGCGATCGACTTGCCCTTGAACAGGACTTCCAAAGTCTCGCGGTTGTAGCGCTTGCCCTTGCAGACATCGCAGGTGACATAGACGTCGGGCAGAAAGTGCATCTCGATCTTGATGACGCCGTCGCCCTGGCAGGCCTCGCAGCGGCCGCCTTTGACGTTGAAGGAGAAGCGGCCCGGCTCGTAGCCGCGGGCCTTGCTCTCGGGCAGGCCTGCGAACCACTCGCGGATCGGCGTGAAGGCGCCGGTATAGGTCGCCGGGTTCGAGCGTGGGGTGCGGCCGATCGGCGACTGGTCGATGTCGATGATCTTGTCGATGTGCTCGAGCCCCTCGATGCGGTCGTGCGGGGCGGGAGCGAGCGAGGCGCCGTTCAGTTTGCGCGCCACCGCGCTGTAGAGCGTGTCCACCAGCAGCGTCGACTTGCCGCCGCCGGACACGCCGGTGACGCAGGTGAAGAGGCCGAGCGGGATCTCGGCGGTGATGTTCTTCAGGTTGTTGCCGCGCGCGCTGACGACTTTCAGCGTACGGCGCGAGCGCGCGCGCCGCTCGGGGATCGGCACCGACAGCTCGCCGGAGAGATATTTGCCGGTCCATGATTTCGGCGCGTCGATGAGGTCGTCCACCTGGCCTTCGGCGACGATCTCGCCGCCATGGATGCCGGCACCGGGGCCGATATCGAGCACGTGGTCGGCGCTGCGGATGGCGTCCTCGTCATGCTCGACCACGATCACGGTGTTGCCGAGGTCGCGCAGCCGTTTCAGCGTTTCGAGCAGGCGGGCATTGTCGCGCTGGTGCAGGCCGATCGACGGCTCGTCGAGCACATACAAGACACCCGTGAGGCCGGAGCCGATCTGCGAGGCCAGCCGGATACGCTGGCTCTCGCCGCCCGACAACGTGCCGGACGAGCGCGACAAAGTCAGATAATCGAGCCCGACGTCGACGAGGAATTTGAGCCGCTCGCGGATTTCCTTGAGCACGCGAACGCCGATTTCGTTCTGCTTGGCGTTGAGTTGGCCGGGCAGCGTGGTGAACCATTCGCCGGCGCGCTTGACGCTCATGTCGGCGACCTGCGCGATGGTCTTGTCGGCGATCTTGACGCAGAGCGCTTCCGGCTTCAGGCGCGCGCCGTGGCAGGCCTTGCAGGGCACGTCGGTGAAGTATTTCTGCAGGTCCTCGCGCGCCCACTCGCTTTCGGTTTCCTTGAAACGGCGCTCGAGATTGGTGATGACGCCTTCGAACGGCTTTTTCGTGGTGTATCCACGCAGGCCGTCGTCATAGACGAACTTGATATCGTCCTCGCCGGAGCCGTAGAGGATCGCGTCCTGCGTCTTCTTCGGCAGGTCTTTCCACTTGGTGTCGAGCGTGAAACGGTAGTGCCTGGCGAGCGCGTCGAGCGTCTGGATGTAATAAGGCGAGGACGATTTCGCCCAGGGCGCGATGGCGCCCTTGCGCAGCGTGGCGTCTCGGTCGGGGATCACCAGATCCGCGTCGATGTGCTGCTCGAGCCCGAGGCCGCCGCACTCGGGGCAGGCGCCGAACGGATTGTTGAACGAGAACAGCCGCGGCTCGATTTCGGAAATGGTGAAGCCGGAGACCGGGCAGGCGAATTTTTCGGAGAAGATCAGCCGTTCGGCATTGGCGTTGCGGCCGCGATTGGCGGCGGCGCCGGTTGCCTTGGAGTCCGCCAGTTCGACCACCGCGAGGCCATCGGCCAGTTTCAGGCACTGCTCGAGCGAGTCCGCGAGCCG
>DASSRJ010000023.1:0-3909 GCA_035701845.1 Pseudolabrys sp. | reverse complement strand
TTATCGGTGATGCGCGCGTTCGGCCGCGCGCGTCCGCTTCCTGAAGCCGACGCCTTAGCCCGATGACCGGACGATGCGCTTGATCTTGTCAAGCGTGTAGTCCTGCCCGTTGATCGACAGGACCGGCGATGATCCCGTGAGATCGACGGAATCGACGACGGCTTCGACTTCGCTGGATATGCCGACCGACTGCTTGTTGGAGTCGACCGCCGTTGCGGTCAATGTGTAGCTGCCGTCCGGCCAGACCCGGCCGTCGTTGCCGCGGCCATCCCAGATGAATGCCTGATTGCCCGGGTTGACGCCGATGGTGCCGGTGTAGACGGACTGCCCGGTCGTCGCATCTTTTATCGTGATGGTTGCGGTCGAGGGCTTGCTGACATTCAGGGTCCACTTGGCCTGCCCGTTCGCCAGCTGCGACGTCGATCCGTCGACCACGACGGTCGCGCCGACATAGGCAAGGGCCGCGGTCGCTTCCGCGCTCTTTTCCAGCAGGACCAGACCGGAGAGCAGGTCGTTCGACTTCATCTGCTGCTCGACTTGCGCGAACTGTACGAGCTGCTGGGTGAATTGATTGGTGTCGAGCGGATCGAGCGGGTTCTGGTTCTTCAGCTGCGTCGTCAGCAGCTGCAGGAATGTCGTGAAATTGCTGGCGATCTCGACATTATCCAATGCGCCAGAAACCGAGCTGGTGCCAGCGCCGGTGGTGATCGGGGAAACCGTGGCCATGTCGAAACCTCAGACGCGGATATCGAGACCGCCGCCCTGACCGGCGAGGCGGTACCGTTGCGGAATGACATCGATGGACGGCAGGCTCTCGTCGTTCGCGACCAGAACTGCCGCGCCGGCAGCAGGGCCCGCCTGCTGTTCGTTCATAGACTGATCCCGGAGGGAAAACTGAAGACCGTTATTTGCGGTTTTGAGGCCTGCATCCTGCAGGGCGCGTTCGAGACCCGTCGCGTCACGGCGCAGCAGGTCGAGCGTGTCCGGGCGATCGACCGTCAACCGGGATGTCACGTTCCCGTCGCGGTCGACATCGAGTCGCACGTCGATGCGGCCGAGCTCGGGCGGGTCTAGCCGGATTTCAAAACGGTTCTTGCCTGCAAGGGCCTTGCCGGCGATTTCAATGGCGACGCCGGACAGCGGAACAGCCGCCGGCTGCGGGCCGGGCTGTGAAACGAGAGCAGCCGGTGCTGCGGCATTTTGCGATGCGTGAGGGGCGTTGCCCGGAATCGAGGGTTGCATCGGAACGTCGCTCGATGTTTTCGCGGCAGCGCTGACGTCGGCGCCAGGCGGGGTCGGGGCGCCCGCGTCGCTACGATGGCTGGTTGTTATGAAATCGCCGCGGTCCTGCGATACGTGGTGCTTCTCGCCATCACTCGTTTCGGTTTGCGGCTTGCCTTCCGGGTGCTGCGACGCGGCGTCCTTGGTCAGAATCTGGGAGGCATCGTCGGTCTCTGCCATCGGCTGATCGGTTTCGGCCTGGTCGGCCTCATCGACTTGTTTGCCTTTGCTGTCCTCGGCCTTCTTTCCGGCAACTGCTTTCGGCGGATCCCCGGCAAGCTGCTTTATCTTGGGTGCAGCATCCGTCACCAGTGCCAGTTGTTGCAGCGGCTGCTCAACCTGCTGGTCGTCATCCGGCGCCGGGTTGGGCGTTTGGGCCGGCGTTGTGGCGACTGCGGTTGCGGCGGAACTCGCGACGGTTGCGACGCCGTCGGCCGCAGGTGTCGTGTTCGCATCATCGGTTTTCTGTCCGGCATCTGGTTCGGGATCGGCTTTTGCCTGAATGCTGTCGCCGGCGTCGCCCGCACCCTGGGGCTTTGCGATTTTCTTGCCGTCAACTTTTGCGCTGCTCCCGTCAGCCGGTGCCTCGTCGGGCGCAGTGACCTCGTCGGTCTTTGCTGGCTTCGCGTCGTCGTTCGGTTCGGCTGCCTTGCAGTCCTTGCTTTTCGCCGGCGCCTGCTTGTCGTCGCTCTTGGCAATTTTGCTGTCCTGCGCGGGAGGCGCGGGCTCGGCGGGCGGTGATGTGTCCTCGATCAGGCTGTCGAACGGCGATGGCGCGCGGTCCGACGGCGCCGGACGGGCAACGCGCGGCATGTGAAGATTAGGCGCATGAACTTTGGGATCTGACGCAACTTGCGGCACAGGCGGACCTCCGGATTTCCGCCGTCTGATCTGCAATCGTCAGGCCAGCTCCGGATTTGCCGGATTTGTGTTTTTATTCAAATACTTGCGAAGGTGGGAAGCGGCAGAAAAGCGCGCCGCGCCCGGCACGCGTGATAGCAAAACGGCAAAATTTGCCGCCTTGCCGTCTCGAATTGCGCACAGCCGGTCGCCACCTATAGTAAGAACGGCCATGGCCAACAGTCTCGAACTCGATCGCAGCCCCGAAACGACGCGTGTCGTTGTCGCCATGTCCGGCGGCGTCGACTCGTCGGTGACGGCTGCCCTGCTCAGGGCGGAAGGCTACGACGTGGTCGGCGTGACGCTGCAGCTCTACGACCACGGCGCGGCGGTGCATCGCAAGGGCGCCTGCTGCGCCGGTCAGGATATCTACGATGCCCGCAACGTCGCCGAGCGTATCGGCATTCCGCACTACGTTCTCGATTACGAGACGCGCTTCAAGGAGGCCGTGATCGACCGCTTCGCCGACAGTTACATCCATGGCGAGACACCGGTTCCCTGCGTCGAGTGCAACATGTCGATCAAGTTCCACGACCTGTTGATCACGGCGCGTGAGCTCGGCGCCGACCTGCTCGCGACCGGTCACTATATTGCGTCGCGTTCGCTGCCCGGCGGGGGCAGGGGGCTCTACCGCGCGCGCGACGAAGAGCGTGACCAGAGCTATTTCCTTTTTGGCACGACCCGGGAACAGCTTGACGTCCTGCGCTTCCCGCTCGGGGAGCGGACCAAGGCCGAGACCCGCGAGCTTGCGCGCCGCTTCGGGCTCGCAATTGCCGACAAGCACGACAGCCAGGACATCTGCTTTGTTCCGACCGGCCACTACGCCGACATCATCGAAAGACTGAAGCCGGGCGCCGCCGAGGCCGGCGCTATCGTCGATCTCGACGGAAAAGTGCTGGGCGAGCATTCCGGCATCATTCATTTTACCGTCGGTCAGCGGCGTGGCCTCGGCGTTGCCACCGGCACGCCGCTTTACGTTGTGCGCCTCGATGCCGAGCAGCGCCGTGTCGTCGTCGGCCCGCGCGAGGCGTTGCGCATGAGCCGCATCGTGCTGCGCGACGTCAACTGGATCGGCGAAGGTTCGCTCGAAGAGGCGCTGGCCGACGATCGCCGCGAGGTGTTCGTGAAGGTCCGTTCGACGCGCCCGCCGCAGGCGGCATGGCTGCGCCACGGCGCAAACGGCTGCGAGGTGGAATTGGTCGATGGCGAGCATGGTGTATCGCCCGGCCAGGCCTGCGTCTTTTATGATGCAGGCGAGGGACAGGCGCGTGTGCTGGGCGGCGGATTCATCAAGAGCGCGATTGCAGCCGGCGATAGTCGTTCCCCCGGCGCGCGCGCAGCAGCCCCCGCGATGCGCAGCTAGTTCGCGCCGTGGGGGCAGACATCGATAAAACAAGCGTTGAGCGCGCTTACGCGCGATGGGCGCCGGTCTATGACCTGGTGTTCGGCGCGGTGTTCGACGCCGGCCGGCGCGCCGCCATCGCTGTCGCGGAGGAGGCTTGCGGCGAGCAGGGTGGGCGAATTCTCGAGGTCGGGGTCGGCACCGGAATCTCTTTGCCCGACTATTCGCGAAGAAACCGTCTTGTCGGCATCGATCTCTCGGAGCCGATGTTGCGCAAGGCGCATGAGCGCGTGGCCGAGCTCAGCCTCGCCAATGTCGAAACATTGGCGGTCATGGATGCCGAGCGCATGGCGCTGCCCGACCGGTCATTTGATGTTGTGGTGGCG
>DASSRJ010000022.1:0-5893 GCA_035701845.1 Pseudolabrys sp. | reverse complement strand
CCCGACTACGATCCTGGTGTGCCAGATAAGCCCGCCGTCCTTGTAGACGCCGAGTGTGAAGTCGGGAATGTTCACGATCACATGGGCAGTGCCGAGATCGCGCGGCAGCCACCGCCAGCGCTCCATATTGGCGATGATTGTATCTGCGGCATCCTTCCGGCTTCGCTCATTCGCGTCCTTGCCGCGATGCTTCTTGCTGGATGCGTCGCGATCCGGCGAGGGGTCCAGCCCGGGCGCGGCAAGCTCTTTCGCGAGCGCGGCTTTGAGCGCCTTAAAGCCCGGCTGCTGCGGCTCGAAGCTCTGCAGCACCGCGCCGATGTCCTGCGCCGAGGCCACCCTGTCGAGAACGTCCGCCGGGTCGGCAGCGTGATCCGGATAAAGGATCGAGGCGCTCACGCGCGTGTAGCTCACGCGCCCGGAGCTGGCGTGCCGCGCATAGCGCAGGATCGAGCCGGTGAGCTGCAGCTCGGCTTTTGCCGCCTGCTCCTCGTTCAGATTTCCCGGCAGGTCGGGTGTCGGATAATCGCGCGGCTCGAGTCCTTCGCTCCTGGTGTTGCGAAGAAACGCGATGGCGCCTTCGGCGCGCTTCAATGCCTCGGGGCTGCCGGTCCAGATCGGCTGGTAATTCCGGGCCTTGTAAAAAATCTCGACTGCCGTCCGCTCGGACTTCCGGTCGATGAATTTGGACAGGCCGGTGGTAACCAGCTCCTGCAGCTCCGAATTTTGCTGGAATCCGTTCGGAAGTTCCCCTGTCAGCGAACCCGGCGCCAGCAGGGCTGCGCCGGCATCGGTGGGCTCCGATTGCGCCAGCGCCGGCAATGAAGTTCCGGCCAGTGCGGCAAAAACAATGATCGCTACTTTTCGCATCGCAAATTTCCCGTGGAACAGCTTGATAACCGCACGCTGCACGATTGGTTCGGGACGCCGGTTCCGAATGAAATCGGGAGTCGCTGGAACAAATTCCAGTTTCTCGAAATAGCCCAAGTCTCGCCGCGAATTCGCAGGATCGGCCCGCTACGGGCGCGCGCAAGGGGACTAATCCGGGAGTTTGCCTATGTCCGTGCGCCTGCGCGCCGCCATCTGCGGCGCGGCAATGATCTGTGGCTCTTTGCCCGCAATGGCTCAATCAGGAATAGCTTCGGTTTATGCTTACGATGGCGAAAAAACCGCCTCCGGCGAAAGAGCTCATCCGGGCGGACTCACTGCGGCGCATCGCACGCTTCCATTCGGAACCAAGGTGAAGGTGACCAACAAGCGCAACGGACGCAGCGTGACCGTGCGGATCAATGACCGCGGGCCATTCGTGCGCGGCCGCATCATCGATCTCACGCCGGCGGCGGCGCGCGCGCTCGGCTTCAACGGCCTCGCGCCGGTCGAAATCACCAGGCTTTCAGAGGGCTGAGCAAGGAAGAGCCCCGCCGGAGCGGGGCTCTCGAGTGCCGGTGACTCACTGCCGGCGTCTTTCGCTCTGTCCGTTCGCGGCCGGCTGCGACGAAGCCGAGCCGTTCTGATCGCTCATACCGGGTTGCGTGCTCTTCTCGCTGCCGCCCTGACCGGTTGTCGACCTGCGCGGCGCTGAGCTCTGCCGGTCTTTCGGAGTCGGCTGAGCGTTGTTCGAGCCTTTCTGCTCGGACGGCCCCTTGTCCGGTGCCGCGTTTTTCTGCGTCGCTGTCGGGCCCCGGCCGGTCGTGCCCCTGTCATTGGGCTTTTGGGCATTGCTCTGGCCTTGGTTCGGTCCTTGGTTCGGTCCTTGGTTTGATCCTTGGCCGGTCGTGGTCTTCTGATCGGACTTCGGTGCGCCGTTCGAGCTCTGGCCGGTCGACGACGATTGGCTGCTCGACGACGAGCTGCTTTCCGACTTCACCTTGACCTTGCCTTCCAACCCAAGGGCGGTGACCGTGCGCGTGTTGATGCGTCCGGTCGCCTCGAAGCCTTCCTTGCGCTGGAAAGCGATCAGCGCTTCGCGGGTTTCCGGGCCCCACACACCGTCGACACGGGCGTGCAAATAGCCTCTCCGGATGAGAACCGTCTGAATTTCGCGAATCTCGGGCTCGCTGAGGTCCACGGCCACGGTCGTGCTTGTCGACGAGCTGCCGAAATGGCGGCCGCCGCCGACCGGAACCACGTCGACGATCTTGTGGCTGTGATCCACGAACACGATTTCATCTTCCACGACGAAGAAGCTGTAGTCGCGGTAGCGCGGGAACACCTCGATCAGCGCCGGATATGTCGTCACCGACACGATGCGCACATCGCGCGGCACGACGGTGCCGGTGTGGATCGAGAAGCTCACGTGATCGGCGCGTGGAACGCTCCGTGCCTCCAGCACCGAGCGCTGGATCGTCGTGCGCTGCTGCGCACTGACTTGCACGCCGGCCTGCGACCGGATGCCGGCGTTCGATTGCCCGGTCGCGCTGTTGCTCTGGCTCGCCGAGCCGGTCGTCTGGTTCTGCCTGGCGGCATTCGGATCCTGCGACTGCCGGTTCATCGGCTGTGTCTGAGACTTGCTGTCAGACGAGGACTTGGTGTCGGGCGCCTTGCTGCCGGACGAGGCTTTCGTGTCAGACGAGCCCTGACCGGTGGTCGACCTCTCGGTCTTCTCCTTCGAAGCCCGACCTGTTGTCGACTTCTCGTTCTTCTTTCGGGCCGCGTTCTTGCCGGTTTCGGCCTTGTCCTTGGTTGAGTCCTTGGCCGATTCTTTGGCCGAGTCCCTGGTGGCCTGGCCGGTGGTCGATTTTTCCGCAGGCTTGGCTGAGCTCTTGCTCTTAGGCTCTTCCTTGTCGGAAGCGCCTTGCCCGGTGGTCGATCGTTCATGGCGCTCGCTCCTGGCCTGGCCCTTGCTCATATCCTTGTCGGACGGGCCCCGCTGAGCCTGGCCGCGGTTCATGTGGCGCTCTTGCTGCGCCTGGCCGCGGGTTTCACTCTTTTCAGCTTTGCCATGCTTACCGTTCATCTCGCGATGCGAGCCCGAAGCGCCGGGCGTCATCGGACTGGATGATCCGGATGAGGCACCGCGGTCACCCGCGCTGCCGGGAATGTCACGCATGCCCTGGGCTGACGCCAGGCCAACGCCGGCCATCAGTGCGACAGTCCCCATCAATATCGTCTTCACGCTGCGTTTCATTGTGGTTCCTCTCTGGTCGTTGTTCCGTGACGGTTCAGCCGTCACATTCAATCAAGAGGAAACAGACGCACGCGCGATTACGTTCCCGGATTACCGCGCTTGATTTATGCGGCCCAAATTGCGTGACGATCACAAGATGGCGAGACTTTCAGAAACACCGCCAACGCAATCCGGGTTCCGGTAAAATGCGTGGCCTCATGAATAGTTTTTCAGAATGCGATGTCCTCGTCGTCGGCGGAGGTCCTGCGGGATCCACCATCGCGTCTCTTCTCGCGCAGCAGCAAAGGCGCGTCGTCGTTCTGGAAAAGGAGCGATTTCCACGTTTCCATATCGGGGAGTCGCTGTTGCCGCTCAACCTGCCATTGTTCGAGCGGCTCGGTGTTGCCGAAGAGGTCGGCCGGATCGGGGTCTACAAGCCGGGCGCGGAGCTTGTGTCGGATGCACATGAAGCAGCCGGCACGTTCCGATTTTCCGACAACCCTTATCTGACTGTAGGCTACAGCTACCAGGTCCGGCGCGCGGAGTTCGACAAGCTTCTGCTCGACAACAGCCGCCGTCTCGGCGCCGAGGTGCGCGAGGAGGTGCGGGTCACTGGCGTCGTGCTGCGGACGGGCCAGCGGCCGCGCATTTCGGCCGTTGATAAAAAGGGGAACAAAACCGAATGGCTGCCGCGGTTCCTGGTCGATGCCACCGGGCGCGACACGCTGCTGTCGGGGCAGCTCGGATTGAAGCGCATCGACAAGCGCAACAACACGGCGGCGGTGTTCGGTCATTTCCGCAATGTTCCGCGCCGGCCCGGCGACAAGGCAGGAATGATTACGGTCTACCTGTTCGACCACGGCTGGTTCTGGATGATCCCGCTGCCGGACGACATCATGAGCGTAGGCGTCGTGGGAACCCGGGCTTTCTTCAGGGCGAGAGGCGGCAATATCGACGCCCTGTTCGCCGAAGCCGTGGCGGCGACCCCGAGCCTGGCTGCACATATGGCCAGGGCCGAGCCGCTGGGGCCGTTGACCGCCTGCGCCGATTACTCATATGACTCTCACTCTTACGTCGGGGAGAACCATATCCTGGTCGGCGATGCGGCGGCCTTCATCGACCCGCTGTTTTCAAGCGGCGTGATGATGGCGATGAGCAGCGCAGCCTTCGCGGCAACCGCCGTCGATGGACTGCTCGATGGCAGGCAGCCGCACGAGCGCATCGTGCGCGAATACGAAAGCAAAATCCGCCTCAGCCTGACGTCATTGTCGTGGCTGATCTACCGGATCAACGCGCCGATCCTGCGCGATCTTCTCGTGTCGTCCTTCGATCTGTTCAATACGCGGCACGAGCTGATCACCGTGCTGGCCGGCGACTTCTACGACCGGCGCAGGTTCCTGTCGCCGCTGCGGCGCCTGCAACTGGCCTATGGCTGCCTGCTGCTGCTTTCGAAGCTCGGCTTCCGTCTTCGCGGCCGCGGCATCGTCTGGAGCCGCGCCTGAAGGGACAACGGTGTCGCACCGCACAGCGGAACCAACCGAAAATCAGCACGTTGCACAGCGTCGGGGGACAACAGGAGGATACCCCCATGAGGCCGCTGACCTTGGCCGTTGCTGCCGGCGCGTTGCTGGTTGTGACGCAGGCAAATGCAGGAAGTTTTCCCGTCAACACAATGACCGGCGTCGAGTCCGGTCTCGTCGATACGGTCGCCGTGCGCGTCTACGTGTACGAAGGCCGCCGATATTGTTTCTATTTTGATGGCTGGCACGGTCCAGGCTGGTACCGCTGCGGCTTCGCATGGCGCCGCGGCTTCGGCTGGGGCGGCGTCTACGGCTGGAACGACTGGAGCTACGGGCCGTGGGAGCGGCGGCATCATCGCCACGGCGACTGGCATCAGCATCACCGCGGCGATCGTGATCGCATCGGAATCGATTCCGGCTCGACGCGCAGCCGCGGCAGCTTTGAAACGCGTAGCCGCACCCGCTCAACGACAGGCGCGGGCATTGAGAGCAATACGCGCGTGCGGGGCGAGAGCAATACGCGCATGCCAAGCACGACCGGTGGCGGTGGTGCCGACATGCGTTCCGGCAACGGCGCGGGAATGCAGGGCGGCGGAAATGCAAGCCCGTCGATGGGCGGTGGTGCGAGTGCCGGAGGCGGTGGCGGCGCCAATGGCGGCGGCGAACGACGATAGCAGCGAGTAGCAACTCCGCTCATGCCGCCGATGCGGACATGAGCGGAATTTTTTGTATGCCGGCACTTGACAATATTCCTAAGGTATGTTTTCCTATGGGCATCCCGCCCCGGTGCCGAAGGGGTGTCTGATCAGCGTCTCCAGACGCGGGGCGGGGAGCGGTGGCCGGGGATGATGACTTCGCGTCGGAGATGCGGTGCGAAGGCCCGGCGGCCCAAGCCGCGCTGCTTTCGGCGTGCCGTCCGCACGCCGGGGGCCCGTGACGGCCGGTAGGCGGAGCTAGCTCCCGTCACAGGAGCGCCGCCGAGTGCCTGGGCCCAAAAACGGTGGAGTGTCACACAGCAGGTTTCGCCCTCACGTGACGGCGACCACCGGGGAGGGTGCGGAGCAAGCCGATTAAACACCGCGCGCGGGACGCCCTGGGTTTGGCGGACTTGCGGCACGCTTGCCGTTTCACTCGAAGCAGAGCGAGCGGCGGGCACATAAGGACTTCGACAAGCCTCGATGTCGCGAGGCGTCGAGGCCCGCGGGTCCAATTGGACCCCTGGCGTCCCGCGCGCCCTTCGGTTCTTTCCGGGCGAAGCGGATCTTCCTCA
>DASSRJ010000021.1:0-2372 GCA_035701845.1 Pseudolabrys sp. | reverse complement strand
CTCAACAGTATCGAGTGGGTCGCCGAGATCGAAGACGACGTTAAAATCACGCTGCCGTCCGACATCAGATATTCCTGCCTGCCGAACGACAAGTCGGTCGAGACCATGCTGGCCGAGGGTGAACTCGATGCGGTGTTTCATTCCGATTTCGTCAAGCCATTCCTTGCCAGGGACCCGCGCGTGGCGCGTCTATTCCCCGATCACAAGGCGGAAGAGATGGCCTATTTCAAGCGCACCGGAATTTTCCCGATCATGCACGTGCTCGGTCTGCGCAAGTCGCTTGCGGACGAGCATCCATGGCTCGCCGTGAATCTGTTCAGGGCCTTCAACGCGGCAAAGTCGATCGCGATGAACCGCATGGCGAACCCGCGCATCGTGCCGCTCGCCTGGTACCGCGACGCTTGGGAAGAGCAGGAGCGCGTGCTCGGCGCCGATCCGTGGGAATACGGACTCTCGGAGAGGAATCGCAAGGTGCTTGAAACGTTGATCGGTTATTCGCACGAGCAGGGACTGATCAAAAAGAAGCCGCAGCTGGAGCAGTTGTTTCTCAATGTCGACCAAGGCCGCAAGCGCGGCGGAGAATATCGGATTTAAGCTTCGACCGTCGTCCCCGCTGCGCGGGACGACGTCGTGTAAGTGATATTGCACCGCAAACGCGAAGACCGTAGCCTCCGGCCAAAGCCGTCAAATCGGGAGGATTCATCCGTGCGCAAGACATTTGCATTGGCCGCCGCCGCGCTGGCCTTCGGCCTCACCGGTGCGCAGGCGCAGGACAAAGTCTGGAAACATGGCATCCTCGAAGCCAAGAGCGACGCTGGTTTCATCGCCATGGTCGACAAAGGCGGCTTTGCCGCCAAGCGCAGACTGAAGGTCGAACTCCTGCAGATCAAAGCGGGCGCGACGCTGATGAAGGCACTGCTGTCGGGTGAAATTGACAGCGTCGACATGGGCGCGGCGGAATCGATCGTTGCGGGTGCGCGCGGCACCGGCGTGAAGATCGTCGGCTGCGGCTGGCCGGGCGTGCCGCAGGTCGTGCTGGCCAAGGCCGAAATCAAGTCACTGGCCGATCTCAAAGGCAGGACCGTCGCAATTTCCTCGCCCGGTTCGCTGCCCGACCTTCTGTTCCGCGGCATGCTCAACGAGGCGAACGTGCCGTTCGCCGACGTGAAGCTGGCGACGCAGGGCGCGGACCTCGACCGCTACAAGTCGCTTATCGCGGGTATCACCGACGCCGCGATCGTATCGAACGAGTTCGAGGCGGTCATGCCGTCCAACATCAAGGTCCTGGCGAAAGGCAGCAGTGCGGTGCCGAATTTTCTCCGCCTCTGTGTCGCGACCAGCGCCAAAGTTCTGAGTGAACGGCGCGACGACCTGGTGAAATTCGTCACCGCCGAAATGGACGCCTACAAGTTTGCGCTCGCAAACCGCGCCGAGACCATCAAGGTGTCTCAGGAGATGACGCACGCAAAGCCTGACGACAAGCGCGCGGAATTCATCACCGACGAGGCCATCAAGAACAAGCAGATCGATCCGGCGCTGTCGATCCCGCTCGACCGCCTCGACTGGATGCAGAACCTCTTCCTGAAGGCCGGCGTGATCAAGCAGACCGTGCCGATCGAGTCGATCGTCGACAGGAGCGTGAACGCCGACGCCGCGAAGATTGCGGGGCGTTAGGTCTCATTTCGCACTGAAGTGTTCCGGCCATCCGCGGTGAATCACCACGGGAACAGAAGTTTGTAGGGCTCAGCAACGTCGCTGCGCATCACGGATGCGCGGGCCTTCGCCCGCCGAAGGGTTGACACGTCTAACCGATCGATAGCGGCTTCGGCCCGCAGGCGGGTCAAGTTTACAGCCGGGCCAGCCTTCGGCCGGACCCGGTTGCCCGCGCATGACGCCGCGTGAGCGCAAACGCTGGCTACCGCCGCTCAATCCTTGTTCGGCATCGCGATGCGGCGCCCGACCGCTTCTGGCCGCGGCAATTGCGCGTGGGTGGCCTTCATCCGGCCAAGCGCGCGCATGACGGAGTCCGGGAACGGCGCGACCTTCTTTGCGAGCATATCGACGTGCAACGTCATATTCTCCGAGGTCGCCGATACCCAGCCCTCGGTCGCGTGAAAAAGCTGCTCGAAGTAGTGGAATCGCTTTGAATCAAAGTCGAGCAGCTGAAACGTCACGCGTACGGGATCGTTCGCGTACAATTCGCGCACGTAGCGCACATGCACCTCCGCCGTGAAGGTCGAATGATTGGCGCGCTTGAGATACTCGGCGCCGATGCCGATGAGCTCGTAGACCTCATCGACCGCGCGATCGAAAAGCACATTGTAGTAGGCCATGTTGAGGTGGCCGTTGTAGTCGATCCATTGCGGCTCGAC
>DASSRJ010000020.1:0-13082 GCA_035701845.1 Pseudolabrys sp. | reverse complement strand
GGGCGCGATCGTGTCCGATGTCGGCTCGGTCAAAGGCTCGGTGGTCCGTGATATGGCGCCGCATCTGCCGAAGACCGTGCATTTCATTCCGGCCCATCCGGTCGCCGGTACCGAGTATTCCGGTCCCGACGCCGGCTTTGCCGAGCTTTTCGTCAACCGCTGGTGCATCCTGACGCCGCCCGAGGGCGCGGACAAAAAAGCGGTCGACAAGCTCGCGGCTTTCTGGCGGCTGCTCGGCGCCAACGTGGAAATGATGGCGCCCGACCATCACGACCTGGTGCTCGCGATCACCAGTCATTTGCCGCATCTGATCGCCTACACCATCGTCGGCACCGCCGACGAATTGCAGGCCGTGACGCGATCAGAGGTGCTGAAATTTTCCGCCGGCGGTTTCCGCGATTTCACGCGCATTGCCGCTTCCGATCCGACCATGTGGCGCGACGTCTTTCTTGCCAACAAGGATGCGGTTCTTGAAATGCTCGGCCGCTTCAACGAGGACGTGTCGGCGCTGACCAAGGCGATCCGCAAAGGCGACGGCGATGCATTGTTCGAGCATTTCGTCCGCACCCGCGCCATCCGCAAGGGGATCGTCGACATCGGCCAGGATTCGCCCGCGCCGGATTTCGGCCGGCCGCACCCGGACCTGCCGCACGAACCGATGCCGAAGCCTTACGCTCCGGATACGTAGGATGGGTTGAGCGGCAGCGAAACCCATCATCGCACGTCGAACGCTCGTTCGAAGCGTACAGACACAAGATGGCAACACGATGGGTTTCGCTGCGCTCAACCCATCCTACAAGTCACGCCGCGTGAAACTCGACCTATCAGAACAAAGCCGGCGTGTTTCCGATGGGAATCGGCCCGAGGAACGCCGCTCCATCGCTGAAGCGCAGAGGCAGGGTCACCGCGCGCTTGCCCTCAAGCGTGGTCTGTTCGCCGAGCATGTTGATGCCGGCCGAAAGATTTGCGCCAGCCTGCTGGCGCGCGACATCGCCGAGCCCGGGCGCCAGGCGATCGAGCGCGCCGGCCAGCTTGTCCATGTGGGGCGAGGCCTGGATTTTTTGCTGGGCGCCGATCGCAGCCAGAAACTGCTCGAGGCCCGCCATCGTAATGCGCAACTGACCTTCGAGGCGGCCGTTACGATTGATCGACAACGTTCCGGCGCCGACGGCAAGAATGTCGCCCTGCTGAATCCGGATGTTCGTAATGTCGATGCGGCCATCGGCGGCCTGGATTTCGCGGAAGCGAGCCGCCCAGGGCTTTGGCGAAAAATCGTTCAGCCCGCGGAGCAGCGCCGTCGCACTGGCATCGATCGGCGGCACCGCCGCCCGATGCAGCGCCGGCGCAGAGGCCTGACCGAGTTGCACGGCAACCTCAATGACCGGCTTGTTCGTCACCGAGCCCTCGGCGATGCGGCCGTGAACCTCGATGTGATGCGCGCGCAACAAATTCTCGCGGCCGCTGCCGCTCAGGCGGTCAACGACCGGGTCGTCGAACACGAGCGAAGCACGTTGGGGTGCTGCCGGTGTGCCGCGGATGCTCGATTGTGCCAGCTTCCAGCTGGCCAGAAATTCCGGCTCCTTGCCAGGCTGGCCGATCGTCAGCGGCCCATGGACTTCGCTGATGATCAGACCGGGCTGATAGACCTGCGCCACGACGAGCAGGCTGGCGGCCTTGAGCTCCAACGGCGACCCATTGCTGCGAAAAACCGCGGAGACCTGGTCGCAGGTCACTTCGATGCGGAACGGAAAGCCGCCGATCGTCTGCGATCCGCAATCGTAAATGCGTCCCGATTTCGCTTCGCGAGCCCGCCAGCCGTCGATTGTCTGCTGCGCCTTGTCGGCGGCGAATTTCCAGAATCCCGTCCACCCGGCGATCAGCGCCAGGACGGCCAGGACCAGGATTGTGTAGCGCCGTCCGGTGCGGCGCCGGGATTGCAGGCTTGCTGTGCCGCTCGTCATCATCGGACTTCAAAACCCGGCGAATAAGGCCTTTCTGCGCCCGCCACCTGTGGGTTGCAGGGGAACCGGCGCCCTGTTACCCGGACGCCAGCAGCCGGCCGTCTCCCGTCACGATGAATACAGGCTCCGATCAAAGCAACGAGGACTTCTGGGTCTTCGCCTACGGTTCGCTGATGTGGCGGCCCGGGTTCGATTTTCTTGAGCGGCGAAATGCACGCCTGGTCGGGGCGCATCGTGCGCTTTGCGTCTATTCGTTCGTGCATCGGGGCACGCCGGCAAAGCCCGGGCTCGTATTCGGCCTTGATCGCGGGGGCAATTGCCGCGGCATTGCCTACCGGGTCGCGGCGCGTCGGCGGACAAAGACCATCGACTATCTGCGCGGCCGCGAGCAGGTCACGCTCGTCTACCGCGAGACCTGGCGCAGAGTATGGCTCGACGACGATCCGCAACAAGGCGTGCATGCTCTATGTTACGTCGTCGACCGCGGACATCGTCAATACGCGGGACGGCTGAGCCTGCAGGAACAGCTCCATTTTGCACGCCAGGGCCATGGCCGGTCGGGCGCCTGCCGTGAGTACGTGCTCGCGGCGACCAGGGAATTGCAGGTGTTGGGCATTCGCGACCTGGATCTGCAGCTCCTCGCCGAGCAGCTCAAGGGCGTTCATGAAGCGGGAGCTCGCTAGCCGCCGCCCATTTTTGCCCGCCCTTCCGCAATCAGCCGCGCGGTCGCGGTTTCAATGTCGTTCTGCAGACGCGCGAAGAACGTATCTTTGTCGAGCCCCGGTGCAATCGGGTCGAGAATTTCGGCGACCACGGTTCCCGGGAAGCGGCGAAGCGAGCGGCGCGGCCAGAACAAACCCGAGTTGAGCGCGATCGGAACGCAAGGCACTCCTTCCGCCATATAAAGATGCGCAACACCAACCTTGTAGCGCGGCTCGGCGCCCGCCGGGCGCCGGGTGCCTTCGGGAAAAATGATGAGCTGGCGATTGTCGGCGAGCTCGGCGCGCGCCCTTTCGATCATTGCGGCAAGGGCTTGCGAGCCGCCGCCGCGATCGACCGGCACCATCCGCCCCTTGATCGTGAGCCAGCCGAAAACGGGAATCCATTGCAACTCGCGCTTGAGGATGAAGACGGGATTGTCGAGCAGCGGCAGCAGCGCAAAGGTCTCCCAAGCCGATTGATGTTTTGACGCAACGATAAGAGGCCCCGCCGGCAGCTTTTCGAGACCGCGAATCTCGCATTTGATACCGGCGACCAGGCGCAGCAGCACAAGGTTGACGCGGCCCCATGATTTCGCGACCGCGATGATTGCGCGGTATGGCATGAAAAAAGTCGGCAGCGCGGCAATCAGATACAAAAGCGTGTTCAGATAGAACAGCGCATTGAACACGAGCGAACGAAGAATGATCACGGTCAGCCCTTCTATATTGCGCCGTCCACATCAAGGCGCATGCGAGCCTGCGCAAAAACATACTTCAGATATTCGCCGAACAGCAGGCGGGCGGTATCAAGGTTCGACCACCAGGGCTCGCTTTTCACCCTTTCCGAGATCACCGGAAATGCAATGAGCGTGACGTCCGGCAATTGATGGTCGAGCTCGGCCATGGCGCGCGGCATGTGCCAGTTCGACGTCACCACGATCAGTGAATTGAAATTGTGCTGGCGCGCCCACCGTTTCGTTTCGAGCGCGTTACCGAAGGTGTTGAGCGCGGAACGATCCAGGTCGATGCAGCAGGTAAAATACTTTGAATAAAGCGGTGTAAGGCGCGCGATTTCGCGTGCGCTGGTGGCGCGGTGCACGCCGGTTATCAGCAACCGTTTGCCGTGGTCGGTGGCCAGCAGCTCGATTGCATCGGGAATGCGCGCGGCAGCGCCTGTCAGCACGACAATGCCGTCAGCCTTCTGGTCGAGCGTTAGCTCGTCGTTGGCAATCTGGGCAACGAACCAGCCGAAGCCGCCCGCCAGCAGCAGAGCACCGGTAGCGCCGGCAGCCATCGTCAGGAATCCGATCCAGCGGGCGAAACCGGCAAGCATGTCAGTCGATGGTCTCCAGCGTGCTGTTGACCGTATGCCGTGAAGTCCATGCGGTCACGATCGCGATCAGGACCACCTGTCCGAGAACGGCCGCATAGCCTGCGAGTCCGATCGAAAACGACCCAAAAAGCACCGATCCCTGCTCGCCGCCAACCAGCCAATGGCTGACCATGGTCGCCGCCACGAACAAGACGATGGCGGCGCCGCCGCCAATGGCACCACCCTGCAACCCGAGCACCAGGAAATGATGCTGAAAATGCCGTGCGATGAAGCCGTTTTTCGCGCCGACAAAATGCAGAACCTCGATGACCGCCTTGTTGGTCGCCATCGCGCCCCGCGTCGCAAAAGCCACCGACAGAATTGTCGCCGCGAACATCAGGATCAGGATGCAAACACCCGCTGCAACTGCGGTGCCCGCGATCGCCCGCATGCGTTCGATCCATCCCCGGTGGTCGTCGACGACGGCACCCGGAACCTGATCCGCAAGCGCGCGCCGAAGCTGGCCAAGATCAGGCGTCGCGTCAGCCGCGATCTTGATGACAATCAGGCGGGGAACGGGCAACTCGCTGAGCGAAATGCCACTGCCAAGCCACGGCTCCAGCAATTTCATCGATTCTTCTTTTGAATACGGCCGTACCTCGGTGACACCGGAAATCGTGCGCGTGATCGCGACCGCCCGGTTCACGCTGGTATCGAGATCCCGTCCAGGCGCCGGCATGATCTGGATGGTCATCTCGCGCGAAATATCGGATTGCCATTCGCCGGCGGCTTTCGTCACCAGGACCGCCGCACCGGTCGTCAATGACACCAGAAATGTCATGATCGCAACGACGGCCACGAGGGCGCGGCCGGAAATCGAGTTGCGCGGCACCAACGCGGTCTCAAACCGCGGCAGGGGGTCGTTCGGCTCGCGCAGCTGCATTGTCAAATCGATGCGTGCGTCACTCATCGCGAGTCTCAGTCGTAAATGTGCAACCGGCCGTCGTGCAGCACGAGGCGCCTGGCATCGTACTGATCCATCAGCCCGATGTCGTGCGTCGCGATGACGACCGACGTGCCTGACTTGTTCAGTTCGACGAACAGCCGCAGCAGGCGCTGCGCCAGATTCGGATCGACGTTGCCGGTCGGCTCATCGGCCAGCAACAATTGCGGCCGCGCGATCACCGCGCGCGCGATCGCCGCGCGCTGTTTTTCGCCGCCGGAAAGAACGGGCGGGAGCGCCCACATCCGCTCGCCGAGACCGACCCATCTGAGCAGCTCGATGACCTCGTCACGGTAAGTTTCTTCCGGCCGGCCCATGACCCGCAGCGGCAGGGAGACGTTTTCGTACGTCGTCATGTGGTCGAGCAGCCGGAAGTCCTGGAAAACGATGCCGATGCGGCGCCGCAAGGTCGCCACCGCGTCGCGCGACAGTGTCGCGACGTCGTGACCGAATTGAGTAATCAGGCCGCGCGTCGGCTTGAGCGACAGGAACAGCAGCCGCAGCAACGAGGTCTTGCCGGCGCCGGATGGCCCGGTCAGGAACTGGAACGAGTGAGGTTCGATGCGGAATGTGAGGTCCCGCAGGACCTCCGGGCCCAGCCCATAGCGCAAGCCGACGTTCTCAAATCGGACCACCCACCCTCTCCGATAAATCCCCAAAGGCCGGGCGAATCACGACCGTGCCGAAGTCCCCGGGCATCCCGGAGGCCATTCCGGGCGCACGCCTGAAACTGCGTTTTTACAGGATTACCACGAGGCCGCCATAGCGGGCGCCGGGAAAATGGCGAAAAACCCCCATTTGGCGGGACCCGGCATGGTTTCCGATCCATTAACGGACGGCTGGTACGTTGGCCATCCAATTACCATCGACGCCATGCTGATCGCCTGTCCGAACTGCGCAACGTCCTACATGATCGACCCGGCTTCGCTGGGCGAGGCGGGCCGCACCGTCCGCTGCGCAAGATGCAAGACGACGTGGTTCGCGTCCAAGCCCGAGATGGCAGGCGCCGGTCCGGACGATGAGCCGGCCGCTGCCACCGGAGTGATACGTCCCGACCAGCAAATTCAGGACGAAGGCGAAGATCCCGCCGGACAAGAGCAGGCAACCGAGGCGCCCGCGCAGAGTGAAGAAGCAGTACAGGCACCCGTCACTGTGACGGACGCACCTCCGCTCGCGCCGGAAGAGCCACCTGCGGCATCTGAGGCAGCGGCGGAAGCCGACGAGGTCGAGAATTTCGCGGCACGCCGGAAACGTCTGCAGGCCCGGCGCAACAAAGAGCGCCGGTCATCCCGGTGGACGGCGCTTATTCTTGTCCTCTTCGCCTTCAACGTCGCGCTGGTCGGTGCCCGCAGCGAGGTCGTGAAGTACTTTCCGCAGACTGCCTCGCTGTTCGCGGCGGTCGGTCTGCCGGTCAACCTGCGTCACCTGAAATTCGAGAATATGCGGATTTCGAAAGAAACGCAGGAAGGACTGTCGGCCCTCGTGATTGAAGGCACCATCGTCAGCGTCGCCAGCAAGGCCACCGAGGTGCCACGGCTGCGCTTCGCTGCACGCGACGCGGCCGGGCAGGAAATCTATACGTGGAACGCTCTGCCAGGCCGCAGCATTCTCGGGCCAGGAGAAAAACTTGATTTCCGCAGCCGTTTTGTCTCGCCGCCGCCAAACGCAACCGATGTGATGGTGCGCTTCTTCACACCGCAGGATTCGGCAGCCGTAGCGAAGTAGCGCCACCCGCGCATCACCGCGCGATCCGGGATCAGAAATCCTTCAGCAGACGCTCGATGTAGTCGAGCTCCAGTTGCGGGCGGAAACTCTCGCCGAACCGCTTCCGCAACTCTTCCAGAATGCGGCGGGCCCGTTGCGCATCGATTTCGCCCGGGACCTTGACGGTGAAATCGTCGCTGTAGTCGCCACGGCGCATCGGCCGCCCCAGCGGATCTGTCTCTTGCTGGGCCCGCGATTGCCCGCGACCGGGCCGCCCGTTTGGACCCGGGCCCATGCCCTGCTGCTGCATCGACTGCGCAAGGCCTTTGGCGCCTTTTCGCATGGCCTCGAGGGCGCGGCCCTGGCTGCCGACGGCGCCATCGGCGTCACCCTCGCCGAGCTGACCTTCTGCCTCGCCCATGGCTTCGCCCGCATCGCCGAGTTCGCCCATCTCGCCGCCCTGCCCTTGCTGGCCTTGCTGGCCTTGTTGGCCTTGCTGACCCTGCTGGCCGAGTCCACGCTGACGGAGTTGCTCGAGAAGTTTGTTGAGGCGGTCACGCAAGGCTTGCTGATCCTGGCGCAGGTCGCCCATCTGGTTCTGGCCCTGCTGACCGCGCTGGCGGTCGCGGCGATTTTCCTGGCCCTGCTTGAAGGTCTTGTCGCGCAGCTGCTGCTGCTTGCGGATCATGTCGCCAAGCTCGTCGAGAGCCGACATCATGTCGTCATCGTCGCCATCGTCGCCCTGGGCGCCGGGCCGCGCCATCTGCAGGTTCTCGAGCATCGACTGCAGCTGCTCGAGCAGCTGGCGCGCGGCATCCTTGTTGCCCGAGCGCGCCAGATTCTCCAGCCGGTCCAGCATGCTCTTGAGGTCCTGCTGGCTCAGCATGCGCGTATTGTTGCGATCGAGTGGACGCGTCAGTTGCTGCGGATTCTTGCGCATTTCCTCGGCAAGCGCCTGCAGGAATTTGTCCATGGCGGCGCGCAGCTGATCCATCAGCTTCTTGATTTCCTCATCGCTCGCGCCGCGCTCGAGCGCCTGCCGCAAGTTCTCCTGCGCCTGCCGCAGGGCCTGTTCGGCCTGCGACACGTTTCCGTCTTCGAGCTGGACCGCCATGTCCCACAGGCGCGCGACGACATCGCGCAGCGCATCGTCGCTCTTTGCATGATCGAGATCGTGATAGATCGAACGCAGGCCCAGATAGACGCCCGCCTCGGGCGTGAAGCGCTCCGGGGCGATGGTGAGCGCATCAAGCGCGGTGAGCACGACGGGCTTGCTGTCGGCGTCGAGCGCGAGGTTTCGGCGTTGCTCGATCAGCGCCCTTGCCAGCGGCTTGACAAAGATGCGCTGCGGCAACTGCACCTCGCGCGGCTCGCTGCGGCCTTCGTTGCCGGCCTCGTCGCGGGCGACAAGCGTCAGAATAACCTCGGTGCCGGCCCATGGATGCTCGGTCAGGTCATGCGTCGTCTGCGCAGTGCCGGCGCGCGTGCGCTGCTGCGGCAGGACGAGCGCGTAGTCGGGCGCGCTGAACAACGGACGCGGCGGCTTGTCGGACGCCTTTTCTTCCTTGCGCGCAAAGGTGGCTCTGGCCTCGACCACGCCGTAGTCGTCCTCCATGCGATAGTCGAGCCGCAACGCGCCGCGCGCCTGCCGCTCCGGATCCCGGATCAGATCGATCGTCGGCGCGCGGTCCGGAATCGCCGTAAAATTCCACACGAGATCGCTGCCGAGAACGCCGTGCACAGCGGCGGAGCCGTCGCTCTTGATCACGAGCCTGCGTTCTTCGGTCCCCGGCGGCAAAGGCCCGCGTGCCTCGGCCGCCGCGTCCTCGATCCCGCCTTTGCGGATAATGTCGAACTGCACTTTGCCGGTCGCGCGGATAACAAGCCGACTGCCGGACGGCACCGCGACCGGCGCCGCCGGCGCGTTCTGCGCCGTTTCGCCCGGCCGCAGGCCGGGCAGCATCACGGGCGGCCGTCCGGTGTAGACCGGAGGCGTGATCCACGCATCGATCCGGTAATTCGCCGGCGCGACGACGCCGTGCCAGTCAAAGGCGGCGGCAACACGTTTGAACCGCTCGCCAGTCGCTGCGAAGAAGGTTGCCACCACGAGGATGGACACCAGCGCGCGCAACGCCATCGGGTCGCGCAACGACAGTCGCGGCATCGGCCAGCCGGCTTTGACCTTGCGCGCGGAAAGCAAAGCGCGCTCCACATGCGCCTGCCACAAGGCCTGCGCCACCGGGTCGGTGCCGTTGGCGGCGATTCGATCGGCAACAGCGGTCGCCGGCCGGTGCGTTTCTCCGCTGTTACGATCGAGGCGCCGCAGCCCATCGCCCATGCTCGGAAGCCGCAGGATCGCCAGCGGCACACAGGCCAGCACGAGCAGCACGCCGAAAATTGACAGACCGATTGCGCGCGCGAGCGGCGGCAATATCAGCCAGAGGCCCGCCCACGAAAATGCGAGGAAAAGTCCGAGCACGATCGCAACGGAGGCGAGCGCCGGCCACAGCCCTTCCCACAACAGGCTGCCGCGCGCGCGACGCAGTGCGTGTGCGAGCAGAAGCCGTGCCGGCTGCTGGTCTCGTGGCTTCTCTTTCAACTCTTCCAAAAGCCGCTCCGTCGCTGTGGCTCAGGAGAATCTTTACTGCCGGCCAACCTAACACGCGCCGAACCGCGGGACCACGCGGGTATTTATGCGCTCAAAGCCAATCCGGCATGCGATCGAGCGCAATTAATTGGTCAACTTCAAGGCGCGGCCGCACGACCGCCCATTTTGCGCCGTTGACCAGCACTTCCGGCACCAAAGCGCGGGTATTGTAGGTGCCGGCCTGCACCGCGCCGTAGGCGCCCGCCGTCATCACCGCAAGCAGGGCGCCGCCCACGGGTTCCACCATGTCGCGGTTAACAGCCAGAAAATCACCGCTTTCACACACCGGCCCGACGACATCGGCACGCACCCGCTTTGTCGAGGCCGCCGGCTGCGCCACCGGCCAGATATCGTGGTGCGCCTCGTACAACGTGGGACGGATGAGATCGTTCATCGCCGCGTCGACGACGACAAATGTCCTGGCCTCGCCTTGCTTCACGAACAGCACGCGCGTCACCAGAATGCCGGCATTGCCGACGAGCAGGCGTCCTGGCTCGAAGATGAGCCGGCAATTGAGGTCGCGGGTCGCGCGCTTGACCACCTTGGCATAGGCCTCGGGGTGTGGCGGCGGCTCGTTATCGTCGCGGTAGGGAATCCCCAGGCCTCCGCCGAGATCGACATGCGAAATGGTGTGGCCGTCCGCGCGTAACATACCCACGAACTCGGCGAGCAGCGCGAAGGCGCTGTCGAACGGATCAAGATCGGTGATCTGGCTGCCGATATGCATGTCGACGCCGGCCACCTTGACGCCTTTGAGCTTGGCGGCGTGCGTGTAGATCTCGCGCGCGCGGCTGATCGGAATGCCGAACTTGTTCTCGGCCTTTCCGGTCGCGATCTTGTGGTGCGTCTTCGCATCGATGTCGGGATTGACGCGCACCGATATATTGGCGGTGCGCCCTTTGGATGCCGCGATTGAAGACAAAAGTTCAAGCTCGGCTTCTGATTCAATATTGACGCACAGAATTCCTTCGTCGACCGCGAGCGCGAGCTCGGCCGCGGTCTTTCCGATGCCGGAGAACATGATTTTGTCGGCGGGAATGCCCGCAAGACGCGCGCGCTTGAGCTCACCGCCCGACACCACGTCGGCGCCGGCGCCAAGCCTGGCGAGCGTGCGCACCACCGCCTGATTGGAATTGGCCTTCATCGCGTAGCACACGAGCGCAGGCACGTCGGCGAAAGCGCCGGCAAAAACCTGGTAGTGGCGGGTCAGCGTCGCGGTCGAATAGCAATAAAACGGTGTTCCGACCGCGCTTGCGAGCGCGTCCAGATTCACCTGCTCGGCGTGGAGGACGCCGTCGCGGTAAGCGAAGTGGTGCATCGCACGCTCAGTTGAGTAGGACGTCGAGAGGAATGCGTTTGTCGCGCATGCCGGGCGCAATTGGTTTTCCGTCGGGACCGATTGGCCGGCCGCTGGTGACCTGCCCATCTCCCGGCGTCGCCTGCTCGCCCGCGAGCGACGCGCTCGGCGGCGGATCAAGCGGCCCTTTGCGTCCGCACGCAGCCAAGGCAAACGACACGGCCAGCGTGCCGATCAGGGCGAGGCGGAGAAATGGACGGCGATCGCGGCTCAAGACAGGCGCTCCTTGCATGGCGGAACGATAGCAAAACAGGCAATCAAGGCGAAGTCAGGATTTTTCCTTTTCGAGCTTGCGCAGCCATTTCTTCGCCTGCGAGCGGACATTTTTTGGCGCCGTACCCCCGAAGCTGACCCGGCTCTTCACGGAGCGATCGACCGAAAGGACCGTGAAGACATCCTCGCTGATGCGAGGCTCGATCTCCTGCATCACCGCCAGCGGCAACCGATGCAGAGGTACATTTGTCTCGACGGCCCTGGCCACGATCCGCCCGGTCAGATGATGCGCCGCGCGGAACGGAACCTTGAGGGTCCGCACCAGCCAGTCGGCGAGATCAGTCGCGGTCGCGTAGCCCTCGCCGGCCGCCTTCTTCATGCGCGCGGTGTCGGGCTCAAGATCAGCGACCATGCCGGTCATCGCGGCAATTGAAAGCACCAGGGCAGCGAGCGCATCCATGGCGCCCTCTTTGTCTTCCTGCATGTCCTTTGCATAGGCGAGCGGCAGGCCCTTCATCACGATCAGCAGGGCGCTGAGCGCACCGATCACGCGTCCGGCCTTGGCGCGCACCAGCTCGGCAGCGTCCGGATTGCGCTTCTGCGGCATGATCGAGGAACCGGTGGTGAATTTGTCCGACAGTTTGATCAGCGCCGTGAGCGGCGAGGTCCAGATGACGATTTCTTCCGCAAGCCGTGAGAGATGCACCGCCGCGATCGAGGCCGCCGCCAGCGTCTCCATCGCAAAGTCGCGCGCGGAGACCGCATCGAGCGAATTTGCCATCGGCCGGTCGAAGCCGAGCGTCTTCGCCGTCATGTCGCGGTCGAGCGGAAATGACGTGCCGGCGAGCGCGGCGGCGCCGAGCGGCGATTCATTCAGCCGCTTGCGCGCGTCGGCAAACCGGCCGCGATCGCGCGCGGCCATTTCGACATAGGCGAGCAGGTGATGGCCAAAGGTCACCGGCTGCGCCGTCTGCATATGCGTCAGGCCAGGCATGACAGTGCCTGCATGATCGAGCGCTTTCTCGGCAAGCGTATGCTGATAGAGCGCGAGCGCGGTACCGATCGCATCGATCGTGTCACGCATCCAGAGCCGGAAATCGGTCGCAACCTGGTCGTTGCGCGAGCGCGCGGTATGCAGCCGTCCCGCCGCATCGCCGATCAATTCGGACAGTCGGCCTTCCACGTTCATATGGATGTCTTCAAGCGCGCGCTTGAAGGAGAACTTGCCTGCCTCGATCTCTGACAGAATCGTGTCTAGACCGTGAGCGATCTTTTTCGCATCGTCAGCCGTAATGATGCCCTGCCTGGCCAGCATGTCGGCATGGGCCTTGGACGCGGCGATGTCCTGGCGGTAGAGATGCCGGTCGAAGTCGATAGAGGCATTGATCTCCTCCATGATGGCACCGGGGCCAGACGAGAACCGCCCACCCCACATTTTGTTGCTCATGGCCTATCCACTGGCATATCCACCAAGCCGCTCATGACCGAAACCCAATCAAGCTTCGCCAAAAAACGCCTCGTCATGGTTCTGGCGGGCGGCATCGCCGGCATCGCCGTTGGGCTGGCGGGGGTATACGGGATTGCGACCCTGACGCGCAATGCGGGCGGCGACGCGGCCTGCCGGCCGGCCGTCGAGTTGGCCAGGAAAATAGCGCCTTTTGCGCATGGCGAGGTGGCGGCCGTTAACGTTGCCAGGAGCCCGTTGAGGGTGCCCGACCTTTCTTTTCAGGATGCCACCGGCAAAGCGCTGACGCTCGACCATTGGCGCGGGCGCACCGTGCTGCTCAACCTCTGGGCCACCTGGTGCGTGCCTTGCCGCAAGGAGATGCCGGCGCTCGACGCGCTTCAGCAACGGCTCGGCGGCCCCGGCTTTGAGGTGGTGGCGGTCAATATTGACACGCGCGATCCTGACAGGCCGAAGGCGTGGCTGAAGGAGGTCGGCGTGCAGCAACTCGCCTACTATGCCGACCCCTCAGCGCGGACCTTTCAGGACCTCAAGTCCATCGGGCGCGCGTTCGGCATGCCGACCACGCTGCTGATCGATCCGAAGGGATGCGAGATCGGAACGATTGCCGGTCCCGCCGAATGGGCCAGTGACGACGCCATCAAGCTGATCAAAGCGGCGCTCGGGCAGTAGTGCATTCGGGGTGCATTCGGGGACACCTTACCAATTGCACACCGAGC
>DASSRJ010000019.1:0-44615 GCA_035701845.1 Pseudolabrys sp. | reverse complement strand
GCCGGACGATCCCGCCAACCGGTTGCGCGGGCTCTCGTACGGCCTGCGCGTTGCGGCCGAGATCTGGTACGAGCCAAGCGCGGAAACGATGATCGCCGCCGATATTTCGTTGTCGTCGATCGCCACCAGCAATTCGGCCCGCGCCGCCTACGGCTGGCGCGTGCTCGACGAAATGACCGGCGGAATTTATGTCGGGCCGGAATTTCAGTACCTCGGCTCAAACGGGTATCGGCATGGCCGCCTCGGCATGCACGTCACCAGCATGAAAACCGAAGACACCGAATGGTCCGCCGCCGCCGGCTGGGCCAAGGATTCCGCTGGACGCTCGAGTCCCTATGTTCGCCTGAGCATCCTGAAGAGACGATAATCTAGTCGAGCGTGCGCCTGAACCGGGTGACCGCAATCGTCATCGCGACCAGCATCAGCACGAACATCGCGGCGGCATCGTAATGGAGATCCGCTATCGAGGAGCCTTTCAGCATGACCGCGCGCACGACACGCAGGTAGTGCGTCAACGGCAATGCCTCGCCGACCCAGCGCGCCCAGGCAGGCATGCCGGCAAAGGGAAACATGAAGCCGGAGAGCAGGATGTTCGGCAGGAAAAACATGATCGACATCTGCATGGCTTGCAGCTGGTTCTGCGCGATGGTCGAGAACGTGTAGCCGATCGACAGATTGGTCGCGATGAAGAGCGTGCTCAGTCCGGCCAGCGCGAAGAGATTTCCGAGGATCGGCACACCGAACAGCAGCACGCCGATGCCGATGATCATCGCCGCCTGGACGAACCCGACGATGATGTACGGAATGATCTTGCCGAGCATGATCTCGACCGGCGTGATCGGCATTGACAGCAGATTTTCCATCGTCCCGCGCTCGATCTCGCGTGTCACCGAGAGTGCCGTGAAGATCAGCATTGTCATGGTCAGAATGGTGCCGACCAGGCCGGGCACGATATTGAGTTGCGTCAGGCCTGCCGGGTTGTAGCGCTGGTGGGTCCTGATCTCGAACGGCGGGCCGCTCGACTGAGGCAAGCCGCGGTCATGAGACAACGCGGTTTGCACGACCTGCCCGAGCGCGCCTACGGCCGCGCTGGCCGCCACTGGATCGGTGGCGTCGGCTACAATGAGCATCGCCGGCTTGTCGCCGCGCCGGACCGAGCGTTCGAAATTGCGCGGGATTTCGATGCCGAACAGAATCTTGCCGGAGGCCAGCATCTCATCGAGCTCTGCTTCGCTGCGCGGCCGTTCGGTGACGAGGAAATAGTCCGTGTTCTTGAGGGCGGCCAGTATTGAGCGTCCGAGGTCGCTGTTTTCCTGCAGCAGGACGGCCGTGGGCAGATGCCGCGGATTGGTATTGATAGCGTACCCGAACAGCAGCAGCTGAATGAGCGGCACCATGATGATCATCGCGAAAGAAACACGGTCGCGCTTGAGCTGGATGAATTCTTTCACCAGGACCGCCCAGGTCCTGCTCCAGAAACTGCCGCGAGTCCGCCGCGGCGCCTGCGCGGGCATCACGTGGCTCATTGGAAATTGTCCCGGGCTCTGCCCATGAGATCGATGAAGACATCTTCGAGCGAAGGCTCCGAGTGTTGCCATTCGAAGTCCTTGCGCTTGCGGTAAGGCGCGATTGCCGCCTCGAGCTTGCCGGCATCGCGCCCGGATACATGCAGGCTGGTGCCGAACGGGGCCACCATGTCGATGCCGGGCCTGGTGTTGAGCTCTTCAGCGAGCGCGTTGAGTCCCTCGCCTTCGTGAGCACCGACGATGTAGGTCGTCAGATGCGAGGACTCGATGACTTCTTCGACCGTGCCATGCGCCAGCAATTCTCCGTAGGCGATGTAGGCAATCTCGTGACAGCGCTCCGCTTCGTCCATGTAGTGAGTCGAAACCAGTACCGTCAGGCCTTCTGCGGCGAGCGCGTGGATCTCGTTCCAGAATTCGCGCCGCGCTTTCGGGTCGACACCGGCCGTCGGCTCGTCGAGCAGAAGCAATTTCGGGCTCGGCAAGGTGCAAGCACCGAGTGCCAGCCGTTGTTTCCAGCCGCCCGACAGTTCGCCGGCGAGCTGCTCCTCGCGGCCGCTCAGGCCGAGCCGTTCAATGGCGGCCCGCGCCGCGGCCGCTGGTTGCGCGATCCCGTAAATGCGGCCGATGAATTCGAGATTCTCGCGCACCGACAGGTCCTGATACAAACTGAAGCGCTGCGTCATGTATCCGACCTGCAGCTTGATCTTGTCGGTCTCGGTGCGGATGTCATAACCGAGGCAGGTACCGGTGCCTTCATCCGGCGTCAGCAGGCCGCACAGCATGCGGATCGTGGTGGTCTTGCCGGAGCCATTCGGGCCCAGGAAGCCATAGATCGTGCCCCGCCTGACCTGCATCGAGAGGTTGCGCACCACGGCACGGCCGTCGAATTTTTTTGTCAGGCCGTGCACATCAATGACGATGTCGGCCCCGTTCATTTCGAAGATCCTTGCGGCAAAGTGACTGTCACAGGCTGGCCGACACGGAATTTCTCCGGGTGCTCGGGCCGTGCCTCGATCAGGAACACCAGCTTGGCGCGCTCCTCCTGGCTGTAGATCACCGGCGGGGTGAATTCGGCGCTGCGCGCGATGAAGCTGATCTTCGCGGTCAGGCCCGTGTCGCAACCGTCGCAGGATACTTCGACGATGTCGCCGTATTTGAGCCCGGGTAGCACCGCCTGTGGCGCAAAAAACCGGATTTTCAGGTTTCCCGGCGGCAGCAAGGCCACGACCGGCCGGCCGGCCGGCACTGTCTCGCCCGGTCGGTAATAAATCTGTTCGATCGTGCCGTCGCCGGGACTGTGGGCGTTGCGGCGGGCAAGCCTGGTCTGCGCCCACTCGAGATTGGCTTTGGCCTGGCGCAGCGCCGCCTCGGCATCATCGAAAGTCTTTTGTGTGCCGGCGGCCGACTTCAGCAATTCCTTGGCGCGATCGAAGGCCTGCTGTGCATTTATGACGGCGGTATTTCGCACGGTAACATCCGCTTTTTGCAGATCGTCGTCGACGGAAAACAGCAGGTCGCCCTTCTTGACGTGATCGCCTTCGCGAACTTTCAGCGTTTCGACGCGTCCTTGCTCGTCGGGCGAAACAAATACCAGCTCGGCCTCGACCCAGCCCTGCAGAATGCGATCGTCGCTGTTGCTGCAACCTGCGAACGCAAGCGCCACGAAAACGAGAGCCAGCGCGGCGAGAGTCCTGCTCATGGCGCTCTCCCCGGCGTAAACAGCACCTCAAGATATGTCTTCATCATCTTGCGAACGTCGAGCGGCTCGAAACGTTCGAACAAGCCGTTCCAGATGATCGCAACGAGGCCCGGCGCGGCAATAATCTGCGGAAATTCCGCCAGGCCTTCCGGCACTTCGCCGCGTGCAGCCGCCCGCTGCAGCAGCATCCGCACGGCTGCAATGATGCGGGAAAGAACTTCGCGATAGTAAAATTCGGCCAGCTTCGGAAAGCGGCGTCCTTCCGAGATCATGAGGCGTACGACGTCTTTCCGGCGCGTTTCATAGACCTGGCTGACAAACAGATCGGCGATGCGATCGGCCAGGACCGGAAGCGGAACATCGGCCTGTCCCATTGCCTCGATCGTTCCGACCAGGGGCGTCAGCATTGTCCTGATCAGTTCCTGGAACAGGCTCTCCTTGTCGCGGAAATAGAGATAGATCGTACCTTTGGCGACGCCGGCTCGGCGCGCCACATCCTCAAGACGTGCGGCCTCGAAACCGCGGCTGGAAAATTCGTCGAGCGCGGCGGCCAGAATGGCCTCGCGGCGTACACCACTGCGTGCCTTGCGCCCGGCGCTTGCGTGTATGGCGGCGGCCCGCGCCGCCTCGGTGGCACGCTTGCGGCGGCCCGCGCGGCCCGCCCCTGCCTGTCGATACCCGGTTACGCGACGCATCACTGCACCTTTATGACTGACTAGTCAGTCATAATTTAGGACGAAGACAGCCGGCGCGCAAGACGCCAAATAGCTCTGTTATTAGAATTGGTTAGATCAAAGCGGTCGCAATCGCGGCACGCGCGGCATTGACCGCAACAAGCATCAGCGTGGCGGTGGCGAGCGCCAAGGCCACGACCACAAGCGCGCGCACCATCGGGGCATAGACGCCGATCATCGCCCTTCCCTGCTATCCCCTTCAGCTAGGAGCGAGTCGGCCGGCGCAATCAATGATTCGAATCTCAGGCCCGCTCAATTTCGGCCTTGACGGCCAGAAGCGACTCGGGAGTGTCCACGTCGGTCAGCGCCGCCTCCCCGGCGACCGGTACTTCGGCCACGGCTTCGGCATAATTGCCGATCAGGTGCCGTGCACCGACATCTCCCTGGATCACCATCAGGTCGTGGAAGAAACGGCGCGACCAAACCACCGGATTGCCGCGCCTGCCATCGATACTCGGAACGACGACGAGCGCGCCGCGCTCCGGATCGAATGCCGAGATCAGCCGGTTGATCAGCGCGGCATCGACTTGCGGCATATCGCCGAGGCAGACGATCGCAGCGTCGGCCTCCGCCGGCACCGCGGCAACGCCGGCCTTGAGTGATGTGCCGAGACCATCCGCATAATCTGCGTTGTGTACGAAGCGGACCGGCAGACCTTTGAGCGCGGCTTCGACCTTCTCGCGCTCATGACCGGTCACAACAATGACCGGCTGGGCCTGCGAAGCGACCGCCTGCTCCGCCGCAATACGCACCAACGGTTTGCCGCCGATTTCGGCGAGCATCTTGTTGACTGCGCCCATGCGCGTCGAGCGCCCCGCAGCCAGCACCAGCGCAGCGACACGACGCCCGCTCTGCAGAGCGCGTTCCTCGCGAGGCTGCGGGCGCGTGACGATCTCCATCAGCAGCCCGCCGACACCCATGCCGGTGACGTCGGCGCGCGTGACCGGCAATCCGGCGAGGAGCCGCATCAGGATCCAGTCAAAACCATTCTCCTTCGGGCTGCGTGCGCAGCCGGGAGCGCCGAGCACAGGCTGGCCGCGCGCCTTGCCGATCAGCATCAGATTTCCCGGATCGACCGGCATGCCAAAGTGCTCAATGTCGCCGCCGACCGCTTCGATAGCCGCAGGGATGACATCGCGGCGGTCTGCTATGGCGGAGGCACCGAAAACGATGACGAGTTCGGCGTCGGCCGTGAGCAGTTCATCGATCGCGCGTGCGAGCGCGGCTTGATCGTGCGGCACTCTCTTTTCGGCAATGATGGTCGCACCGGCCGGAGCGATGCGCGCGGTGGTGATCTTCAGAGTTTTTTCGATGACCTTCGGAGCAAGGCCAGGCAACAACGTGGACACCACGCCGATCCTGCGCAGCCTGTATGGCGCGACACGAATAACCGGCCTGGCTTTCGCGGCCGCAGCCACCGCCTGGTCGCGCGCGGATTTCGACACCGCGAACGGAATGATCTTGACGGTAGCGATCATTTCACCTTCGACCACCGGCTTGTAGGCCGGCAGCGTCGCCAGCGTGACCGCCTCATCGATCCTGTTGAGCGCGTCGACGGCATCCCTGTCGACAACCAGGATGCCGGCACCCTCGGCGAACAGATTGCAGCGGCCGGTAAATGCCCGGTCGGTGCGCGCACCCTCACCCGTAATCGCCGCGGCAATATCGGCCGCCGCCCGATCCTCCGACACATCGCCCGGGTCGAGGCGCGCCACAGTGATTTCCTTCACGCCGGCCGTCTTGAGAGCCGCCACTTCGGCTGCCCCGATTAGCGTCCCTTTCTTGAGGACGAAATCGCCCTGGCGGATCGAATGCACCGCAGTGGCGCCGATTGCTTCGGCAACGGGGACGGATCCGAATTTCATGCCGCCTCCGCCTTCTGCCGCAGCACCTGGGTGATCTGGCCCATGATCGCAACCGCGATCTCCGCAGGCGACACGGCTTCGATATCGAGTCCGATCGGCGCATGGATCCGGCCAATGTCCGCATCGCTCAGCCCGTCGCGCTTCAGCCGCTCGACGCGCCGGGCGTGGGTTTTTTTCGACCCAAGTGCGCCGATGTAGAAGCAATCGCGCGCAAGAGCGTGCTTGAGGGCCGGATCGTCGATTTTCGGATCGTGGGTAAGCGCGACGAAGGCCGTGTAGTGATCGATGCCCAGGGGCGGCAGTGCTACGTCAGGCCATTCGGCGATCACTTTCACGTCGGGAAAGCGCTCGATCGACGCAAAGGCAGTGCGCGGGTCGACGATCGTCACGTCATAGCCAAGCAACTGTCCGATCGGGGCGAGCGTCTGGCTGATATGAACCGCGCCCGTGATGACCAGCCGCGGCGACGGCACATAGACCGTCAGAAAAAATCGCCCTTGCGGCGTCTCCTCCATCCCGCTCTTGGCCATGCGCAGGCGCTTGTCCAGGACCTCTTTCAAAGGATCTTTGGCCACCTCGCCGGCTTTGACCAAACGCTGTTCGCCGCCCGCGACATTGGTCACAAGCACGGCCGCGCGGCGCGCCGCGCGCTCGGCATTCAGCGCATGCAAAACGTCGAGTTTCACCTCAGCCTACCTTCTCCACATAGACACGGATGGTGCCGCCGCAGGACAGACCGACCTTCCAGGCTGTTTCATCGGCCACACCGAATTCGAGCATTTTCGGCTTGCCGCTTTCGATCACGTCCATCGCTTCGGTCACCACGGCGCCCTCGACGCAGCCACCCGATACTGACCCGAGGAAGTTGCCTTCATTGTCGATGACCAGGTTTGAGCCTACCGGCCGCGGCGCCGACCCCCATGTCTCGACGACCGTTGCGAGCGCAACCTCGCGCCCGTCTCGGCGCCATTCTTCAGCAGCCCTGAGAATATCTTCATCACGCGAAAGCATGGAAATCCTCCATCACGCAACCTGCCTCAGCAGATCTTTCGGATTGTAGCCTTTTGCCGGCGCGCCGGATAAGGCGCGCACGAGTTCTCTCATCGATTCCAGATTGTGTATCGGCCGCAGTTCGTCAACATGCGGCAACATGGCCTGCACACCTTTGGCGCGCGCTTCGAAAGCGTGAAAACGAAGCAGCGGATTTAGCCATATCAATCGTCGACATGATCGATGAAGCCTATCGATTTCGAAGGTGAGGGAATCGTCGGCGTCACGCTCGAGCCCGTCGGTGATCAGCAGCACAACTGCGCCCTGCCCCAGCACCCGGCGCGCCCACTGCTTGTTGAATACGTGAAGCGATGACGCAATGCGCGTGCCGCCCGACCAGTCGGCGACATTGGCCGAGCACGCTGCAAGCGCCTCGTCGGGATCGCGTTGCCGGATCGCACGGGTAACGTTGGTCAGGCGCGTCCCGAAAAGAAATGTGGTGACGCGCTTGCGGGCGTCCGTGACGGCATGCAGGAAATGCAGAAAAAGCCGCGTATACTCGCTCATCGAGCCGGAGATATCGAGCAGAGCGACGATCGGCGGCTCCTTCACGCGCGGGCCGAGATATTTCAGGTCGATCACTGCGCCGCCTGCCTTCATACTGGCGCGCAAGGTGCGCCGGATGTCGATTAGGTGGCCGTGCCGATCTTGCGTGAGGCGTCTGGTGCGGACTTCGTCGAGCGGCAATGTCAGGCGTGCGATAGCGTCCTTCGCCGCCGCGATCTCCGCCGCCGTCATCTGCGCGAAATCCTTTTTCTGCAGGACCTCCCGGTCGGAAACCGTCAGCCGCGCGTCGACGTCGATTTCGGATTCATCCTTTGCGCGTTCGTCTAATCCGGAAAACAGCGCCTCCTGAATGCGCTGGGCGCCTGGCGGCGGTGATTTCGCCGCGGGCTCCAGGGTTTGCGGAATCATCGATGCAATGAGTTTTTCGATGTATCCCCGTTTCCGGAAGAAGATTCGAAATGCCTGATCAAACAAAATTGTATGCTCGTGCCGTTTGACGAAGACGGCATGCAGCGTCCAGTAAAAGTCATCACGGGCACCGACACGCGCGACGCTCAGCGCTTCAAGGGCATCAAGCACGGCGCCCGGTCCGACCGGCATCCCGGCGGCGCGCAAAGCGCGTGCAAAGTAGACAATATTTTCGGCAAGACGTCCCTCGGGTGCGGCCATGACGCTACTCCGCCGCCCTTAGCTCCGATTTCACCTCGTCGAGCAAGGCCTTCACCTTTGTGCCGTCGAGGCGGGCAATATCGTCCTGATATTTCAAAAGCACACCGAGCGTGTCCGACACGGTCGCTGGATCGAGCGCCACCACATCGAGCTCGGTCAGTGCGCCGGCCCAATCCAGCGTCTCGGCAACGCCGGGCGACTTGAACAGATCCTCCTTGCGCAATGCCTGGACAAAGGCAACGACCTGCTCGGACAGCTTTTTGGCGATGCCCGGCACCTTAGCGCGGAGAATTTTCAGCTCACGCGTCGCATCCGGATAACCGACCCAGTGGTACAGGCATCGGCGCTTGAGTGCGTCGTGCACTTCGCGCGTGCGGTTGGAGGTCACAACAACGATCGGCGGGTGCACTGCCTTCACAGTGCCGAGTTCCGGCACGGTAACCTGGAAATCGGCAAGCACTTCCAGAAGAAATGCTTCGAAGGCTTCATCGGTACGATCGATTTCATCGATCAGGAGCACCGGCGCGCCTGCGGGATCCGGCTCCAGCGCCTGAAGCAACGGGCGCTTGATTAGGAAGCGCTCGGAAAACACGTCATGCTCGATGCGAGCCTTGTCGCCCTCCCCTTCCGCTTCAGCAAGGCGGATGGCGATCATCTGCGCACCGTAATTCCATTCGTAGACGGCGGCAGAAACATCCAGCCCCTCGTAGCACTGCAGTCGAATGAGACGCCGCCCAAGCGTCGTGGCCAGAACCTTGGCAATTTCAGTCTTGCCGACGCCCGCCTCGCCCTCGACGAACAGCGGCCGGCCCATTTTGAGGGCCAGATAAAGCACGGTCGCCAACGAACGGTCGGCGATGTAGTCGGCCTTCGCCAGCAGATCGAGAGCTGAATCGATGGAATTCGGGAGGGTCTTGTCGGTCATTCGGGGACTTTATCCTACCACGCTCGTGCCTTACATGTGGGGAGCCAAGGCCCCGACAGCCAGGATTTACCTATGAGCAAGCCCATTACCCTCGAGAAAGAGGCTCTGCAATTCCCCACAATCGACCCGGGGGTGCGGATTGGCCACGTCCATCTGAAGGTCGCCGACCTGCAAAGGGCGCTCGATTTCTACTGCGGGGTGCTGGGTTTCACGCTCACCACAAGCCGGCCGGGCGCCGCCTTTATATCGGCCGGCGGCTATCACCATCATCTCGGCCTCAATACCTGGGAGAGCCGCGGCGGATCACCGCCCGCGCCCGGCACCACCGGCCTTTACCATACGGCCATTCTTTACCCGACCCGCCGGCTGCTCGCCGACGCCCTGCGCCGGCTTATCGTTGCGAAAATCCCGCTCGAAGGGGCCAGCGATCATGGCGTGAGTGAAGCGCTCTATCTGCGCGACCCCGACGACAACGGAGTCGAGCTCTATTGGGATCGCCCGAAAGACAAATGGCCGAAAAAGCCGGACGGCTCGTTGCAGATGTATACGAACCCGCTCGATCTCCACGATCTGCTCGCCGAGCTCGATCGGCCGGACAAGTAAGCCTTCGATTTTTGGGTGCTAAACGCTCAGGCGAACGAGCGCCATGGCTGCTGCGGTTAGCATTACGACAACGATTGGAAAGATCTCGACCACATTGACCTGCACAGTTGCGCACCCATCGCTCCAACGCAGCGATCGCGCGTCGGTTCCTAAGCGATCAATGCTCAGGATCAAATGTGGACGTGTTATGTCGGCGGCGGACTATGAATGCCTGTTCAGGCCGTCGCTTTCGCAAGCGCTCGCCGTGCCAGAACACCGACCAGATGTGCGCGGTACTCGGGACTGGCGTGGATGTCGCTGTTCATGCCGTTGGCGGGTATCGTCATGCCTTCGATCGATTTAGCAGCGAACCGCTTCTTGAGTGCCTCTTCGAAAGATTTCACACGGAACACGCCATTTGCGCCGGCACCGGTCACCGCCACGCGAATGTCGGGTCCCCGCTTCGAGACGAACACACCAACCAAGGCGAAGCCCGACGCAGGATGCTTAAACTTTTCGTAGGCCGCCTTTTTGGCGATCGGAAAGCTCACTTTCGTGATAATCTCGCCGTCCTCAAGCGCAGTCGAGAACATGCCGGTGAAGAAATCATCCGCCGCGATGCGCCGCTTGTTGGTGATGATCGTCGCTCCAAGCCCGAGGCAGGCCGCCGGATAGTCGGCGTTCGGATCATTGTTGGCGATCGAGCCGCCGATCGTGCCGCGATTGCGCACCTGCGGATCGCCGACCGACGCGGGTACCGATGCAAGGCCTGGCAACAGCTGCTGAAGTACCGGCGAATTGGCGGCGTCAGCATGCCGCGTCATCGCCCCGATCACGATGGACCTGCCTTTCTGCTCGACACCGCTCAATCCTTCAACCAGGGATAAATCGATGAGCGCAGAAGGCTGCGCCAGACGCTGCTTCATCACCGGCAGAAGCGAGTGTCCGCCGGCGAGAAGCTTCGCGTCCGGGTTGCGGGCCAGAAGACCGGCCGCCTGACGGACCGTGGTCGGACGATGGAAAGTAAAATTGTACATCTCAAATCTCCCGTACTACGCGGCTTGGCGCGGTTGTCCATTTTTGAGCGCTGCCCAAACCGTTTGCGCGGTTGCAGGCATAATGAGATTCTCACTGCCGATCGCGTCAGTGATGGCGTTGATTACCGCTGCGGGCGCCGCGATCGCTCCGGCCTCGCCGCACCCCTTGATGCCGAGCGGATTCGATGGCGCCTTTGTTTCAGTCAGACCAACCTTGAACGACGGCAAGTCGTGGGCATGCGGCATGCAATAATCCATCAGCGACCCAGTCACGAGCTGACCGTCATTGTCATACACCGCACCCTCCAGCAGAGCCTGCCCGATGCCTTGCGCGATGCCGCCATGGACCTGGCCCTCGACGATCATCGGATTGACGACCGTGCCGAAATCGTCGACGGCGGTCCAATTCACGATTTCAGTTTTGCCGGTCTCACTGTCGACCTCGACCTCGCAAATATGGCAGCCGGCCGGGAATGTGAAATTGGTCGGATCGTAGAAGCTGGTCTCCTTTAATCCGGGCTCAAGCTCCTGTCCCGCAAACTTGTGGGCGATGTAGGCATTGAGTGCGACGTCGCCCCATGCCGCCGACTTGTCGGTGCCTGCGACGGTAAATTTTCCGTCTCTGAAGACGATATCGCCTTCCGCCGCTTCCAGCATGTGAGCGGCAACCTTTTTTGCCTTGGCCTCGATCTTGTCGAGCGCTTTCACGATCGCCGACATGCCGACCGCGCCGGAGCGCGAGCCATAGGTACCCATTCCGAATTGGACCTTGTCGGTGTCGCCGTGCACGATGGAGACATTCTCGAACGGAATGCCGAGCCGTTCTGACACAAGCTGGGCGAAGGTTGTCTCATGACCCTGCCCGTGCGCATGCGTTCCCGTCAGCACTTCCACGCTGCCGGTCGGATTGACGCGCACCTCGGCGCTTTCCCAAAGACCAACACCGCAACCCAACGAGCCGACGGCCTGCGATGGAGCAATTCCGCACGCCTCGATATAGGTCGAATAACCAAGTCCCCGCAGCTTGCCGTGACGGGCCGCTTCGCGCTTGCGCTTGTTGAAGCCCCGGACGTCAGCAAGCTCCAGCGCCATTTTAAGCGAGGCATTATAGTCGCCGGCATCGTAGGCCATGATGACAGGCGTCTGGTGCGGAAACGATTTGACGAAATTGCGTTTGCGCAGATCCGCCGGTTCAATCCCCATTTGCCGCGCCGCCACCTCGACCAGCCGTTCCACCACAAATGTCGCTTCCGGCCGGCCCGCCCCGCGATAGGCGTCGACCGGCACCGTATTCGTGTAGACCGCATCGACCTCACAGTAGATTTGCGGGATGTCGTACTGGCCCGACAACAGGGTCGCGTAAAGATAAGTCGGCACCGACGAGGAGAAAGTGGACATATAGGCGCCAAGATTGGCGATCGTCTTCACGCGCATCGCCAGAATCTTCCCATTCGCGTCGAGCGCAAGCTCGGCGTGGGTGACGTGGTCGCGGCCATGCGCGTCGGTGACGAACGATTCCGACCGGTCTGCCGTCCACTTCACCGGCCGGCCGACCTTGCGTGCGGCCCACAGACAGACGACCTCTTCCGGATAGATGAAGATCTTGGAGCCAAAGCCACCGCCGACGTCCGGGGCGATGACGCGTAACTTGTGCTCAGGCGCCATGCCGACAAAAGCGGCGATCACAAGACGCGACACATGCGGATTCTGCGTCGTATTCCAAAGCGTCAGCTGATCGGTACCGGCATCGTACTCGGCGAGCGCGGCACGCGGCTCGATCGCATTCGGCACCAACCTGTTATTGACAATATCCAGCCTGGTCACGTGCTTGGCGGAGGCGAAGGCTGCATCGACGGCTTTCGCGTCGCCGAGCGACCACTCATAAATCGTGTTTTTTGGCGCAAGGTCGTGAATTTGCGGGCCGGACTTCGCTTTTGCAGGGTCAGTGACCGCTGGAAGCGGCTCGTAGTCGACTTTGATCTTTTCGGCGGCGTCGCGTCCCTGCACCTGGGTTTCGGCTATCACGACGGCGACGGCGTCTCCCTGGTGATTGACCTTGCCAAAAGCCAGGGCCGGATGCGGCGCCATCTTCATCGGCGTGCCGTCCTTGGAGTGAATCATCCAGCCGCAAATCAGATTCCCGATCTTGTCATTTGCCAGCTCAGCGCCCGTGAGCACGGCGATGACGCCCGGCATCGTTTTGGCTGCACTCGTTTCGATGCCTCTTATCCTGGCGTGGGCGTGCGGTGAGCGCACAAATACCGCGCGCGTTTCGCGTGGCCGGATCACGTCGTCGGTGTATTGGCCCCTGCCCGTGATGAAGCGGAGATCTTCCTTCCGGCGCACCGCCGCGCCGATACCGGTCGCGCTCATGGCGGTCTCCTCCCGTTGGAATGTTTTTGACGCTATTCCGCGGCCTGTCGAGCACCGCCCTTGGCCATGGCTTTCGCTCCCGCGGCAATCGCCTTGACGATGTTGTGGTACCCCGTGCAGCGACAGATGTTTCCGTCGAGCTGCTCGCGAATTGTATGTTCATCGAGATCGTTGCCGCGGCGACGCACGATATCGAGCGCGGCCATGATCATCCCGGGCGTGCAGAACCCGCATTGCAGACCGTGATGCTCCCGGAACGCCTCCTGCATCGGATGCAGCGGACCGTTCGGTTCGGCGAGCCCTTCTATGGTGAGGATCTTGGCGCCCTCGCACTGCAAGGCGAGTGTGGTGCATGCCTTGGCAGCGATACCGTCGATGTGGACCACGCAGGCACCGCACTGCGACGTGTCGCAGCCGACATGCGTGCCGGTCAGCCGCAAATCCTCGCGCAGAAACTGCACCAGAAGCGTGCGCGCTTCGACGTCACCGGTGACGGCTTTGCCATTCACCGTCATTGACACGGCAGGCATGACCTTCCTCCCAATTTCGGGCCAAAGGCCCGCTTTTCGCCCCCATTCACCCGGACGGCGGTGGTTCGATCGCTGAATCGTGCCGATTTTGACCCGTTCCAGCTTGGAACAGGAATAAGTCTGAACCCCGATTGTGGGCCGGGTCAAGAGATTCAAGGCAGGAAAACCGCTTCAAACTGCGGTGATCGGCCGCCCAGATCAGGGATTTGCGACGGACGCGGCAAATTTCTGGAAGAAGTCGTCGGCAATTTTTTTGGCGGCGCCGTTGACCAGGCGCTGCCCGAGCTGCGCCAGTTTGCCTCCGATTTGCGCCTCCACGTTGTACGTCAGCAGCGTGCCACCGTCTTTGTCGGAAAGCGCAACGGTCGCACCGCCTTTTGCAAAACCAGCGACGCCGCCATCACCTTCGCCGGAAATCCTGTAGCCATTGGGCGGGTTTAGATCGCTGAGTTGCACTCTGCCTTTAAATCGTGCCTTCACCGGACCGATTTTTGTCGTCGCGACAGCCTGAAATTCCGTATCCGAAGTCTTGTTGAGCTCTTCGCAACCCGGGATGCAGGCCCTGAGAACATCGGGATCATTGAGCTTGGCCCAGACAACGTCGCGGCTCGCCGGAAGCTGGACTTCCCCTGTCATTGACATCGCCATCCGGCGTCTCCTTTGCGGTCGATCTGAGGTCTCCGGCTTTCGGACTTAAGCCTTCAGTGCGCTCATGAAAAGAGCTTTGCAGACCCCGTAAGCCGCATTATGGCTTTTCGCCACGACAGGACTGCAAATCAAAATACGCCTTTAGGGGAGGATCTTGATGCCGATGATCAACGCCGATGACGGCTGCCCGCTTCATGTAGAGGTTGAAGGCCGCGAAGGCGCCCCCGTGCTGATGCTGTCGAACTCGCTCGGCACCAACCTGCATATGTGGGACGACCAGGCACCGGAGTTTGCCAAGCACTTTCGCCTGGTACGCTATGACCGGCGCGGCCACGGCAAATCGGGCGTGCCGAAAGGCCCCTATTCAATGGAGCGCTTCGGCCGCGACGTGCTTTCCATCATCGATGCGCTGAAGGTCAAGACGATCAACTGGTGCGGATTGTCGATGGGCGGCATGGTCGGCCAGTGGCTTGGTGCCAACGCGCCAACCCGCATCGACAGGCTTGTCCTCTCGAACACCAACTTTAACTACGCCGACAAAACTCCCTGGAACGACCGCATCACATTCGTTCGTGACAAAGGCCTTGGTGAACTGGTCGAACCGAATATGGAGCGATGGTTCACCAGGGATTTCAGGGCGCGCGCGCCGCAAGCGATCACGCGCATGACCGAAATGTTCGTCGCCACGAATCCCGTCGGCTATATTGCGAGCTGCGAGGCCATTCGCGACATGGATTTCACCACATCCAATCCGCGCGTGACCGCACCGACATTGGTCATCGTCGGCAAACAGGATCCGGCGACACCACCTTCCGCCGGCGAAGCCATCCAGAAACAGATCACGGGCGCCAAGCTCGCCAGTCTCGACGCCGCGCACATTGCGAATGTCGAGCTGCCAAAGCAATACACCGAGACGGTTCTCAATTTCCTCCGCGCCTGACGGAGACGGCCCATGGACGACAAGGAACGCTACGAACGGGGAATGGCCAAGCGCCGCAAGGTGCTCGGCAATGCCTGGGTTGATCGTGCGAACGCCAGGAAAACCGCGTTCAACGAAGAATTCCAGGATTTCATCACCCGCACCGCGTGGGGCGAGATATGGACACGCCCGCATTATGATGAGCGCACCCGCCGCATCCTGGTGATCGGCACGATGCTTGCGCTCGACAAATGGGAAGAGTTCCGCATGCACGTGCGGGCGGCGCTGACCGAGGCCGGTTTCACCCCGGACGACATCAAAGAAATTATCCTGCAGCAGGCGATTTATTGCGGGGTGCCGGCCGCCAACCATGCCTTCAAGGAAGCAGCCGACGTCATCGCCGAGGTGGCAAAGACGAAATGACGGTCACACCGCGGCGACGCTCTCGTCATTTTGCGTTGAAAGCGCTTCAATGCCGGCCATGGCCCACGATGGGGAGCAGTCATGGCCAAGATCAAAGTGCGCAAGGGCATGCCGAGTGTCCAGCTCGAGAAGCAGGAATTCAAGAAGCGGTTCCTGGCGCGGTTCTACGATCCGGAATTTGAACCGCTAAAGCGCGAACTCGACAAGATCGTTGAAACCGCCTGGCTGACTTATGACGACTATCACAAGTCACCGCGTACGCGGAAAGCCGGCAAAGGCTTCGTCGATCCGGATTTCGACGCGCCGGTCGAGTGGCTGCAAACCCGTGCCAACATCCAGGCCGCGGAGTCAGCCCAGAAAAATCCCAAGTCGGCCTCGCGGATCCTGGTCGTCAACGGCTCATCGCGTAACGATCAGACCTGCCCGGGCGAAATATCGAAAACCTGGCGGATGGTGACGCTGGCAAAACAGGTCGTTGAAAAAACCCGCGGATTCGAAGTCGACATCCTCGACCTGTCACGCCTCACCGCCGAATATGGAAAAGTGATCTATCCATGCAAGGCATGCGTCTCGACTGCGCAACCGCTTTGCCATTGGCCCTGCAGCTGTTATCCGAACCATGCTCTTGGCCAGGCCGGTGATTGGATGGCGGAGATCTACCCGAAATGGGTCGCCGCGCACGGCGTCATGATCGTGTGTCCGGTCAACTGGTACCAGGCGCCCTCCTCGCTCAAGCTGATGATCGATCGCCTCGTCTGCGCGGATGGCGGCAACCCGGACCTCACCTCGACGGGAGGCAAGGATCCGATGAAAGCCAAAAGGCTGGAGCTGGCCGGTTGGCCCTACCCGCGTCATCTCGCCGGACGGGTCTTTTCGGTGGTGGTGCACGGTGACGCAGCCGGGACCGAAAACCTTCGGCGTATTCTCACCGATTGGATGAGCGACATCGGCATGATCCCTTCGGGCCATCTTGCGCTCATTGATCGCTATGTCGGCTACCTCACGCCTTATGCAACGAGCCACGACGATCTGGACCAGGACACCGACTTTCAGGATGATGTGCGCAATGCCGCGCTGACCTTGATACAGGCGGTCAAAGACAGGCGTTCCGGAAAGCTGCAGCCGGCAGATCGCGGCCTGCACGAGGCGCGTCCAAAATAACTGCGCTCTTAAAGTGTGGTGAGCGCGCGTGATATTGCCGTCAGCTTTTCATCGACGAACGCCAAATATTCGTGCGCGATGAGCCACCAGACTGAGACGCATGCCCTACAGCAATACTATGGCGACAGAGCGGGCAAGCATCGCTCGGGTATCAGGCGTGAAATCGAGGCGCCGCCTTGGTCGCGGCCGCATCGATTGCGGGCTGCGGCTTGGCTTCCGCCGTTTCGGCGCGGTGCGCATAATTACGTTCGAATATGCACAACCCGGTCGCAATGGCGGCGAAGAGCAGCTGATAGGTATGCTCGCGCATCAAATCGGCACTGTGTGCCCATGAGGCCGGGCCGACCGATGCGATGCTGATCAGCACGACCAGGATAAGCCCGGCTTCCAGAATTTCGGAATTGGGCTGACCGCGCATGAAGCAGCGTGCGCGATCGACGATGTGCAGCGCGCAGATGCAGGCGACTGCGAGCTTGAGCGTTGCAAAAAATGCTGCAAGCTTGATCAGTCCGACCGGGCCGAGATCGAACAGCCGGCCGATGCCGAACAGAAATTGCGAACGCCATACATCCTCAAAGCCGTAACTCGGCGAGGTAAGCACCCGGAGCGCCTCGTACCCCCAGGACAGCGTGAAATAGAGGGCGATAAGAACGATAATCGATGCGGTGGCCGTGGAAATTTTTTGCACGGATTCCTCCCTGACCAGAGCCCCACGGCTAATCGCTTCAAATGCTAATTTCAAAAGAAACCGAAATTTTACCTTACCGGCTGGCCGTTTAGCGCCTGCCCGTTAACCACGCAGCGGCCGCGTTCCGGCACGAAAAATTACAGAAAGCGGGTGGGATGCGGGCGCTTTGGCCCCTACCTGAGGCGTTCACGCAATCCACCTGCCTGGCGAGCGAAAGAAGGAACTCATGACAACAACAGCCCAGATGAATGGCGCAATGCGTGACCCCCGATTTGTGCTGCTCGCAACCTCGCTCGGCGTGCTGCTGGCGCAGATCGATACATCGGTCGTCAATCTCGGCCTGAAGAGCATCGCGCGCGACCTGAACGCCGGGGTCAGTGAAATGCAGTGGGTTATCGACGCCTACAACGTGGTCTATGCATCCCTGCTGTTGACCGGTGGAACTCTCGGGGACATCTACGGCCGCCGACGCCTGTTTCTCATCGGCATCTCCCTGTTCACCGCGGGTACCATCGTATGTGCGCTTGCACCGAACACCGCGGCCCTGATAGCCGGGCGCGCCATCAGCGGGCTCGGCGCGGCGTTTGCGCTGCCGATGTCACTGGTTCTGTTGACCCTCGCCTACCCGCGCCGCGAGGAACGCGCCCACGCGATGGGCATCTGGGCGAGCTGCAATGGGCTTGCTTTCATCATCGGCCCCACCTTCGGCGGTTGGCTTGTGGACAGCGTCGGCTGGCGGAGCATTTTCTATATGACCCTGCCTGCCTGCGCGGCGGCGCTGTCGCTCACGATGTATGCGATCGAGGAAAGCACCGAACCGGAAGGCCGCAGGCTCGATCTGCCCGGCCAGGTTCTGGCGATCATCGCGCTCGGCGGTTTAGCGTTTGCCGCCATTGAAGGATCGCACTGGGGCTGGACAATGCCTCTCTTTGCCGTGCTGACGGGCGCCGCCCTGGCGGCGGTCGCGTTCATGTGGGTGGAGGCACGCACACCGGGTCCGCTGTTGCCGCTGTCGTACCTTGGCCAGCCCGTCTTTTCAGCAGCGCTCGCCGTTGCCGGCCTGATGACGTTCGGCATGTACGCCCTGCTCTTTATTATGCCCCTCTATTTCCAGACGATCCGCGGCGCGACCCCGTTCATCGCCGGACTCGAACTGTTGCCGATGTCCGTCAGTTTCGTCATCGTGTCGCAGCTGGTCGGTCATCTCACCAACAATCTCGGACCGCGCATCGTCATGGCGGCCGGTATGGCATGCATGGGCTTTGGTGCGCTGGCGGTCGCGTTCGTTTCAGAAAATACGAATCTTGTTGCCGTCGCGCTGGCGCTCTTCGTCGTGGGTATCGGCCTTGGCTTGAACACGGCCCCCGTCAACGGCGTTGCGGTCGCTGCGGTGCCGCCGGCACGGTCAGGCACCGCCTCCGGCGTGCTCAATACCGCGCGCATGGTCGGCGCAACGATGGGCGTCGCGATCCTGGGCTCGGTTTTTGCTGCGTACGCAGGTCAACAGGCTGATGTCGCCGCGGGCTTCATGCCTGGCCTGCGCGCCGCAATGATCGCTGCCGCACTGGCGGAACTGCTCGGCGCGGTGATTGCGGCAACGCTCATCCGTCACGACTCGCTGCACGCCAAGACGTGATTTAGCCGCCGCGGCCGTCGCGAAACGCCTGCGGCGTCATGCCGGTCTGCTTGCGGAAAAAGCGGGTGAAATGCGACGGATCGGAAAACGCAAGATCGTAGGCGATTTCGTGGATCGCCTGGTTCGTGAACACAAGCTGCCGCTTGGCTTCGGTAAGAACGCGCTGCCGGATGAGATGGCCCGCGGTGACGCCGGTCGCGCGCTTGACATGGTCGTTGAGGCGGTCGGGCGTCATGGCCAGTCTTTCAGCGTAAAAGCTGATCAGCCGCTCCTTGCGGAAATTCTCATCCACGAGCCGGCGCAATTCGTCAACGCGGGCGTCATATCGCGACAGCGTCACTGCGCCGCTTCGCGCCCGGCTTACTGCCAGGCGCACGACTTCGATCGCGATCAACGCGAGCAAGCCGCGCATCGCAAGCCGGTGGCCTTCGCGCGCGAGCGAGTCCTCCTCGTGCAGTTCGGCGCACAGCACGGAAAGCCGTTTGGCCTCGCCCGCTTCGACAAGCGGCAGGATCGGATCGGTAGCGACCGCTTTCAGCCGTGCAAGTGCTTCGCCTGATTGGTCGCCAAGGGCATCGGCGACGTCTTCCGTGAAACTCACCACCCAGCCATTGGTGACCTGTGGCGTGAAGCGGAAACCGTGCGCCGTCGTTGCCGGCACGAGAATGACCGCGGGTGCGGCAAAGCGGGCCGTCGCGGTTTCAAAACTCATTTCGCCCCCGCCCTTTTCTATCAGCAGGATCTGGAAGAGGTTGCGGTGGCGGTGCGCGCGGATCGTCCAGTCGTGCACGGACGAGCGCGATGCGATCGTTTCGATGTGAATGAAGTCAAAGGCGGAATCGTCAGGCGGATCGCCGTACAGGTGAAACAGCGGCAGTGCCGAAACGTTACCCATACACCAAGCATATTCGAGCCGGTTGTCGATAGCTATGGCGGTGGAAAAGGCGAAAGCCCCGCACTGCCGTGCGGGGCTTCCGAGCCTTCTTTAATGAATCAGCGGTTCTGCTGGTTCTGCTGGCCGCCCTGCTGCTGGCCACCTTGCTGCTGCTGACCAGGCTTCGGCTGGCCGCCCTGCTGCTGCTGACCACCTTGCTGCTGCTGACCAGGCTTCTGATTTGGATTCTGATTCATAGTTTTTCCTCTCAAACATTGCTTCGCCACTTCGATCGCTCGTTTTCCATGGCGAGAGTCAATCCGCGGTCAATGCATTCGTTCCAGGATTCACATTGAGGCACCGTGTCCGGAACTTGTCCCAGCGTGTCGAGTTCCCCCCTGCAACAGGGAGAACCGACGATGGGACGTTACTTGCTTCTGTGGTTGCTTGGGGTGCCGATACCAATTTTGGTGCTGATCTGGCTTTTCGGCGGCCTTCACTAAACGCATGACCGGGGCATACATTCTGCCCGGGTCGAACATAATGCTGCGCCCGTTCCCTGGCGGATTTCTGAATACGCCGTTTGGGCCCACGCTTCCGGCCCGGCACTTCCCTCGCGCATTCAATTAACAGCGGCGTCACAAGGCGCCGTTGCCGCTCCCGCCATGCCCTGTTAAGCCTTTACAATCTGCCCGTTGGTCCTCGCCGGGGGGAATTTAGCGAAGGCTACGTGGACGCATGGAATATTTCCTTCAGCAATTGATCAACGGCGTCACGCTCGGGTCCATCTACGGGCTGATCGCCATCGGCTACACGATGGTCTACGGCATCATCGGCATGATCAATTTCGCGCATGGCGATATTTTCATGGTCGGCGCATTTATCGCGTTGATCGCCTTCCTGGCACTGGTTGCCATCGGCATCACTGCCGTGCCATTGGCGCTGTTCCTGGTCCTGCTGATCGCGATGTCGCTCACGTCGCTTTACGGCTGGACCGTCGAGCGTTTTGCTTACCGGCCGTTGCGGCATTCCTTTCGCCTCGCGCCATTGATTTCCGCCATCGGCATGTCGATCGTTCTGCAGAATTACGTGCAGATCGCGCAGGGCGCCCGCGTCAAACCGCTGCCGCCGTTGATCACCGGCGGCTACACGCTCATCGACAGTCCGGTTTTCGTTGTGCAACTCTCCAACGTGCAGATTATCGTCGTCGTCACCACGGTCGTTTTGATGGCGGTGTTTTCGTGGATCGTCGCCAAAACGCGACTTGGACGCGACATGCGCGCCTGCGAGCAGGATCTGAGGATGGCTTCGCTGGTCGGCGTCAATGTCGACCGCACGATTTCATATACTTTCGTCATTGGCGCCGCGCTCGCGGCCGTCGCGGGCATTATGCACCTGCTCTATTACGGCGTCGTCGATTTCTATATCGGCTTTGTTGCCGGCGTGAAGGCATTTACTGCCGCGGTGCTGGGCGGCATCGGCTCACTTCCGGGCGCAATGATCGGCGGCCTGCTGATCGGCCTGATTGAGACGTTCTGGTCGGCCTATTTTTCCATCGAATACAAGGACGTTGCCGCATTCTCAATCCTGGTGATCGTGCTGATCTTCCTGCCGACAGGAATTCTCGGCCGTCCCGAAATTGAGAAGGTATAACGCAAACGGGATTCCGTGTGACGCAGGTGGGGAGCAGCACGCGACACCGCAATTTTGCCGGCGCGCTGAAGCACGCCGCATTGGCCGCACTGGTCGCCTTCGGGCTGTTCTCGCTGCTCATTGGCATCCGGACCGACACAGGTCCAGGCGGCGCGCTCGAACTGACCCCACGCTTCGAGATGCTGGCCCTATTCGTGGCAGTGGCATTTGCCGGCGCATTTCTGCGCGAAATTCTGTTCAGCGGCACGACCTTCGAGGCGGCAAGCTTTATGCCGGAATTCGTCCGCCTCTCTGCAGCCCGTGTTGCGAAATTTCTCGGTCCCGGATTGCTTATTTTCGCGCTCGCAGCGCCGGTCATATTTTACAACAACAGGTACTTGCTCGACCTGTGCATTCAAATCCTCACTTATGTGATGCTCGGTTGGGGTCTGAATATCGTGGTTGGCCTCGCCGGCCTGCTCGACCTTGGTTATGTCGCGTTTTACGCCGTTGGCGCCTATTCCTACGCGCTGCTCGCGCAGAATTTCGGCCTGTCATTCTGGATCTGCCTGCCGCTCGCCGGAATCCTGGCAGCGTTCTGGGGAGTCCTGCTCGGTTTCCCGGTGCTGCGCCTGCGCGGCGACTATCTCGCCATCGTCACGCTTGCTTTCGGCGAGATTATCCGCCTCGTTCTGATCAACTGGCAAAGTTTCACCGGCGGACCGAACGGTATATCGAGCATTCCGCGTCCGAGCTTTTTCGGCCTGCCATTCAGCTCCGAAGAAGGCGGATTCGCGCGCACCTTTGGCCTCGAATTCTCCCCGACGCACCGCGTGGTCTTCCTCTACTACGTCATCCTGATGCTGGCTCTGCTCACAAATGCAGTCACCATCCGGCTGCGGCGGCTCCCGATCGGCCGCGCGTGGGAGGCGTTGCGCGAGGACGAGATCGCCTGCCGCTCGCTCGGAATCAATACCACCAACACCAAGCTTACCGCCTTTGCGATGGGCGCCATGTTTGGAGGCTTCGCCGGGTCGTTTTTCGCCACGCGGCAGGGATTCATCAGCCCGGAATCCTTCGTGTTTCAGGAATCGGCGATGGTGCTGGCGATCGTCGTCCTCGGTGGAATGGGCTCGCAGATCGGTGTCGCCATTGCCGCCACCGTGATGCTCGGTGGATTCGAATTCTTTCGTGAATTCCAGCAATACCGCATGGTCGTCTTCGGTCTTGCCATGGTCGCGATCATGATCTGGCGGCCACGCGGGCTGATTTCGACGCGCACGCCCTCTGTATTCCTCAAGAAAGAAAAGCCCGTCGATATCGCGCTGGCGCGTGAGGAAGGCCGCGGATGAGCGAACCGATACTCACCGTCAAGCACCTCACCATGCGCTTCGGCGGCCTGGTGGCGGTGGACGATCTGTCGTTCAGCGCCCGGCGCGGTGACATTACCGCAATCATCGGGCCGAACGGCGCCGGCAAGACCACGGTGTTTAACTGCATCACCGGCTTCTACAAGCCGAGTGTCGGAATGATTCGTCTCTCGCATCCGGGCGGACGGGACTATCTGCTGGAACAGCTAATCGATTTCCGGATCGCAAAGCATGCCCGCGTAGCGCGCACATTTCAGAATATCCGGCTGTTTCCCGGCATGACCGGACTGGAAAATCTGCTGGTTGCTCAGCACAACCCGCTGATGCTGGCATCCGGATTCTCGATCATCGGCATGCTGGGCCTGCGCGCCTTCGGCAGTGCTGAACGCGCCGCCATTGACAAAGCGAGGTACTGGCTCGATCGCATCGGACTTTCGGGACGCGCCGACGATCCCGCCGGCGAGCTGCCCTATGGCGCCCAGCGGCGGCTGGAAGTCGCACGCGCGATGTGTACTGATCCGGTGCTGCTTTGCCTCGATGAGCCGGCCGCCGGCCTAAATGCACGCGAGAGCGCCGAGCTCAATGACCTGCTGCTTTACATCCGTGAAAAACACGCGACCTCGATTTTGCTGATCGAGCATGACATGTCGGTGGTGATGCAGATTTCCGATCACATCGTGGTGCTCGACTACGGCGTGAAGATTTCCGACGGCAAGCCCATCGACGTGCGCAACGACCCCAAGGTGATTGCTGCCTATCTCGGTGTGGCTGACGATGAGGTTGAAGACGTCGAAGCGGAGGCGCGTGAGTAAGCATGGCCGCGCCGGCGCAAACCGCACCAGGAAATCCGATGCTCGTGGTGCGCGGGGTGAAGACCTATTACGGCAATATCATTGCGCTCAGGGGCGTGGATCTCGAGGTCAATCAAGGTGAGATCGTTGCGCTGATCGGCGCCAATGGCGCCGGCAAATCGACCTTGATGATGACCATTTTCGGGACTCCGCGCGCGCGCGAGGGCCGCATTCTGTTTGAAGGCCGCGACATCACGCGGCTGCCGACGCATGAAATCGCCAAGTTGCATATCGCACAGGCGCCGGAAGGGCGCCGCATTTTTTCCCGCATGACGGTGATGGAAAACCTGCAGATGGGCGCATCGGTTGCGAACCATGCACATTTTGACGAGGACCTGGCGCGCGTGTTTCACCTGTTCCCGCGCCTGCGAGAACGCTTGCAACAGCGCGGGGGTACGCTGTCCGGCGGCGAGCAGCAGATGCTCGCGATCGGCCGCGCGCTGATGGGCAGGCCGCGTCTGTTGCTTTTGGACGAGCCGTCGCTCGGACTCGCGCCCCTCCTGGTCACGCAGATTTTTTCCGCGATTCGCGAATTGAACGGGCGTGACAAGCTCACGGTGTTCCTGGTCGAGCAAAACGCTTTCCACGCGCTCAAGCTCGCGCATCGGGGCTATGTCATGATCAATGGCCAGATTACGCTCAGTGGAGTTGGCAGCGAATTGCTCAAGCGACCGGAAATTCGTGCTGCCTATCTTGAAGGCGGCCGCATCGAACAGGCGCCAGGCAAGAAATAATGTGGGAACTCTACACCAGCGAAACCTTCCTGCAGGTGCTGCTGGTGACCGGCGTTATCGGCGGCACGGCGGCCTGGCTCACCGGACAGGCCATTGCACAGACGTGGCGGCCTTACTGGCATCTGGCCGTCTATATCCTGCTGCTCGGGGCAGCGGTGCGCTTTGTGCATTTCGCGCTATTTGAGGCGGATTTGCTCGCTCCGCTGTCTTACATTGTTGATACGCTGTTCCTGCTTGCGATCTCCTCCCTCTCATTCCGGATCGCCCGTACCTCCCAGATGGTCACGCAATATCCATGGCTTTATGAACGCGCCGGCCTGCTGCGCTGGCGCGACCGTGCGGCGAAATAGTTCCCCTGCCCGCTTTCCCAATTTTCCAGACGCGATATGATCGATCGAATTTCGCGGGATCGGCCGGACCAGGCCCCCGCGGGTAGCGCACTCGGGGAGGTCAACGATGAAAAAGTTGCGGCTGATTGGATTGACGCTTGGCGCCAGCCTTGCGCTGGCCGGCTCGGCCTTCGGGCAAGACATAACTATCGGCGTGGCGGGCCCAATGACCGGTGGCGAGGCAACCTTCGGAAAGCAGATGAAGGATGGCGCCGAACTCGCGGTTGCTGATATCAACGCTGCCGGCGGCGTGCTCGGCAAGAAGCTCAAGCTCGAGATCGGCGACGACGCCTGCGATCCAAAGCAGGCACGCTCGGTCGCCGAGAAAATGGCCGGAATGAAAGTTCCGTTCGTCGCCGGGCACTATTGCTCGTCGTCGTCGATCCCCGCGTCCGAAGCCTATGCCGAAGGTGGCGTGCTGCAGATCACGCCGGCCTCCACCAACCCGACGTTTACCGAACGTAAGCTCTGGAACACGTTCCGCGTTTGCGGCCGCGACGACCAGCAAGGCGGTGTCGCCGGCGCCTTCATCGCGAAGACCTACAAAGGCAAGAACATTGCCATCCTGCACGACAAGACCACCTACGGAAAAGGTCTCGCCGACGAAACCAAGAAGGCGCTCAACAAAGCGGGCGGAAAAGAAAAACTCTTTGAGGCCTATACCAAGGGCGACAAGGACTTCAATGCGCTGGTCTCCAAGCTGAAAGCTGCGGCCATAGACGTTGTGTATGTCGGCGGCTACCACCAGGAAGCCGGCCTGATCCTGCGGCAGATGCGCGCGCAAGGACTCAAGGCGCAGATGATCTCCGGCGACGCCATTGCCACCAATGAGTTCTGGTCGATCACCGGTCCCGACGGCGAAGGCATGCTGTTCACCTTCGGCGCCGATCCGCGCAAGCGCGCTTCCGCGAAAGCCGTGGTCGACAAGTTCAAGGCCAAAAATATCGATCCGGAAGGCTATGTCCTCTACACCTATGCCGCGGTCCAGGTATGGGCGCAGGCCGCCGCACAAGCCAAGACGACTGATCCCAAGAAAGTCGCCGAGACGATCCACAAGGGCAAATGGAACACCGTGCTTGGTCCGATTTCGTATGACGCCAAGGGTGACATCACCGTCATCGACTATGTGTTCTATGTCTGGAAGAACGGCAAATATTCCGAACTCCAGGGCGGAAGCTGACGAGAACAACTCGCCAAGGAAGAACCCGCCCTGACCGGGCGGGTTTTTTTCAACCGATCTTCCCCAGCACCGGAAAAGCCTCCAGCAGCCATACGCTCATCTGGTTGATGCTGCCGGTCACGAATGCAATTCCGGTCAGAACCAGCAAAGCGCCCATGGCCTGCTCGACGCGGTGCAGATAATTGCGGAAGCGCGCCAGAAATGCCGCAAAGGGTTCAATCGCAAACGCTGCGACGATGAATGGAATTCCAAGGCCCAGCGAGTAGACCGCAAGCAGGCTTGCGCCCCTGGTCACCGTTTGCTCCGACGCCGCGACCGCAAGGATGGCGGCGAGAATGGGCCCGATGCACGGCGTCCAGCCGAAGGCAAAAGCGAGCCCGATGACGTAGGCGCCCCACAGGCCGACAGGCTTGGCGACCTCCAGGCGCTTCTGACGGTGCAGAAGTGCGATCCGCGTGACACCCAGGAAATGCAAACCCATCACGATGATGATGATCCCGGCGATGATCGCGAGCGGCCCCGAATACGCGCGTATGAGCGAACCGATCGCGCTGGCGCTCGCGCCTAGCGCAACGAACACGGTCGAGAAGCCGAGAACGAACAGGGCCGCTGCTGACACTGTTTCCTTCCTGACCCTTGGCTCCGGCTCCTTGTCCGCAAACCGCTCAAGCGACGTGCCCGCCAGGAACACGAGATAAGGCGGCACCAGCGGCAGCACGCAGGGAGAGAGAAAGCTGACAAGGCCGGCGATCAGTGCGGCCAGATACGTGACATCGGCTTGCATGTGCCCTAGATGCGCCAGCAGGTAGTACGGTGGCAAGTGGCCACGGGCTGTCTGACTTCGAAGTGATCGGACCGTGAACGGGACGATTGACGGCCCGCTGCAAATCGTCTCCGCTTTCGTTCCAGGAGGCACTCTTGCGAAATTTGATCACCGATATTCCCGGAGTGAGGGTTGGCCATGCGGGCGACGCCAGGCTCGGCTCCGGCGTAACTGCGATCATTTTCGATTCAGCAGTGGTGGCGAGCGTCGACATCCGCGGCGGCGGGCCGGGCACACGCGAGACCGCCCTGCTCGATCCGGCACAGACCGTTGAAGGCATTGATGCCATCGTGCTGTCCGGCGGATCCGCCTTCGGTCTGGATTCCGCCTCGGGCGTGCAGGCATGGCTGCGCGAGAAAGGCCGCGGCTTTCAGGTCCGGGAGGCACGTGTCCCGATCGTGCCGGGCGCGATCCTGTTCGATCTGTTGTCGGGCGGCGATAAGGATTGGGGCCGCTATCCACCTTACCGGGAGTTGGGCTATGAAGCCGCGAAACTTGCGGCTGAGGGTTTCGCACTCGGGAGCGTGGGGGCCGGGTTGGGTGCGACGACCGTCAATCTCAAGGGCGGCATTGGATCGGCCAGCGCAAAAACGCGCAGTGGCCTCACCGTCGGCGCGATCGCGGCCGCCAACGCCGCCGGAAGCATGACGATCGGTGACGGACCGCATTTTTGGGCGGCACCTTTCGAGCAGGACAGCGAATTTGGCGGCCGCGGCTGGCCGATGACATTTCCCGCTGACGCACTGAAATTCCGCAGCAAAGGCAATCCGGGCGAGAACACGACGCTCGCGGTGGTCGCAACAGATGCAAAGCTCACCAAGGCACAGGCAAAACGCCTGGCCGTAATGGCGCAAAGCGGCTTGTCGCGCGCGATCTATCCGGTTCACACCCCGCTCGACGGCGACGTGGTATTCGCTGCGGGCATGGGTGCAAAGCCGTTGCCCGACCCGGTGTTTTCCCTCAGCGAACTCGGCATGCTTGCCGCCAATGTGCTCGCGCGCGCGATCGCACGCGGCGTCTACGAGGCCACCGCCTTACCATTCAATGGTGCGCTGCAATGCTGGCGTGATCACTTTGCATGACTCCGAACTTCGCAATGGTTTATGCGTTGTCAGATCATGCCATCGAGTGCGGTTGCCGACATCAGATATGACCACGCGCGAGAGCGGCTCACCGTGACGTTCGTCACCGGCCGCATCTATGAATATGTGGATGTTCCGGTCGAGGTCGCAGCGTCGTTTCAGTCCTCGTTTTCGAAGGGCACTTTCTTCAACACCTATATCCGCGACCGCTACGATTTCCGCGAGATCACGCCGGCGCGAGCTAGTTAAATCGCTCGGCACGGTACGGCGTTGGATCACAGAACGGTGTCTCGCCGGCCATCATTTCCGCCATAAGCCGGCCGGTCGCCGGGCCGAGCGTCAGGCCCCAGTGCGCATGTCCGACTGCGAGCCATAACCCGGACAACCTCGGCGCGCGGCCGATCACCGGCCGGGAGTCGGGCAAGCAAGGCCGGCTGCCCATCCAGGTTTTGTCGTCGGCCCGTTCGCCGATCGGAAATAGCTCACGCGCCCGCGGCATGATCCGGTCAAACTGCACCGGCGAAGGCTGAGCGTCACGCGCGGCGAACTCGGCGCCGGTGGTCACGCGGAGACCCTGCTCCATTGGTGTGATCAGATAGCCTACGTCGGCGTCGAGCACCGGACGCGCAAGTCCCGCATTGCCCTGCGCACGGAAATGCCGGTGGTAACCGCGTTTGACCGCCAGCGGCAGCATGATGCCCAGCTGCCGGAGCAGATCCGACGCCCAGGGACCGAGCGCGATCACACACTGGCTTGCATCGAGCGCGCCCTGATCGGTTTCCACCCGCCAATTGCTGCCGGAACGGTGCAGCGTCCGCGCATCGCCTGTCAGAAAGACGCCGCCGAGCCGGGCAAAATGCGCAGCATAGGCTCGTGTGACGCCGAGCGGGTTGCTGATGCTCGCCGCCTGCGGCCAGAACACCCCGTGCGCGAATACCGGACTGAGAGACGGTTCGAGCGCCAGCGCCCCGGCTGTATCGAGGGACTGCAGCGGCAACCCGAACTTCGCGGCAAGGTCGAACTCGGACGCGAGCAGCTTGAAGCTCTTTCCGGCGCGGTAGACCTTGAGCCAACCGGTCTTACGCAGGTATTTCATTGCGCCCGCTTCGGCCAACAGCGTTTCGTGCTCGGCGACCGCGCGGGAAAACAGCGGGCGGATCAGCTGAGCCGTTTCGACCAGCTTTTCCGGCCGGGAGGCCGTGCGGAATGCCAGCAGCCAGGGGGCGACCTTCGGCAGAAAAGAAAGGTGATAGTTGGCTTCGCTCGCGCGTTTGAACGCGATGCGTAATAGCGCGCCGACGCTCGACGGAAACGCCGGCGGAAATATCGTGTTGCCCTCAATAATCCCGGCATTGCCATAGGACGTCTGCTCGCCGATGCCGGCGCGGTCAACCAGCGCGACGCTGAGGCCGCGCCTGGCGAGATGAAGTGCGATCGAAGTGCCGACAATGCCGGCACCGAGGACCATTGCATCAGTACGTGCCATATCATCTATCCGTGGGGCGCCGACCCGCCGTTACCCTTTATATGGATCGTCGGGCCACAAGGCGCTATCAAGGCAGCCCAGCCGCCGGAGTTTTCCGCAATGAACTGGTTGAGGCTGCCCGCGGCCGCGTTGGCCTTGGCCGGTCGTCACGGCACGTTGGTAGCGGCGGCGTCGATTTTCATCGGCCTGTTCGTGCCACCGCTCTCGAAAGCATTCAAACCGTATCTCGGCGAAGCGATCGTCGTGATGCTGACGCTTGCTTTCCTGCGGGTGAACCCGAAGGAGCTCCGCGCCCATTGGACGAGGCCCGGACTGATTGCCGCAGCCACTGTTTGGGTGATGCTTATTGTGCCGCTGATGCTTGGCGCCGTTTTCATCCAATTCGGCATGGACCACCTCGCACCCGGCCTCTATTTCATGCTCGTGCTGCAAATTTCGGCGCCGGGCCTGATGTCATCGCCGGCACTCGCCGCGGTGCTCGGGCTCGATGTTGCGCTGACCCTTGCCAGCCTGATCGTGTCGACTGCAATCACGCCGCTGACTGCAAGCTTTTTCACGCACATCTATCTCGGCACCGCGCTCGCCTCGCCTGTCGCCTTCGGATTAAGACTGCTGGCGATCATCGCCGGCTGTGCTCTGGCCGCCGCTGTCATCCGCCGCATCAGCGGTGACGCCTTTATCGAGGCCCAGCGCGAACGCATTGACGGCATGAGCATGATCGCCATGTCGACATTTGCCATCGCGGCGATGGACGGCGTCGTCGATCACTTTCGCGCCGATCCAATGCTTGTCGTCAAATTGACCGCACTGGCATTTGTTCTCGCACTCGCCATGATCGCCCTCACCGCTCTTGTTTTCCTGCGCGTGGGTCCCGGCCGCGCTTTCGCCATCGGCCTGATCGCCAGCAACCGCAACATCGGCCTGATGCTGGCGGCTACGGGTTTCGCCATTCCGGATCTTGCCTGGCTCTATTTCGCGCTGGCGCAGTTTCCGATCTACCTTCTGCCGCACTTGCTGAAACCGCTGGCGCGCCGCGTTTCCGCAAAACGTTAAACAAGCCGTGCATTGGGCGGCGTGCGGCGTTGCCCGCTGGTCCGGCGCGTGTTACCCGAACCTTTCCGGAGGCCGGGTATGCGCCCGCTTATCGTCGCGCCGTCCATTCTTTCCGCCGATTTCGCCAGGCTGGGCGAGGAAATCCGTGCGGTCGAATCCGCCGGCGCAGACTGGATTCACGTCGACGTCATGGACGGGCATTTTGTTCCGAATATCTCAATCGGCCCGGCCGTCGTTCAGGCAACCCGTCCGCTCACAAAGAAGACGCTCGACGTCCATCTGATGATCGCGCCCTGCGATCCTTACCTCGAGGCCTTCGCGAAGGCGGGCTCCGACATCATAACGGTGCATGTCGAGGCCGGACCTCACGTACACCGCTCGCTGCAGGCGATCCGCGCGCTCGGCAAGAAGGCCGGCGTGACGATGAACCCCGCAACACCGGTATCGAGCATTGAACACGTCATTGACCTGGTCGATCTCATTCTTGTCATGTCGGTCAATCCCGGCTTTGGGGGCCAGGCTTTCATCCCGGCCGCCCTCGACAAGCTGCGCGATGTGCGTACGCTCGTGGGCGCGCGCCCCATCGATATCGAAGTCGATGGCGGCGTAACGGCGCAGAACGCCGCCGAGGTCGTGCGCGCCGGCGCCAACGTCCTCGTCGCCGGTTCCGCCGTTTTCAAGGGTGGCAACTATAAAGCCAATATCGCGGCAATCCGTCAGGCGGCGGCGCTTGCTCGCGGGGAAGCGGCGTGAACGGGATGATGTTCATCGTGGCCTTAGGGGCCATGGTGTTCATCGGCTGGCACCACGCTGAGCGAATTCTTCAACATGCAAGGCGCGGAAATCGAAATCACCACAACGCATGATTTCGACCGCAGAAATTGGCATGGCGCCGGCCGCGGGACGGTTTGCCGAAGGCCCGCACCGTGCTAGTTCCTACCTGGAGGTCCCGACCGCACGATGATCCCGCGCTATTCCCGCCCCGAGATGACCGCAATCTGGTCACCGGAAACCAAGTTTCGCATCTGGTTCGAGATCGAAGCTCATGCCGCGGACGCTATGGCGGAGTTGGGCATCATTCCGAAAGACGCCGCCAAAAAGATCTGGGACAAGGGAAAGTCGGCGAAATTCGACGTAGCACGGATCGACGCCATCGAAGCCGAGGTCAAGCACGATGTCATTGCGTTCCTGACGCACCTCTCCGAAATCGTCGGCCCGGAAGCGCGTTTCGTGCATTCGGGCATGACGTCATCCGACGTGCTCGATACCTGCCTGAACATCCAGCTGGCGCGGGCCGCGGACATCCTGATTGCCGATATCGATGCTCTGCTGGCAGCACTCAAGCGTCGCGCGTTTGAGCACAGGCTCACCCCGACCGTCGGCCGTTCGCATGGCATCCATGCGGAGCCGACCACCTTCGGCCTGAAACTCGCATACGCCTACGCCGAGTTTGCGCGCGCGCGCGATCGCCTGGCCGCCGCCCGCAAGGAGATCGCCACCTGCGCGATTTCAGGCGCAGTGGGCACCTTCGCGCAGGTAGATCCCCGCGTGGAAGCGCATGTCGCGAGGGCCATGGGCCTTTCGGTCGAGCCGGTGTCCACTCAGATCATCCCGCGCGACCGGCACGCCATGTATTTTGCCACGCTCGGCGTCATCGCCTCCTCGATCGAACGCCTGGCGACTGAAATCCGTCACCTGCAGCGGACCGAGGTTCTCGAGGCCGAGGAATATTTCTCCGAGAAGCAGAAGGGCTCTTCGGCAATGCCGCACAAGCGTAATCCGGTCCTCTCGGAAAACGTGACGGGCCTTGCCCGCATGGTTCGCGCCTATGCACTCCCGGCCATGGAAAACGTGGCACTCTGGCACGAGCGCGACATCTCGCATTCTTCGGTCGAGCGCATGATCGGTCCCGACGCCACCGTTACGCTGGATTTTGCGCTCGCGCGGCTTGCCTCGATCGTCGACAAACTGGTCGTCTACCCGGCCGCAATGCAGAAAAACCTAGACAGGCTTGGCGGGCTGATCCACTCGCAGCGCGTGTTGATTGCACTTACGCAAAAAGGTGTCGGGCGTGAGGACGCCTATCGCCTCGTGCAGCGTAACGCCATGAAAGTGTGGGCCGGAGAAGGCGATTTCCTGTCGTTTCTCAAGGCCGACAAGGACGTGCGCGCGAAGCTCACGGACAAGGAACTCGAGGCCAATTTCAACCTCGATCATCATTTCAAGCACGTCGATACCATTTTTTCGCGTGTGTTCGGATCCGCCTGATTTTGTCCGAGCGCGATGCCGCAAGCCCCCACGATATTGCTGTTCGACTCCGGTCTCGGTGGCCTGACGGTATTTCAACAGGTGCGGTCGGCGCGACCTGACGCAAATTTCGTCTATGTGGCCGACGACGCCGGCTTCCCGTACGGAAACCTCGACGAGGACAGGCTGATTGAGCGTGTCATCGACGTCGCGGGGCGGGCCATATCGGAAAACAGTCCCGACCTTGTCGTTGTGGCCTGCAACACCGCCTCCACGCTCGCACTTGGAGAATTACGCGCGCACTTTCGCGTGCCTTTCGTCGGCACTGTCCCCGCGATCAAGCCGGCTTGCGCACAATCGACGTCGAAACGCGTTGCCGTGCTCGGCACGCGGGCGACCGTCGGGCGCGAATACACCCATGCACTTATCCGCGAATTCGGCTCCGGATGTGACGTGCACCTGGTCGGATCAACGCGGCTTGCCGCATGCGCTGAAGCCGAGCTCGCCGGCGCCCCTGTCGCTGACGCCGCAATCGCCGGCGAAATCGCACGCTGCTTCATCGACAAGGACGGCAGGCGCACCGACACGATCGTGCTCGCCTGCACGCATTATCCGCTTTTGCTCGCTCGCTTCCATGCAAACGCACGTTGGCCGGTCACCTGGCTTGACCCCGCACCGGCCATTGCCCGCCGGGTGGTGGACATCATGCGCACGCGCCCGAACGGGGAACTGCCGGGTTCACCGCGGATCGTTTTTACATCTGGACGTGCGCCCTCGCCCGCGCTCGCCGTCTCGCTTGCGCGCTACGGTTTCTAACCAAAAACGTGCGGCTCGATTTCCCAAAACCCGCGCCAGATCATTTCGAGTGCGACATAGAGGATGATCGCGAGACCCACATAGGCAATCCAGCGATGCCTGTTCAGCAGCCGGGCAATATATCCCGCGGCGACACCCATCAGCACAATCGACAGGACAAGCCCAAAGATTAGTGCGTATGGGTGATCGCGGGCGGCCCCCGCTACCGCAAGCACGTTGTCGAGCGACATCGACACGTCGGCCAGCACGATCTGCCAGGCCGCCTGCGCGAAAGTTTTTTGGGGAACATGCGCGTCGTGCTTCAGGAGCGCTGCCTCGGTATCCTCGGCGCCCGGCCCGCGCAATTCGCGCCACATCTTCCAGCATACCCACAGCAGCAGAATTCCGCCGGCGAGCAGGAGACCAACAATTGCGAGCAATTCCACGGCAACGGCGGCGAACGCCAAACGCAGCACGGTTGCGGCAATGATGCCGACCAGAATTGCCCTGCTCCTTTGCGCCGCCGGCAAACCGGCGGCCGCAAGGCCGATGACAACCGCATTGTCGCCGGCGAGCACCAGGTCGATCATGATCACTTGCAGAACCGCGCTGATCGCGCCCTGCGGCAACATGGAAAGGTCAATCATTCACTTTGCTCCGGGGCCCCGACGAGCGGATGAACTCAATGATCGGCTCGATCTCTCCGAGAATAGCCGCCGCACAACCGACCAGTGTAAAGGCGCCGGCCATGTCCCAGGCGGCACCCGCATAGGAGGGTTTCGTGCGAAGCGGAAAGACGGCGAGAAGAGCGGCGCAAGCCGCCGCTGCGAGGGCCCATAGGCTGAACACCGGCAGCACGACGGGGAGCGGCAAGACGAGGACGAATACGGCAAGCGCCACGATCAGGACCGCCATAAACGCGAGAGCGGGCAAGCGTGGACCGTTGCCCGGCGGGCGGGGTGTGGAATGAGAGGACTGAGGGAAACCTGTCAGTTGCATCGGGCCCCACCGAATATCGTCTTCAGTCCGACATCGCAGCCACATGGCTGCCAGAGGGGCCCGGCCTGACCGGATCAACATGCGCATCGAGGCCCGAAAATGCAAGAAAAACCGGCTGCGGCGAGATAACCCAGCTATTGCGCCGGTTTGACAGGCCGTCCCGATGCCCCTAAAACCCGCGCGCCCGGCGATCCTTGAGGTCTGCCGGGCGTTTCGCGACCCGCGGCAAGACCTTGGCGCTTTCGAGGCCCTGCCTGTCCGGTTCCGGCCCTGCCGGAACAGAGGAGGGCGCGATCCTCATGAAAAGCAACGACAACCGAGGACGCGAATGACCAAGCGCATGGAGTCCAAATACAAGATCGACCGCCGGATGGGCGAGAACATCTGGGGTCGGCCGAAGAGTCCGGTTAACCGGCGTGAATACGGTCCTGGCCAGCACGGCCAGCGCCGCAAGAGCAAGCTCTCCGACTACGGCGTGCAGCTCAAGGCCAAGCAGAAGCTGCGCGGCTATTACGGCAACATTTCCGAGCGGCAGTTCCGCGGCATCTACCAGGAAGCGCGGCGGCTCAAGGGCGACAGCGGCGCGCACATGATCGGTCTTCTGGAGCGGCGCCTCGATGCGGTGATCTTCCGGGCTAAATTTGTGCCGACGGTCTTTGCCGCACGCCAATTCATCAATCACGGCCACATCAAGGTGAACGGCAAGCGCGTCACCATCCCGAGCTATCGGGTGAAGGTTGGTGACGTCGTCGAGGTGAAGGAAAAGTCCAGGCAGCTTGCGCTGGTACTGGAAGCGCAGGCGTTAGCCGAGCGTGACGTGCCCGATTACATCGAGATCGACGCCTCGAAGCTGACCGCGAAGCTCGTCCGCGTGCCGGTGCTCAAGGACGTGCCCTATGCCGTGCAGATGGAGCCGCACCTCGTCGTCGAATATTATTCGCGTTAGCTGATCATAGCAGCGGTCGAGAATCCGACGGCCGGCGCCCCGCGCCGGTCGCTTTATTTGAATCAGAGCGCGCGAATCAGTTGGCCCCGTGCCAACCCGCAGGTGATTCGCGAGTTATCCCCGCTTAAAGCGCAAGTGCACAGGTTATTTTGTGGCCACATAGCGACAAATCTCTACATTTAGTAGCCAAAAAGAGCTAATAACGACGCGCGGTCCTCGAATCAGTGAGGACGTGCCTAGGGAGACTCCGCAATGAAAGGGATCGATACTCTCAAAGAGTGGATCGGGGCGTTGACGGAATTAGCGCTGATGCTCTTGGCATTGGCGATTGTGCTCTCGTTGTTGGTTGGGGCAAACCTTCCGTTCTTCGGCGCCGTGACAGCGAACATCATGGGCTGGGTGAAGGACATGGGCGGCAACGGTCTCGTCGGCCTAATTACACTCGGGATCGTCCTCTGGCTGTTCTCGAACCGGAAAATGGCCTGAACCAAGCGTGCGTTCGGTCTAGACAGAATTGCTGACGCAATAAGGGTGGGGAGCGACGCTCCCCACCTCTTGGTCGTACGTGTCATCAAGAGGTTCCGCCATGCGCAAATTCATGGCCAACGTGGCCTACGCGAAAGGACTTCTGTGGGAGTTCGTTGAACTCGGCTTCGTCGGTATTCTGGCGATCATGCTGATCTACCTGATCCTCGGACAAGGCTCAGGCGGCTTTGTGCTGTCGGTCGCTGACAATGTGACGAAGTTCGCAAGCTCCGTCCCGACGCCGAGCCTGGTCGGCTTGGCGCTCGTCCTGGGCGTCATCTACCTGCTGATGAACCGGCTGAAGTAGTTCGCGGAAAAGCACGCATCAGCGCCCGCCCTGCGCGAGTGGCGGGCGGCGCGGCTTTGGCGTAGAAGGCAATCAGCCTCCGCCATTGCATTTTGTCCGCAAATGCCGACACTCGATCGCCGCACGTTTCTCGCTGCATCCGCCGCGGGTCTTGCCGTACATGCCCTGCCCGCCCTTGCGGCCGCACCTTACGTGTTCAGGCACGGTGCCTTTGACGTTACCGTCGCGAGCGACGGCCACCTCGTGCTGCCGACGAACTTTCTCGCGCCTGGCGCGCCGCCGCCGGAGCGCGAAGCTATCCTTAAGGCTGCCGGACAGACAGGCGAGCAGTACAACTCGCCGACCAACATCACGCTGATCCGCACAGGCAACGACCTGATCCTCATCGACATGGGCTCGGGTGACCGATTCATGCCGACGGCCGGAAAGCTGTGGGGCAACCTCAAGGCGGCCGGTATCGACAAGGCGAGGATCACCAAGGTGGCCTTCACCCACGGGCATCCCGACCATCTCTGGGGGGCCGTCGACGAACTCGACGAACTGGTTGCGCCCGATGCGGCGTTCTACGTGGCCGCCGCGGAATGGGATTTCTGGACCGGTGAAAACGCAACACGCGGACTGCCGGCCGAACGCGCCGGCTTCGTCACGGGCGCCCGGCGCAACTACGCAGCCATCAAGGACAGGGTAAAAATGATCAAAGCCGGCGACGAGATCGTCTCCGGCCTGCGCATCATCGATACGCCGGGGCATACGCAGGGTCACGTGTCCATCGAGATTGCCGGCGGCGACGGACTAATCGTTGGCGGTGACGTGCTCACCCACCCGCTGATTTCATTCCAGTATCCGGAATGGAAGCCGATCGCGGACCACGTACCGGATCAGGCAATCGCGACAAGACGCAGGTTACTCGACCGGCTCGCCGCCGATCGCTCAAAGCTGATCGGCTTCCACCTGCCTTATCCCGGCGTTGGAACGGTCGAGCGCAAGGATGCTGCCTATCGCTTCGTCGCGGCTGCTTAGGGCGACGCGCCTCAGGCGGTCTGGCGCACAGACACGCCCTTCTCTTTCAACGCCTGCTGCAGTTCGCCGGCCTGAAACATTTCGCGCACGATGTCGCAACCGCCGACAAATTCACCCTTCACGTAAAGCTGCGGGATCGTCGGCCAGTTGGAATAAGTCTTAATGGCGTTCCTGATTTCATCTGATTCCAGAACGTTGATGCCTTTATAGGCCACCCCGAGATGGTCGAGGATTTGCACGACCTGACCGGAAAAACCGCACATCGGAAACTGCGGCGTGCCTTTCATGAACAGCACCACGTCGTTTCCCTTCACTTCATTCTCGATGAATTGCTCGATTGCCATGGAATTTCGTCCTGTTCGGCGGCACGCGCCCCCGTGATCGTCGATATATGTACCAAAAAAGTTACCGCCAACCCAAGAGCCAACCCAAGAGCGTCGACCGGATTTACGCGTTTTTCGGGGCATAAAATGTGCCCTCGACCTCGAAAAAATCGCCCTGGTTCAGTCCGTTGACCTCAACGATCGTGCGCGGCGGATACGGGCCGCCTTCCCATAACGCCTCCTGAACCTTGTTCACCAGCGGCCGCAGCCGGCTCATATCGGTTACGAAAACAGTGAGACGAACGCAATCGGCGAGACTTGCGCCTTCCGATCCGGCGATCAGCTTCATATTCATGAACGCCTGGCGGATGCGTGCTTCGTCACCCTCAACCAGGCTGTTATTCACGGGATTGATGCCGCGCATGCCGGCAACGAATACGAAATCGCCTGCACGGGCGCCGAGACTCCAAGGACCGGTTGGCGCGATCGCGCCTTTGGGCGCAAGCACAGCGGTACGGTCTGTCACGGCGTGCCGGTCTGCAGGGCAAGGGCATGCAACACACCGCCCATTTGTCCCTTGAGCGCCTCATACACCAGCTGATGCTGCTGCACGCGCGACTTGCCCTTGAACGATGGCGAGATGACCGTCGCGGCATAATGATCGCCATCGCCGGCAAGATCCCGGATCGTGACCTCGGCGTCGGGAATATGCGCCTTGATCAGGCGCTCAATTTCGACGGCATCCATCGCCATCGGCAGGTCCTCGCAACGTCCTCGCAAACCTCACAGCTCCCCGGCCATGTAAGCCGGAAGCCACGATTCAAACCGCTCCCGCAGAATCGAGACTAGGATGGGACGCTCGCCGGCAAGCGTCAACGTGTCACCGCCTGTCGTGCCGATCACCCACACCGGAACATTCGCAGCCTTCGCCCGCGACAGAACGGCAGCCACCTTATCGTCGGGCACCGTGACAAGATAGCGCGCCTGGTCCTCGCCGAACCAATGGGCGTGAGCCGGAATATCGGAAGGTGCCGCATCGAGCCGCGCCCCGATCCCCGAGGCCACCACCATTTCCGCAAGCGCCACGAGAAGGCCACCGTCGGAAAGGTCGTGCGCCGCCGTGGCCGTCCCGTCGAGGATCAGTGAACGGACAAAGTCGCCATTTTCGCGCTCCTCGATCAGATCGACCGGCGGAGGCGCCCCCTCTTCCCGTCCGCACAGCTCACGCAGGTACATTGACTGGCCAAGCCAGCCGGTCGTCTCTCCGACGAGAAGAATGGTCTCGCCGGCGCGCTTGAAGGCCAGTGTCGCCGACTTTGCGAAATCCTCGATGAGACCGACGCCGCCGATCGACGGCGTCGGCAAAATCGCGCGGCCGTTGGTCTCGTTGTAGAGCGACACGTTGCCCGACACGACAGGAAACTCGAGCGCTTTGCAGGCTTCGGCGATGCCGCGGATGCAGCCCACGAACTGACCCATGATCTCGGGCCGCTCGGGATTGCCGAAATTCAGATTGTCGGTGATGGCAAGCGGCTTCGCGCCGACGGCGGTCAGGTTTCGCCAGCATTCCACGACCGCCTGCTTGCCGCCCTCGAAAGCATCCGCCTCGCAATAGCGCGGCGTCACATCGGTGGTGAGCGCGAGGCCCTTTGGGCCATCTTCGATGCGTACAACGGCGGCATCGCCGCCCGGACGCTGAACGGTATTGCCGAGAATGACGTGGTCGTATTGCTCCCATACCCAGCGCTTGGAGCAGAGGTCGGGAGCAGCAAGCAATCTCTCGAGCGCCTCGATCGTGTCAACCGGAGCCGTCACGCTTTCAGCGTCGACCGCATCCGGCTTCGCCGCATTGACGAACGGACGTTTATATTCCGGTGCCTGGTCGCCGAGTTCCTTGATCGGCAGATCGGCCATTACCTCACCGCCGTGACGCACGATGAAACGCTTCGACGGCGTCGTCTCACCGACGACCGCGAAATCCAGACCCCATTTGCGGAAAATCGCCTCAGCCTCTTTCTCCTTGTCCGGCTTGAGAACCATGAGCATGCGCTCCTGGCTCTCGGAGAGCATCATTTCGTAGGCGCTCATGCCCTCTTCGCGGCACGGCACTCTGTCGAGATCGAGCGTGACGCCGAGATCGCCCTTGGCGCCCATTTCCACCGCCGAACAGGTCAGGCCGGCGGCGCCCATGTCCTGGATGGCAATGACGCAACCCTTCTGCATGATCTCGAGACAGGCCTCGAGCAGCAGCTTTTCCGAGAACGGATCGCCGACCTGAACGGTCGGGCGCTTGCCCTCCGAGTCTTCATCAAACTCGGCCGACGCCATCGACGCACCGTGAATTCCGTCACGCCCCGTTTTCGAGCCGAGATAGACGATCGGCATGCCGACGCCCGAGGCGGCCGCGTAGAAAATCTGATTCTTGCGCGCGATGCCGACCGCCATGGCGTTGACCAGGCAGTTCCCGTCGTAGCGCGAATGAAAACGCACCGAGCCGCCGACCGTCGGAACGCCAAATGAGTTGCCGTAGCCGCCAATTCCGGCCACAACGCCGGAGACGAGATGCCGCGTCCTGGCATGTGAGGGCGCGCCGAACGACAGCGCGTTCAGGCAGGCGATCGGACGCGCGCCCATGGTGAAGACATCGCGCAGGATGCCGCCGACTCCGGTTGCAGCGCCCTGGTAAGGCTCGATGTAGCTCGGGTGATTGTGACTCTCCATCTTGAACACGCAGGCAAGGCCATCACCGATATCAATGACGCCGGCATTTTCGCCGGGCCCCTGGATGACCCAGGGCCCCTTGGTCGGCAATGTGCGCAGATGGACTTTCGAGGATTTGTACGAGCAGTGCTCGTTCCACATGGCCGAGAAAATGCCGAGCTCGGTGAGCGAGGGCTCACGGCCGATGAGCTTCAGGATCCGGTCGTATTCGTCGGGTTTTAGGCCGTGCTCGGCGACAAGTTCGGGCGTAATGCGGACGTCGTTCGGGATCACGGTTACGCCGCGCGCTCCAGTGCCTCGGCCAATCCGGCAAACAGCCCGCGCCCGTCGGTCGGGCCGATTACGGCTTCGACGTGATTTTCGGGATGCGGCATCATGCCGAGCACATTGCCGCGCTCGTTCAGGATACCGGCAATCGCGTTGATGGCGCCATTGTGGTTCCAGTTCGGATCGATCATGCCGTCCGGCGAAGAATACCGGAACAGCACGCGCCCCTCGCCTTCCAGCCGCGCAATGGTTTCGCCGTCGGCAATGTAATTGCCCTCGCCGTGCGCAACCGGCACGCGGATGACCTGACCGGCATTGTAGCCTCGCGTGAACGGCGTGTTCGAGCGCTCGACGCGTAGATAGACGTCGCGGCAGATGAAGCGCAGGTTTTCATTGCGCATCAGAACGCCCGGCAGCAGGCCTGCCTCGCACAAAATCTGGAAACCATTGCAGACGCCGAGGACCAGTCCGCCCTTCTCGGCATAGGCGCGCGCCGCCTCCATGATCGGGCTGCGCGCCGCGATCGCCCCGCAGCGCAGGTAGTCGCCGTAGGAAAATCCACCGGGGATCACAACGAGGTCGGTTCCGGCGGGAAGTTCCCTGTCGGCGTGCCAGACGAGAGCCGGCTCGCGTCCGGAGATCAGACGCAAAGTGCGCGCCATGTCACGCTCGCGGTTGATTCCAGGAAAGACGAGAACCGCGGCTTTCATCCGAGAACGTCCACCTTGTAGTTTTCGATCACCGTGTTCGCGAGCAGCCTGTCGGCCGCCTCTTTGAGCAAGGCTTCGGCCTTGGCGCGGTCACCGCCATCGATTTCGATGTCGAAGACCTTGCCCTGGCGCACGCTCGAGATGCCCGCAAGCCGCAGTGAACGCAGCGCGCCTTCAATCGCCTTGCCCTGCGGGTCGAGAATGCCGGACTTCAGAGTGACGGTGACGCGGGCTTTCATAGCGGTTTTTCAGGCGATTCCGGGCTCGATGACCTCACCTAGCATCCGCCACAGGTCACCTCAACCGTGCGGACGAACCCTACACAGGTCATCCTGCCCACCCAGTTTTTCAAGGCGGAACGCCGTGGAATTCGGCCGCACCTGTCACCCTGCGCTGCCGAGCTCCTGCGCCATGGCCGCCAGCCGATGCCTTTGAAGCTTGCCGTTCCCATTGCGAGGGAGCTCGGAGACGCTGATGAAACGCACGGGCACGTGGGTCCGGGTGAGCCGCTCCCGGCAGTGTTTGTGGAGCGCCTCCTTGTCGAGCGCTTCGCCATGCACGATGAATGACCAGACCTCCTCGACACCCATGTCGTTTGGCATTGAAAAGGCCCCCGCTTCGCGGATGCCCTTGAAGGCGGCAATGGCATCCTCGATGAGCTGCGGGCTGACTTTGTCACCGCCGAGGTTGAGAACCTCCTTTTTCCGCCCGGTGATGACCAGCATTCTGCCCTCGGTCAGATAGCCGATATCCCCGGTATCGAAATGCCCGTCGCGGAATGCGGTTTCGCTCTGACCGCTGGTGGCGAGATAACCGGCAACGCCGACCGGCGTCCTGACAAGCACCACGCCCTCGTGGCCGAACGGCAGCGGCGCCCCAGTCTCGTCGACAATGCGCGCGGAGACATCCGGCGCAACATGGCCGACTGCTCCTGCGACGCCGGAGAGCGCATGGGCAGGCGCCGATGATATGGTCGATGTTTCGGTCGTCCCATAATAGAAAATCAGGTTGGAACATAGTCGCGCGCGCACACGCTCCGACAATGAGCTGTGCAGAGGACTTCCGGCCGCAATGATAACTTCGAAGCCCGAGCGAAATTCAGGATTGGCGTCGTAAAATTTCACAAATCCGCTGAGGCCGCCTGGCGAAGCGATCAGCCCCTGCACCTTGTAGAGCTCGAAAGTCTGCAGCGTGTCCATCGGCGAGGCGCCCGGGAAAAACATCGTACCGCCGCGCGACAACACATAGAGAATGTGCCGGAAGCCGCCGCTCGAGCCGAACCCGTAGTCGCTGAAAAAGCGTGAGCACTCGGGAAAAATCCTTCCGAACACATGATTGTAACGGGCGAGCCGTGCCAGCTGATTGTTGTGGGTAAATCCGACCGCCTTCGCTTCGCCGGTGGAGCCCGAGGTCAGCGCGATCCGGCAGATATCATTGCCGGCGCCGCGATACACATGCCGTTCGTCGATCGGGGTACCGTCACCCGAGATCCAGGCGAAATCGGCGGCAAGCACCTTTGCGCTCTTTCCGTTGGCATATGACCGCGGGGTATCCGTGATGATGACATCGCAAGGAAGATTGCCGGGTAGGGCCTCGCTGACCGAAACGGTCGCCGCGCCGATGTACATCAGACCAAGCGCAAGGGCTGTATGGAATATGTGGTCCTTCACTTGGAGGACAACGACGTCGCCCGGTGAAATGCCGGCGCTTATGGCACTGCGCCCGACATTGTGAATGAATCGCGCGAGTCGCGCATAGCTGACGACGTCCATCGCCGTGCCCGGCGCGCACATAGCCGGCGCCGGCGGATCGTGTTTCCCCTGAAAGAGAATTGGCTCGACGACGTTCATGTAAGTTTTCGCTCAGTCCGTTCGCGTGTCCCGCAAACGTTGCCGCTACGCCACATACGCCGTGAAAAGAGAGCGTGCGTCCTCCGCTCAGCCGACGCGCGTCGAAAAAACGCATGGCAAGCAGATCGCCGGCATTTGGTGGAAGAGGATTGGACAATGAAGAATTACTTCCTGGCGACAGTCTCGGTTCTGACGCTGTCGACTGTGGCCCATGCGGCGGATCTTCCAGCGAAGGCGAGCCCCTATGCGCCGGTTGCAGTTCCGACCTGGACAGGGCCTTACTTAGGCATAGTCGGCGGCGTCGCGCGTCACGACGCTTCGTTTAAAGACCTTGGCTGTGCATTTGACTGCGGGACCTTCGAAGGGAACAAGACAGGCGGCGCGATCGGAGCTCTGGCGGGTTACAATTGGCAAAGCGGTAACTTCGTTTATGGCCTGGAGGGTGACTGGATCTGGACCGGGGCAAAGACGGCGTCCCAGAACGGCGTTTTTGATTTCCATGCTGACAGCTCGTTTGATGCCCGATGGATAGCCACAGTCCGCGGCCGTGCGGGACTCGCTCTGGACGCAACGCTTGTCTATTTCACCGGAGGTGTCGCCTTCGGCCGTGTAAACAACGACTTCACGGTCATCAATGACTCTGCTGGCAACATCTTCGCCCGCTTCACGCAAGAGCGAACCAAAGTCGGTTGGACAGCGGGCGTGGGCATAGAACATATGTTCGGCCTGCATTGGACTGCTCGTGCTGAAGTCCGCTACGTTGATCTTGGAACGACGAGCGTCCAATGCAACGAGGGAAGCACCATCTTGTGCAGCGCGTATCGCGGCGAGTTCAGCAACACGCTGATGATGGGGCTTGTTGGATTAAGCTACAAATTTTAGCCCCGACTGGCCGCCGCTGAATGAAAGATGACCGGGTCATGCCCGGCCATCTTTCATTTTCGAGCACTGAATTTTTCGAGCTCAGCCCTTCACCAGCACTGGTCCGGTCCCCTGCGGGCGCTCGCCTTCACTCATGATGCCGAGACGCTTGGCAACCTCGGTGTAGGCCTCGACGAGGCCGCCGAGATCGCGGCGGAAACGGTCCTTGTCGAGCTTGTCGTTGGTCTTGATGTCCCACAGCCGGCAGCTGTCGGGGGAAATCTCGTCGGCCACGACGATGCGCATCACGTCGTTTTCCCACAGCCGGCCGGTTTCCATCTTGAAGTCGACCAGACGGATGCCGACGCCGAGAAAAAGCCCGGACAGGAAGTCGTTGACGCGGATGGCCAGCGCCATGATGTCGTCGATCTCCTGCGGCGAGGCCCAGCCGAAGGCTGTGATGTGCTCTTCCGACACCATCGGGTCGTTGAGCTTGTCGTTCTTGTAGTAGAACTCGATGATCGAGCGCGGCAGCTGCGTGCCCTCCTCGATGCCGAGGCGCTGCGCCAGGGAACCGGCCGCGACATTTCGCACCACC
>DASSRJ010000018.1:0-9530 GCA_035701845.1 Pseudolabrys sp. | reverse complement strand
CCCGTGCACGAGGGCATGCTCAAGGCCCTCAACATTGCCCTCGACCAGCGCGGCAACGTTTCGGCCGACACGAATGCCTACCAGACATCGGTGCCCAAGGTGTTCGCCGCCGGCGACATGCGGCGCGGCCAGTCCCTGGTGGTGTGGGCGATCCGTGAAGGCCGCCAGGCGGCGCACGCGGTCGACAAGCTCCTGATGGGCTCGACGACGCTGCCGCGCTGACGGCGCCAGCCCTTCTCGATCGACAAGCCGCGACTTCATTCCGTAAAGCCGTTTTCGTCATGGCCGGACTTGCCCGCCTTCGCGCTCCGCGCTTCCGCCTTCGCGCTCCGCGCTTCGGCGGACTCAAACCCGCCGTAGCTCGCGAAGCGAGCGGAGGCTGGGTCGGCGGACTCAAGCCCGTCGAAGCTCGCGCAGCGAGCGTAGACGGGTTCCGGCCATCCCGATAAGGGACGCAGTGCCTTCCTAAGCGAGATGCCCGCGACAAGCGCGGGCATGACGAGGGGCAATTCCAATGAATTAAAACGCTAGCGGAAGCCGCCAAACAGGCCAATCGGCCGCGGCGGACGCGGCGCGTCGTCCCGCTGCTGCGGACGCACCGGCCTTGGTTCCGACCTGGTTTGCGACCTGGATTGCGACCCGGATTCCGACCGGTGCTTCGGCGAAGCATTTTGTGTGGTTTTTGCCGCAGGCGGGCTCCTGGGTGCAGAGGCCTTTTTGTCAGGTGCAGCGGCCGGTTCGGGCCGCGCGGCCTCGGCCGGCGCGGACGCCATGGCACCGGCCGGCATCGCTGCGGCAGGCGGCAGCACCGCTTTGCCGTCGCTATCGGGCTGCAGCACGAAATCATCCGCACGCCCGCGCGGCGCCGCAACGGGCTCGCCCTTCACCAGCACGCGGGTCGCGATTGCATCGCCGTGCGGAGAGCTGTTTCCCGCGCCTCCCAGCAGGTCTTCGGACGTCGTGGGCGCAACCGTCAACGGCACGACAGGCCCGGCCACCGGGCGGGCCGCCGGCTTGCCGTCCGGCGTGGCCGGCACAGCGGGCCCCGATGGAATTGCGATCGGCGCCACGCGGCTGTTCATCTGGCGGCGGATTTCGCGCTCGACATAATGCGCAAGCTTCAGCGCGCCGCTCTTCGTGAAAAAGACACCGTCGCTCGAGCGCAGGCGGCGCATCTGGCCTTCATAGTCGGGACCGAAGTTCGAATATTTTCCGGCTTCGTCAACAAAGCCGTCCCAGATGTCGACATAGATCACGCCGGCGCGCTCGGCGCGGGCACGGTAAAGATCGTTGAGGTAGACGGCATCAGCGGTCGACTTGGTGCCACGGATCGACGGCAGGCCGACCCAGAACACCGGCACACCTTTGCTCTTGAGGGCGGCGATGGTCTCGTCGATGCGCTTCGAATAGATCTCGGCCCACTGGTCGGTGCGAAATTCGATCACGCCGTTCGACCTTTTGCCGGGCTGGGTTTCGGGAGCGGTGATCGTATCCTGCTCGGCGTCCTCGCCCTGATCCTTGGGCTGGGACTCTTTTTCCGACGCCTGCTTGCTCGCCTTGTCTTTTTCTTTCTTCTTGTCGGCTTCCTTCGCCAGGTCGCGCTCGCGGATGTTCTGGCGATCGCTGACGCCAAGCATCATCACGACAAAATTTGTTTTTTCCTGATTCAGGATGTCACGCGCGACATGCCACCAATCAAGATCGCCTTTCGCTTCATATCGCAGCAGTCCGGAGTGCACCTTGTTCTTGCGGACAACGGCAATCTCCGGCGAATCCGCGAACGCGTCTTCCAATCCGTAGGCAAGCCAGTCGGCCATGCCGTCGCCCATGACGACGATCGAGGTCGTCGGCGCAACTGCGTCCGGTTTTGCTTCCGCCTTTTTCGGCGGCGGCGCGCGGGAGTTATCGACGGGCGCCTGCTGCTCAGGGGTGTTATCGAATTGCCGCTGGCCGCCGCCGAAGAACCCGCCGAAAAAACCCCCGCCGCTTGGCCGCTGCGGACGCTGCCGGCTCAAAAATGGAAAGCGGTCATCCCGGAAAAACTGCGCCTGCGCCGGCGAACCGACGGCCAGTTCAAGCGCGGCAAGGCCCGCGAAGTCCACCGCGGCCAGAAGGGCTGCCCCAACAAGCCAGCGCGAAAACCGGTTCTTTCCAGCCATGCGACGTGCCAAATCGATGGGCCCGTATTCGGCAACGGCCCTCACCACCATGGACCATTAGCGCCTGAAAAATGTCAACTCAAAGGTGGCGTTTGCGTTGCAATCCTTAACGCGCGCGGAGTTGGTCCAGGATACCGGCAGAGGCGAAACCGTCCGGAATCCGGCCACTTCTGGCCTGGAATTCGCGAATTGCAGCGCGGGTCTTAAGCCCAAACTGACCATCAGGCTCGCCGACGTCAAAACCGTGTCGTGCGAGCAGCTGTTGAAGTTCCAGGCGCTCCGTCCGCGACAGGACACGCTCGTACCGCGGCCAGTCCTGTGCGAACGGGCCACCGCCACGCAGCCGGTCCGCGAGGTGCCCGATCGCCAGGGCGTAAGCTTCGGCGGGATTGTATTTCATGATGACGCTGAAATTCGTCAGCATCAGGAAGCCCGGTCCCTGCACGCCGGCGGGCACCAGGAGGAACGCATGATCATCCGGTCGCGGGAACGGATGGCCGTCGGGGCGCCTGATGCCATGACGTTCCCATTCGCGGAGAGTCATCGACCGGCGGTGGTCGGCGAGAAGGAAATTGAATGTCGCCGGCACGATCACCTCATAGCCCCACGTCCGGCCGGTGACCCAGCCATCCTTTTTCAGGTTATTGGCAGTGGACGCGATGATGTCAGGGATCGAGTCGACGACGTCACGACGCCCGTCACGGTCAAAGTCGACGGCATAGCGTTTGAACGCGGTCGGCATGAACTGCGTCGGTCCGAACGCTCCGGCCCATGAGCCGACCAGATGCTCGGGACGGACGTCGCCGTGCTGAAGAATTTCAAGCGTCGACAGGAATTCTTCACGGAAATAATTCTGCCGCCGTCCGATGCAGGCCAGTGTCGCGGTGGAACGCAGCACCGGGCGCTCGCCGCCAAGCGTCCCGTAGTTGGTCTCGACGCCCCAAATTGCCGCGATCGTGTAGCGGTCAACGCCATAGGCCCGCTCCACGGCATCGAAAACGCTTCGGTATTTTTCGAGCAGCGCGCGCCCGCGCTCGATGCGTTCGCCCGTCACCAGGATGTCGAGATAGTCCCAGACCGATTTGGTGAACTCAGGCTGGTTATCGAGCAGATCCATGATCCTCAGATCGGGCGTCAACGCAGCGGTGTACTTTGCAAACGTGTTTCGCGAAATCCCGCGCTTGGCAGCCGCCGGCCAGAGCCGCTGGATGCAGCCGTGAAAATTCGCCGCCGATGCCCGGATTGCTTCGGCCGTCATGAGCGGATGGCCGGACGCGCCCGACTGCCCGCTCCACTCCAGGGTCTGTTGCGGAGTAGGCTGCGACAGCGCGCCCGTGGTGGCAGGGTGACGTGAATCCTGCGCTCCGGCGATTCCGCCAGCAGCCGCAAAAACGCCCGCAATGACGCCTAATGCCAATCGTGCACGCATGCCCTTCCCGCCGTTAATCCGTCATCCCCAATCTATGGGTTGCTCCGATATCATTTCAGGGTCGTTAATGGTGGACTTCTTTATGTCGCATCTGGACCCCCCACCCTGACCCGTGCTTTCTGCGCAGGAATCCATCCACGAGCCATTTTGACGATTTTCGCATGACCCGCATTCGCAAAGCCATATTCCCCGTGGCCGGCCTCGGAACCCGGTTTTTGCCCGCCACCAAGGCCATGCCCAAGGAGATGTTGCCGGTGGTAGACCGGCCGTTGATCCAGCATGTGGTCGACGAAGCCCGGCAGGCCGGCATCGAGCATCTCATCTTCGTGACGGGCCGGAACAAAAGCGTGATCGAGGACCACTTCGATCGCCAGTTCGAACTCGAGTTAACTTTGACGGAGCGCGGCAAGAACGCCGAGCTCAGCTTGCTGTCGAAAGACCTGCCTGAGGCCGGGACCGTCAGCTTCACGCGGCAGCAATCGCCGCTCGGCCTGGGTCACGCCGTGTGGTGCGCCCGCGAGCTTGTCGGCCACGAGCCGTTTGCGCTCCTGCTGCCCGATGTGCTGGTCCAGCACCCGCGCGGTTGTCTGGCGCAGATGATCGATGCCGCCAGGGATCTCGATGGCAATGCCAATATCATTGCGGTCGAGGAAGTTCCGGCCGAGCGCGTACATATGTACGGTGTGGTCGGTGTCGGCGCTGCCAAGGGAAAGGCGTTCTCGATCACCAGAATGATCGAAAAGCCGAAGGCGAGCGAAGCACCTTCCAATCTGTCAATCACCGGGCGCTATATCCTGCAGCCGCAAATCTTCGAGCTGCTCGAAAAGCAGGCCGCAGGCGCCGGCGGCGAAATTCAACTCACCGACGCGATGGTGGCGCTGGCACGCACCCAGCCGTTCTATGGACTGAAATTCGAGGGCCGCAGCTTCGACTGCGGCTCGAAGATCGGATTTCTGGCGGCAAATGTGGCGTACGGACTGCAGCGCAACGACATTGCACCCGAGCTTCGCGCCGAGATACGACGCCTGCTTGACAGCAAGTAGCTAGCGCTGCAAGCGCAAGCCCAGCATCACGACGCTCGCGGTGTAGTCGACGTTCGGCGCGTTTGATTGCAGCCAGTCTTGCCGGAACTCACCTTTGATCTGGACCGAGCGGTTAAGCTTGTAGGTCAGGCCGAAGCCCGCCGAGTAGCGTTTGTCGAGCCGGTCGTTCCCCACATAGTCGTCGACGCCGAAACCGAACTTGAGACTCCCGACCAGCCAGCGCCTGAACGAATGATCGACCTGCACTCCAACGTCGCGATAGAACACGCCGGATACGCCGGGAATGGTCGATTCTCCGATCGTTGATCGTCCGAGCACCTTCACCGTCGTCAGGGCGCTCGCGGTATAAATGAGCGAAGCATCGCCAATCGGGCCGCTGATATCTTCCAGCCGCGGATCCTCGTAGGAACGGCGCGTATAGCCGAGTGAGGCCTCGCCGGTGAGCAGACGTGTAAGTTCGAACTTCGCGCCGACTTTGCCGGTCAGGCCGTTTGAATTGCGCTGATAGCCGGAGGAATCGGTATTGAGGTCGTGCACGCGGGTGTCACCAATAATTTCGGCAAAAGGCGTGAGGCCCGGCGATATTTCGTAGCTGCCGCGCAGCGTGCCGGCATATTGATCGTAGTTGCGATCGTCATTGGACGACGTTGAGCCGTCTGTCAGCTGCGATTGCTGATAGACCGTGCGCTCCACATCGCCTTTGATCGAAACATCGAAACGGTTAAAGCGCTGTCCGACTCCGACGGTGCCACCGCCTGTTGTGTAGATCGGCAGCTTGGCGAGCCCGGCCTGCAAATTCGGGCTGCCGGGGTTGTCGGTCGACACCAGGATGCGCCCGGCGAGGTCGACACGGGTGTCGTGCGAGACATCGATGCGGCCGTCAATACGGCCATTGACGTAAGGCCGGTTCAGCGAAGGCGTTTCGTCGGGGCTGTAGCCGATGTAACTGCCGCGCAGGTTGGCTTTCAGTTCGTGGCGTGACCAGTTCGATTGCGCACGCAGCTCAGGCGCGACGGTATAGAACCAGGCGGCCTTGCTGCTGGGCGTCTGTCCTGGATCAGTGTTGTAGCCGCCGATCAATTCGATCGCGGGAAAAAGATCGAACGCACCGGCCTGAATACCCAACGGGGCGTAGGGATCTTCGGGCTCGGTGTGGGCTTTTCGTTTCTTCAGAGGCGCACGGATCGGCCCAATCTGCACCGGCGGCGCTCCCGGCGTGCCTGCAGGCACGCTTGCGGTTATATCCGCAAGCTTGCCGTAGGGCGAAGGCGCCGGCTGGGCCGGAACGCCCGGCGCGATGGCCCGCGCATTCGCGGCGTTCTTCGTTCTGATTTTCGACCGGGACTTGCGGGTGTTTGTTGAATCAAAGCCCGTTGCGCCGGCCCCGGAGCCAGCGGGAGCAAACGTCGCTGTCTCGGCGAGCTTCGCCAGAGCCTCACGATCGTATTTCTGAAACCGCGGCGCACTGCGCGGCGCCTGCAGCTTCGGCGCGAACGCATCCATGAATGCGCCCGACATCTGCGCACGTGCCTGGCCGCCGACGAGCAGCACGCATCCGGCGAGCACGAGACCGATGCCGCACGGCGCCATCGGATTGGACATGCGATGCGGCGGCATCACTTGTGAAGTCGCTCCTCGTCCTGCGTCGCCAATGCCGCACGGCCCGGCGGCGCGCGTGCGAGCGCACGCGCCGGGCAGCGCGCAGTGGTTAACGGAAGCTAAAATCTTATGGTTAACGGGCGGTTGACCCGCTCAGGCGTCCGGTTTTTCGAGCTAAACCCAGCCCTTGAGCTCGCGCGTGACGATGTCGCGGATCACGGCCATGCCGCCCGGGCTGTCGTTCAGACAGGGGATCGCAGCAAAGTTCTTCCCCCCGGCCTTCCGGAAGAGTGCTGCATTCTCAATTGCGATTTCTTCCAATGTCTCAAGGCAATCGGCGGCAAAGCCCGGCGTGATCACCGCGAGATTTCTTACACCGCGTTCGGCCAGTGATTTCACGGTCGCATCGGTATAGGGCTTGAGCCACTCGGCCGTGCCAAAACGCGACTGGAACGTCATGACGAAGCGCTCATCATCGAGCTTGAGTTTCCTGCGCAGCAGCGCGGTCGTCTCGCCGCATTGCTTCAGGTACGGATCGCCCCTGGCGACGTAATCTTCAGGCATGCCGTGATAGGACGCGATGATCACGTCCGGTTTGAACGAAAGCTTGGCCAGCGCCGCATTGAGGGAGGCCGCAAGCGCATCGATGTAGGCTGGTTCGGCGTAATACGGCGCAGCGACACGCAACGCCGGCTGCGATCTCATGCGGCGCAGTGCACGGAAGACTTCATCACAGACCGTTGCCGTGGTCGCGGCGGCATATTGAGGATAGAGCGGGACGATCAGGACCCGCTCGCAATCCTGCGCCGCGAGCGCTTCGAGCCGCGAGCGGATCGATGGATTCCCGTAGCGCATCGCCCAGTCGACCCTGATGCGCTTGTCCATCCTGTCGAGGATCTCGTCGAGTTTGTCGGACTGCGATCGCGTGATGGTCTTCAGCGGCGACTCGTTGCGATCCTTGTTCCAGATCTTGTCGTAGTCGCGTCCCTTGCGGCCCGGCCGCACCGTCAGGATGATGAAATTCAGCACGAACCACCATTTGAGGCGGTTCTCCTCGATCACGCGCCGGTCGGACAGAAACTCCCTGAGGTAACGGCGCATCGGCCAGTAACCGGTCGCATCCGGCGTGCCGAGATTCACCAGCAGCACACCGATCCGGCCGCCGGTCGCCGGAGCTGTCGCAGGACTCATGGCTTGCGCTCGTCCGCGATCAGCTTGCCGTCATTCGGCAGCGTACCGGGCGTCACCAGTTTCACGGCGCCTTTCAGCTTGGTGATCGACTGCAAGGTTGCAGCGATCGCCGCAGCGAGAGCGGCATCGGCCGGCGCACACTCGGCCAGCAGGGTCATCGTGTCCTGTTCGGCCTCACGGTCGACGACAAGGCGGACCCGCTTGAGCTCGGGATGCCGCGCCGCGACTTCGGCAATCTGCCTGGGATGCACGAACATGCCCTTCACTTTGGCGGTCTGATCGGCGCGGCCCATCCACCCCCTGATGCGCGCATTCGTACGGCCGCAAGGGGAAGTGCCGGGCATCAACGCCGAGAGATCGCCGGTGGCGAGCCGGATCATCGGGTAATCACGATTAAATGAGGTTACGACCACTTCTCCGACTTCGCCGTCCGGCACGGGATCGCCGGTACCCGGCCGAACAATCTCGACCATGACGGTCTCGTTCACGATCATGCCTTCGCGCGCTTCGCTTTCGTAGGCGATCACCCCCAGCTCGGCCGTGGCGTAGCACTGAAGAACGGCAACGCTGCGCCGGCCAAGCTCGTCGCGCAGCGACGCCGGCAGCGCAGCGCCCGAAACGAGGCCGCGCTTGAGCGAGGACGCATCCTTTCCGGTTTTTCCGGCGGTATCGAGCAGGATCTTCAGGAAGTCCGGCGTGCCGACATAACCCGTCGGCCCGTAGTGCACGATCGCTTCCAGTTGCTGCTCTGTGTTTCCGACGCCGCCGGGAATGACCGCGCAGCCGAGCGCATGCGCGCCCGACTCCATGATGAACCCGCCGGGCGTGAGGTGATAGGCGAAGGAATTGTGAACGATATCGCCCTTGCGGAACCCGGCGGCAAAAAGCGCGCGCGCAGCGCCCCACCAGTCGTTGCCCACGCCCTCGGGCTCGAAAATCGGCCCCGGCGACATCAGCAGACGTTTTGCGCTTGCGGCCGGCGTGACATTGAGACCGCCAAACGGCGGGTACGCTTTCTGCAACGCCACGAAGTCCACCTTGCGGAGAACCGGCAGCTTCGCCAGCGTCGCGCGCGAACTGACGCCTTTCGCATCCGTTCCTGCGAGGTGCCTGGCCCACCCCGGCGCCGTCATGGCTTGCGCGATGACAGCGGGCATTTGAGCGAACTGATCGCGTTCGCGCTCGGCGGGATTGCGAACTTCTAGGGCGTCGTAAAAGGAGCCAGTCATCGCGCAGTGGACTCCTTTCGTGGTTCTCTCCACTGCGGAAAGTAGCGATCCAGCGCTGTCGCGACTTGCGCAAATTTTGCGCTGACGCCCAATAGAGTGACCGTAAAGCCCGGCAGACCGCACCACGCGTTCCGGGTGTGCATAGCTCGCGAAATCGTCTTTTCTTTAAAAGTCGAGAGTAATGGGGGATCGACCTGGATTGCTATGCCATATCGTTGCCAGCCTACGACCGGAACCGGCGCCGCAAGGCTAATATTCAGGATCGCCCGCCACGGGATCCAAACGTCGGAAATCCTCCAATCAAACACGCCCCGTTCACCGATCGCGACCATGACCTGACGTCCCCGGCACACATTGGCTGCCGCCCTAAGAACGAGCCACAAACTGATAGGAATTCCAACCGCACCGAGAGCCTGGCTGTAAATTGAGCTGCTGAACAACAACAAGTACGGAGCGCCCGCAAGCATGAAGAGAAATAAAATCAGAATGGCAAAATTTTGAATTGGCGAGGCGCGAAAGACTACGGCGTCTCCAAAGTCTTCCGGCTTGTCCATGGGTTGAGACCATTACGATTTGTCAGGCGAGCCACCTCTTGCGCCGGCGATAATGCTTGCCTTCGCGGAATGATTTGCGCCGGCCCTCGGATACGCCGAGGTAGAATTCCTTGACGTCTTCATTCTCGGCGAGCGCCCTGGCCTCTCCGTCCATGACCACACGGCCGTTTTCGAGAATGTAGCCGTAGCGCGCAAAACGCAGCGCCATATGGGTGTTCTGCTCGGCCAGCAGGAATGAGACGCCTTCCTTTTCGTTCAGACCCTTCACGATCTCGAAAATCTCCTCGACGATCTGCGGCGCGAGCCCCATTGAAGGCTCGTCGAGC